>CACXGX010000075.1 GCA_902767365.1 uncultured Erysipelotrichaceae bacterium
TTATAATACAAAAAGAATAAGACTTAATTAAAAAAGACACGCATTATTTTTTAATACGTGTCAACTAGATGGGTTACATCATCAAATTATTACTCATTTTTATTTTGTTTAGTATAATCAATAGTTAAATCATTAACTAACTCAAAACGATGACTTTGTTTTGTAATATTATCTTTTCTATTAGAATTAATTTCTTCAAAAAACATTTTTGCAGGTCTTGCCCAAACATTTGAGTCTTCTCGATCATATAGATTTCTATAAATAATTGTATATTCTTTAGTTTCAGAATCCATACATATATCTTGTATATAATAATAATTTCCTTTGAAATGCCTAACAACTTTTCCAATATAATCAGAATAAATCATTGATTCTTTACGTATATCTTTATTATGACAAACTGCTTTACTATCAGAATACAACTTATCATTTTTAACCTTTTTATCAAGTTTTTCAAATACAACTTGAGCTATTTGAATTTTTGGGGTAATAATATATGAATTTACTGAATTATTAGTAACAGAAATATTAAGTTTTCCTTTAAATCCAGGATGTAAATGTTGAGTAGCAATATTTAACCCTAAGCAATTTAAAGAAGTTCTACCTTGAATAAATCCACATATATTATTAGGAAGATTAAATATATCCTCTAACATAACTAATATAGTTTCACCTGGTTCTATTACATAACCCTCTGTAATATTTATTTCTTCATACATATTATTTAATTCTTGAGCATCAATAAAAGAAATAGGCTTTTGATTTTTTTTAATTTTTAATATATATTTATCAGTTGTTATATCATAAGAAGAAGATTTTATATTTTGATTATTTGCATTTTCTATTAATAAATCCTTTGAAATCATTTTTTTAATTGTATTATAACCTAAAACCACCCATACCACTCTCTTTCAAAATAATTATAACATATACCAGAATATATCGTGAAAATTATTTAATAAATATTTTTGTAATTATATAATTATGTGTTATTATAATAATGGGAAGTGATTATATGGGAATTGTATATCATGGAAGTAAAGAACATGGATTAAAAAGGATAGAGCCAATGAAATCAACTCATGGTAATTATGTATATGCAACAAAAGAAAAAGTTTTAGCATTACATTTTAGTGGTAGATGTGGTGATGACTTAACATATGATATTGGCCATTTTGATACAAAGAAAGATGGGCCATGGGAACTAGTTGAAAATATACCAGGTGCATTTGAAAAAATGTATTCTAATAGTTCTTCAATATATTCTTTCAAGGATGATACTTTTAAAGATATTCATACAGGATTTGAAGAAGTGGTATCAGAAGTTGGCGTTGATGTAATTAATGAAGAATATTGTGAAAATGTATATGAAGGATTATTAAAAGCAGAAAATGACGGTCTACTAGTAATATATAGGTATCCAAATAAACCTGTAAATTTTAAGCAAGATGGATCAGATATTTTAGATAAATATAGATATTATAAAAAAACATTAAATATGGATATTAGTAAAAATGAATTTGATAGATTAGTATATTTACATCCTGAGTTATTGCAAAAAATAAATGATTTAGCAAGAGAACTTGGATATAATTATCACTATGAACCTAAAGACATAATTGCTCTTTTTAATAATAGAGTTCAAAGACAGTTATCAGATATGGAACATGAACAATTTGTTGATTGTGCTTACAATAGTATTTGTAATAGTTTCCCTGAATTAAAAAATGAAATAGATGTTATTTATAATTACTATAAAGAATCTTTAAAAAATAAAAATAGTGAAGAACAAAATAAAAATGTTAAGTAAGATTGTTAAGTATGGATAATACTCAAAATGAATTATTAAAAAGATATAAATATTTAAATGAAAATAAGGAACTAATATTAGCTAGTTGCATTGTGTATGGTATAGATAAAGAAAATATAAAAAAGAAAATAAAAAAGTTAAAAAGATTGAAGGCAACAAATAAAAACTTAGCACAATTTATAGATAAAATGTTGACTTCTTATAAAACTGATTTGAAATCTCCAAAAGCATATTTATCTTCTTATTCACCATCTTGGTATACAAATATGCTAGAAGAATTATTACTTGGAGATTTAGAATTAGAAGATACAAAAATATATCATCGTATCAATACAATTAAAGAAAACGAAATACTTTTCTATCAGTTTAAAAATATGGTAAATGATTTGGAACAAAGAAGGAAGAAAAATCAACATTTAAAAAGAATTCCTACATTTACAGTATGGAAAATATTATCATATGTAAGAAACAAATATAAAAATAATAAAGTTGTTTTATCAGCCCTTGATAAATATTACAATTTAGATAGGTATACAGTTGCTCAAGATGATTGCAAGTATGGATATTATATTGAAGGAAATATAGAAAAAGTTTCACATAATTATCCAAATTCAACTTTGTATGGAAATTCATATGATAGTTGTGTTTCATTTAGCTATCAAGGTAACAAATACGAAAAAGAAGATGACTATTTTGATTATAGGGATGGTACTTCTTTAGATGATGATTTCTATCCAACACAATTTGCATATGATTTAGCAAATTGTGAAATGGTTAAAAATAAAGAAAAAGTATTAAAAGAATACTTAGAAAAAGTTAAAGCTTTAACAAACAATTAATCACAAATATTAAATATATTGATAAAACTAATAAAGCATGATATGATATGGAACAAAAACATCATATATTATTTGCACACAATTTGATGATGAGGGGAAAAATGGTAGATAAATTAAAAGAAAATGTTAATAAAAAAGGGTTTCATTTTCCATGTCAATTTGAGACAATGTCAGTAGAAACAGCATTTGATTATTTAGAAGCATCAAGAGATGGTCATGGTTATTTATTTGAACCGGATAACTATTATGGTTTTATGTCACTACTAGTATTAAAATGTGGAATAGATATTGATTATGTATTTAGTAGTGAATTTACTGAAGATATCGAAG
This sequence comes from uncultured Erysipelotrichaceae bacterium, assembly GCA_902767365.1. Classification (GTDB taxonomy): domain Bacteria; phylum Bacillota_I; class Bacilli_A; order RF39; family UBA660; genus RUG13868. The sequence goes on from CACXGX010000075.1 coordinate 2,980, forward strand.
AGGTAAAGAAACATACTATAATATCAAATATGACTTTAGAAGAGCTTCAAAAAGAAGTTGGGAAAAGAATTGAAGAATGTTCACAACGTATGGCAAGAAGATATGCTATTATGAATGCAATAGATAGATATAATAATCTAAACATAATAGAAAGAATATTTCAAATCCTTGTAGGCAATAAACTAAATGATGGCTCATTTGAAAAGAAAACTACTAAAGAAATAAATGAATTATATATTCCTAAAAAGCAAAAAATAATAGTTAATAGGAAATAATAGAGGCAATTTGCATATAATATTATGGAACGCAACGTAAAATGCGTTTACATAGATTAAGAGAGGCCTCTCTTTTTTTGTTTTACAAATGAATAATACAATGTTATAATCAAATAGACAAAAGAAAGAGTATGATAAATATGATAGATAATGAATATGAATTAATAATAAAAGATATAGATAGTAGTGAAGAATTTCAAAAAACTAAAGAAATAGTTCATCATGGAATGAATAGATATGATCACTCTAAAAGAGTATCTTTATATTCTTATAAAATTGCTAAAAAGTTAGGATTAAGTTATGAAGAAGTAGCAAGAGCAGCACTTTTGCATGATTTCTTTTTAGTAGATAATAAAAATATTTCTGTAAAGGAAAAAGCAAATACTTTAGTTAATCATCCAAAATATGCCTTAAAATATTCAGAGAAGTTTTTTTATTTAACAGAAAAAGAAAAAGATATAATTGTTACTCATATGTTTCCCATTGCTCCAACTAGAGTCCCTAAATATGCTGAAAGTTGGTTAGTTGATATAGTCGATGATGTTGTAGCAATAATTGAAGAAGTTCAAGTGAAAAAAAGACAAATTCTAAGCATGGCTAATTTTTTTATAGTATTATTATTAACTATTTAAAACAAAAAACAATAGTTTTTTTTTATTTAAAAAAAGAATTGATAAAAAATCAATTCAACTTTAATAACATAATAATGGTGTCCCCGGTAGGACTCGAACCCACATCTATCCCTTAGGAGGGGATTGCTCTATCCTGCTGAGCTACGAGAACAACAAATACATTATACCATATCTTAACAAATTATAGTATAATAAAATAGAATAAAGTATATTTAAAGAGGCGAATATGAGTACATATATAATACCAATTAAAATAGGCTTAATAATATTTCCAATACTAGCATTATTACTAACTTTTCCATATATGGTAAAACAATATCATAAATATGGCTCAATATTATTTTTAAGAACAATGATAGTATATTCCTTTGTCCTATATCTTTTAATAGCGTGGTTTATGGTTATATTACCTCTTCCTAGAATAGAAGATGTAGAAAAAATGACAGGACCATGGGCCCAATTAATTCCATTTCAAGGATTTATAGATATATTTAATAACACAAATTTTAATATATTGAATTTCTCTAGTTGGATTAGTTTTTTTAAAAATCCAAGTGTTTATACAGTATTATTTAATTTCTTATTAACATTACCATTTGGTGTTTATTTAAGATACTATTTTAAAAGAAAATGGTGGGAAGTATTAACAATATCTTTTTTGTTAAGCTTATTCTTCGAAGTAACACAATTAAGTTGCTTATTTGGAATATACCCAAGACCATATAGATTGTTTGATGTAGATGACTTAATAGTAAATACTACTGGTGGTTTAATTGGATATTTAATTACACCATTATTAAGTAAAATATTACCATCAAGGGAAATCATTGATGAGAAATCATATACTAAGGGTAAAAACGTATCACGTTCAAGAACTATAGTAGCATCTTTCATAGATTTTATTATAGTATGTATAATTACTTTTTCTGGGATATTTAAAAGAAATTATTTAGACTTATCATTGCTTATGTATATTTTTCTAATTTATAATATCATATTTACAATAATATTTAATGGTAGAACAATTGGGAAAATCATTGTTGGCGTAAGATTAGTTAGTGAAGATAATAAAAGAGCAAGGATAAACCAAATTTTAATACGATACATAATAAAGTATTTTTTGATGTTTGAAGTATATTACGTAACATTTGTTATATATGATAATGCTAAACTTGGTTTAATTGGACAAATATTACTAATATTAATTTATTCATCACTTTTAATAATATACTTTAGATCAATTATATGTATTTTTTCAAAGAAAAAGAAATTTATTTATGAATCATTAAGTAGAACTAAACATATCAGTACAATTAAAAATAAAGAAGAAAAAGAAGTATAAAATAATGTCAACAAGGGACAAAAATGTCTCTTGTTTCATGTTTGTTTGATATAATTTAAAATGAGATAGAGGGTGTAAAAATGGAAAGATATACTCCAAATGTAAATGATGGACTTACAAAAAAGCAAGTAGAAAAAAGAATTAAAGAAAATTTGAATTATACAGATGTATCAGTTCCTACAAAAAGTATAAGACAAATAGTAAGAGATAATTTTTTTACATTATTTAATTTTTTAAATTTTGGCCTTGCACTTGCCATTGCATTAGTAGGAGCATATAAAAATATGCTTTTTATTGGTACAGTTATATTTAATATTATCATTAGTACAGTTCAAGAAATAAGAGCTAAAAAAATAGTAGATAAGTTATCTCTTATTAGTCAATCAAAAGTTGTTGTAATAAGAGATGGAAAACGAAAAGAAATTAGAAGAGAAGAAGTAGTATTAGACGATATAATTGAACTAAAAGTAGGTTATCAAGTAGTAACTGATAGTATTGTTATGGAAGGCTCATGCTTAGTAAATGAATCATTTATTACTGGAGAAGAAACTCCAATTGAAAAGAAAAAAGGAGATATGGTTCTTTCAGGAAGTTTTATAACGGGTGGAAAAGTATTAGCTAAAGTAGAACATGTTAAAGATGATAATTATACATCAATTATAAGTAAAGATGCTAAATACATAAAAAAATTAAATTCAGTTTTAATGATATCATTAAATAAAATAATAAAAGGTATTTCTTTTACCATAGTTCCAGTCGGAATACTTTTATTTATAAATCAATATTATTACGCTGAAAGTGATTTTAATTTAGCTGTTTTAAATACAACAGCTGCTTTAATTGGTATGATACCCGATGGATTAATATTATTAACTAGTACGGTTTTAGCAGTATCAATTATTAGGCTTAGTCAGTACAAAGTTTTAGTACAAGAACTATATTGCATTGAAACACTTGCAAGAGTAGATGTTTTATGCCTTGATAAAACAGGAACAATAACAGAAGGGGTAATGGAAGTAGTAGATTTTATTCCAAATATAAAATATTCAAAAGAAGAAGTTAAAACATTACTAGATAAGATATGTCATTCAATTGAAGATGTATCTCCAACAATGACTGCAGTTAGAAATAAATTTGAAACAGCTAATGGTAAACCACTTGAATATAAAAAAATAATACCATTTTCCTCTGATAAAAAATATTCAAAAGTTGAAATGGAAGATTTAAATTATTACTTGGGAGCTCCTGAATTTATAATCAAAAATAGTAATTATGAAGAATATTCAAAAGATTATAGAACGCTACTTTTAGCAGTAGAAAAAAATGGTAAAAAAAGTCCTGTCGCATTAATTCTTATTCAAGATAAAATAAGAAAAGAAGCTAAAGAAACATTAAACTACTTTAAACAACAAGGTGTAGATATTAAAATTATTTCAGGGGATAATCCTATTACAATTTCTCAAATAGCTAAAAGAGTAGGAATTGATAATTATGATAAATATTGTGATTTATCAACAATAAAAACAAAAGAAGAATTGAAAGAAGCATATTTAAATAATACTATTTTTGGCCGTGTTAAACCTGATCAGAAAAAAGAATTAATTTTGCTAATTAAAAGTCTTGGGCATACAGTTGCAATGACTGGAGATGGAGTAAATGATGTTTTAGCATTAAAGGAAGCGGATTGTAGTATTGCTATGGCATCTGGAAGTGATGCTGCAAGAAATGTTAGTCAGTTAGTTTTAATGAATTCAAATTTTGATGCAATGCCAAAGGTAGTTGAAGAGGGAAGAAGATGTATAAATAATATTGGAAGAAGTGCATCACTATTTTTAACAAAAACAATTTATACTATACTTATAGTTTTAATGGTGTTATTTACTGCCTTCCATTATCCTTTCCATCCAATTCATTTAAGTTTAATGAATTTAATAACAATTGGTGCTCCATCTCTTGTATTAGCACTAGAACCTAATAAAGAACGTGTTAAAGGTAATTTTTTAGTTAAAATAATAGCTAATGCTTTACCAACAGCGCTTACTGTTTTTTCAACCATTTTCATATTTTTATTTTTAACAAGAAATTCTGGATTAATCCCTGTTGAGAATTCAACAATAACAGTTATTTTGACAACAATTATTATGCTTATATTTCAATATAAATTGTGTAAGCCATTTAATACTATAAGGATTATTCTAATGGTTTCAATGTGCAGTATCTTTGCCATTGAAATATTATTCTTTAAAAACTTTTTCACCTTATCTAAATTTGATTTAGGAATGTATATTTTAACAATTTCTCTAATTTTAACTGGAATGCTATTATGGAAGGGTTATAACTGGGCTTTTGAATATCTAAGAATGCATAATAAAAAATTTAATAAAATGATTCAATAAATATCGGGAACACCGATATTTTTTATGTATTAATATTCTTTTCTTTGTAAAAAAAATAATAATGTGTTATAATCAATTATATAGATATTAGAGAAGAGGTATTTTATGTTAATTGGAAAGTATAATAAATCGTTGATAATAAGCTATCTAGGAGTAACATTTGCAGTAGTAGGAATGTATTATGCTCTTACAGCAAATTTTAAAGTATCTATGATAATGTTAATACTTGCTGGAGTTTGTGACATGTTTGATGGTAAAATTGCTAGAATGTGTAAAAGAGATAGAGATGAAGAACTATTTGGAATTCAATTAGATTCTCTTGCTGATACAATTGATTTTGTAGCATTTCCAATAATCTTTGGTCTAGCCTTAGGCTTTAATGAATGGTATCATGTTGTAGCATATGTTCTACTCGCAATGTGTGGAATACAAAGACTATGTCATTTTAATGTTCTTGTAATTAATAAAAATGATAAAGGCCCAGTTAAATTTTATAGTGGGCTACCTGTAACATCTACATCAATAACATATCCATTATTATGGTTAATATCTAATTATATATCATGTGGATTGTATCAAATTTGTTATACTATCTTAACATATTTAACTGCTATATTATTTGTTTTAAATATAAAAGTTCCAAAACTAAGAGGAATTGCATATCCAATAGTTGCAGTTATTGCAATTGTAGGAATTGTTATGCTTTGTCTAGTATAATGACTAAAATAATTATAAGAGATACAAATGAAATAATAGAAGATAAAAGTCCCAAAGGGGCTAATTTTCTTTATAAGAACTTTTTTGGACGAATAATATTAAAAATAGTTAATAAAAGATTTATATCTAAAATAGGTGGTTTTTATCTTAATAAAAAAATATCAACTAAACATATTAATAATTTTATTAAAGATAATAATATTGATATGAGTGAATATGAAAATACAAAATATCAATCATTTAATGAATTTTTTTCACGTAAAATAATCGATGGTAAAAGAACTTTTTCTAAAAACAAATTAGATTTTTGTGCTCCTTGTGACTCTAAAATAACAGTATATCAATTGGATAATAATCAAGAATTTATTATTAAAAATAAAAAATATACATTAGAAAGAATATTAAGAGATAAAGACTTAGCAAATAATTATAAAAATGGCTATTTCATAGTATTTAGATTATCTGTTGATGACTATCATAGGTATGCTTACATTGATAGTGGTAAATTATTATCTAGAAAAGTTATTAATGGAGTTTTTAATACAGTAGGACCAATTGCTTTTGATAGATATAAAGTTTATCAAGAAAATCAAAGAGAATATGAAGTTTTAGAAACAGAAAATTTCGGTACAATAATTCAAATGGAAATTGGTGCTATGATGGTAGGTAAAATATATAATTATAAGAAAAAGAAATTTAAACGAGGAGAAGAAAAAGGTTATTTTTTATTTGGGGGTTCAACAGTAGTTATTATAATAAAAGAAAATATAATTAAAATTGATGAAGATATTTTAAATAATTCAAAAAATAAAATAGAAACTAAAGTTAAACAAGGTAATAAAATAGCAAGGAAGTGTAATAATGTTTAAACATAAAGCAATATTAATAATTCATGGTTTTGCAGGGGGAACATATGACATTGAAAATTTAGCCAACTATCTTGAATTAAATAAAAAATTTGATGTATTCTTTTTTACACTACCTGGGCACGATGTTAAAGATAAAAGAAAAGCAACAAGTAAGGAATGGATTAAAGAATCTGAAAAACAAATTAATTATTTGATTAATAATGGATATAAAAATATATATTTAGTTGGTCATAGTATGGGTGGTGTTATAGCAACATATTTAGCTAAAAAATATAAAGAAGTAAAAAAAATAGTTTTAGCTGCTCCAGCTTTCACATCAATGGCATCAAAAAAAGAAGGTGGGGTTATAAATGCATTATTTAAAATACCTGAATTAGTTAAAGTTTATAGCTACAATGAAATACTAACAAGGGTTAATAAGCTACCTGTATCAGCAGAAAAAGAATTTATGGAATTAATAGAAACATACAAAAATGATATATATGACATAAAAGTACCAGTAATGTTTGTGCATGGTACAAAAGATCAAGTAGTTCCACCAACATCATCAGAAAAAATATTTAATGAAATAAATAATAATCATAAAAAAATAGTACTTGTTAATGACTATTATCATGATATTTTTAAAGGAAGAAAAAATGATATAATATGTTGTGAGATAGAGAAGTTCTTAAAAGAAAAAAACTTTATGATTAAAGAAGAAAAAATAGAATTATAATTATTTACAAATTAAAATATTAGAGTAAAATTAAATTAAGGAGAGAGATAACTAAATGGAAGAAGAATTATTTAAAGAAATTGCAGAAGAAAAAATGCTTAAAGCACTAGATAATTTAGAAAAGAGATTTGGAACAGTAAGAGCAGGAAGAGCAAATCCAAATGCTTTAGATGGAGTTATGGTTTCGTATTATGGAGTTGATACACCATTAAAACAATTAGCAACTATTTCAGTTCCAGAAGCAAGACAATTGCTAATAAAGCCTTTTGATAGGTCTTGTTTACACGCAATTGAAAAGGGAATATTTGAGGCTGATTTAGGCTTTACTCCAAATAATGATGGAGAAACAGTAAGAATTATTATTCCACCTTTAACTGAAGATAGAAGAAGAGATTTAACTAAACAGGTTAAAGCTATGGCTGAGGAAGCAAAAGTTGCAGTAAGAAACATTAGAAGAGATACAATGGAAGATATTGAAAAAGCAAAGTTACCTGAAGATGTAGAAAAAGGAAAAGATAAAGAAATACAAGATTTAGTAAATGAATACAATAAAAAAATTGAAGAAATGTTAAAAATAAAAGAAGAAGAGTTAATGAGTGTATAACTTTTCTTTTTTTGTGTCAACTTTTACATATATACTCTTTTTATTTACATATTTGTATTGTAAATTTACAATATGTTTGATAATATAAAAATGTAAATATTATAGGAGGGAAATATATGAAAAAAAATATTATATTATATTTATTAGTCTTAGGGGTTTTATTAGTTATGCCATTTGCAACTGCAAAAGCAGCAGCTAATGTAGAAGTATCAAAAATTGAATTGGTTGAGATAAGTGATGGAGTAGTTGTAAACAACGAACCAAAAGCAAATGGATTGAATATTGATTTTGATTTAGCATTTGCAAATATACATGATGTAGTAAAATACAAAGTTACAATAAAGAATAATGATGATAAAGCATATATAATGACAAACCAAACAACACAGGTAAGTGATTATATGAAATATGAATATGTTTTTGCCGATGATAATAATGAACTTGAAGCAAATGGAGAAAAAGAAATAAATATAATTATAACATATGAAAGTGAAGTGCCAACAGCAGCATTATCAAGTGGAAAATATGAAGAAACAAATAGTGTAGAATTTAAGCTTGTAAATACAGCAACTGGAGAATTAGTAGAAAATCCAAAAACAAGCGATAACTTATTAATTTATGTAAATATATTAATAGCAAGTTTAATTTTATGTGGAATAGCAATAAAGACAAAGAAAGTAAGAAAAACAGTAGCAGTATTTGCATTATTATTAGTGGTAATACCAACAGGAGTAAAAGCATTAGAAGAAATATCATTTAAGTTAAATTCAAAGATAGAAATATCAAAAGATAGAAAATTCTGCTTTGTATACGATTATCAAGACTATAAAGGTGATAGACAAGAATTTGACTTTGAGGCAGGACAAAAGTGGCAAGATATAATTGATGGAACAGGAGTATTCAATATATCAGATGAAAATGTAATATATAACGAAATTGAAGGATCAGAATCAGGAGAAGTAATTTATTATGCAACAGAAGCATATGATAAATGCTTAAAAGATTTAGATAAAGATATAGAAGCAATATTACAAGGAAGAGACTTTAATGACTTAACAAATGAAGAAAAAGAACAAGTAATAAGTATAACAAGTAGTGAAGAATATAATAATGGATATAACGAATGTAATACAATGCTTAATAATTTAACAAATGTTAAGAAAACAGATACAATTAAATCAAATGATAGAGGATGCTACATAGTAACTTTACCATGAGATTTTCAAACTGTGTAATAAAAAAGAGAAGAAATTCTCTTTTTTTATTGATAATAATCAACAAATAAAATATAATATAGCCAAATAAATTTGATATATAAAGTTTTTGAGGCAATTATGAGTAGAATATTAGGTAGAACATATGATATATATAATATTTCAAAGTATTTAATAGATAATTATAGCAAACAATATGTATTTAATAAAAGACAAATAAGTGATGACGAGTTTTTTGATGCAACAAGAGTTATTAGTCCATATCTAGGGGAGAAAGAATTAAATTATTTAGAACAATGTAATGTTCAATATGGCTATAATATTTTTATAAAAGATACTACTTATAGTAATTATGGAGAAGAAAATATTATTATATTTCCTACTAAAAATCTTCATGAATCATATAAAAGAGATATGATCTATTTTTTGGGTGAATTACTTAAAAGAAATAGTCTAGATTATACACCACAAGATTATGATATAAGTTGCCAGTTTAGTAATGTTCTTCCTTATTTACTTGAATACTTATTTTTAAGAGATACAAATAAAGAAATAGATTTTAGTACAAGACACTTAGATGGTTTATTATTAAATTCTAAAATTTATAAAAATATATTTGAATGTTATAGGGATGATGAAAAATTTATGAAAGAAGAAAGATTTTTAGAGCAATCATTAATATTTTTAGTAAGTTTATCGTCTCTAGATGCAACTCTTCAAATTAGCGATGAAATAGCAAAAGATAAAATTGAACTTCAAAAATTAATCCATGAATTATTTGAAAATAAAAATCATAACCGTGAAGAAATACTGGCAGATAGAAATATAACAACATATGGTTTTAAAAGATTAATGAAAGAAATAGATTTAAGAGGTTAATATGAGTAAACTATATATAAGAAGTTTAGATGTATTTCAAACATCAAGATTGCTAGTTGAATCTAAATTGCAAAAATACAAAACTAATAATAATAAAATAAGTTTAGACGAATTTATAGATAGTTCTTTTGCAATTAGAGATTATTTATCCGATAACGCTAAGGAAGTATTAAAAGATAACCATATTAAAATTGTATTTAATCCATTTAATTTTAAAAGCGGTTTATATATGCCAAAAAGTATAGAAGACCATCAAACTTTATATTTTCCTCACTTTACACCAACTGAAGAAGACAAACGTATTTTTAATTTTTCAATTGGTACTATATTATCAAACTTTAATCCAGACAATCCTACCGATTTACTTACAATTCCAGATGAATATAGTGATGTTTTAAGTTTTTTATTACAATATTTATATTTAAAGGAAGAGAATAAAGAAGATACTTTTAGTATTAAACATTTAAATATACTTAAGAGATATGCAAAAAGATATATTAAAACATATGATAGTTATAATCGTGATTTGTTAAAAAGAAATGATGTAGACTGTGATTTTATTAATGACAAAATACAATTATATAATGATGAACAAGAGAAAAAATTTTTAATTGCAACATTAAATTTATTAATACCTTTTTCATCTTTAGATGGAACTCTTCAAATAATCGATAAAATCCAAGATAAAAATGAGTTAAGAAAATTAATAGAACTTTTAGTAAATAATGAATATAGAAATAGACAAAAAATATTATATGATAGAGGAATAGAATCTGAAGGCTATAAACGTTTACAAAAAGAAATAGAAAAATATATAAAATAGGATGTGGCTATAATGAATTATGAAGAATTATATGAATATTATTTGATACTATTTATGTTATATAATGGTGATAACGAAGAAGATTTTGAAGAAACGTATGATATAGATGAAATATATACATATCTATTTTCTAAACTAAGCGATCAATTTGATAGAGAACTTGATTTATCTTCTTTAAAAGATAGAGAAGATGTATATAATTATTTAAATAGCATGTTTAAATATAGATTACTAAGTAATTTATTGAAAGATCAGTTTAATGAATTGACAAATGAAGGAAATGATAGATTCATATTAGAAAACATTACCCCAATTTGCGATATAGTAACTAGTGAACTAAATAAATTAAACGAAATTGAAATGAAAGAAAAAGTTTTACCTAAAATATCATTAGAAGAATTAGATAATTTACTTATAGAATATTTACTATCTATTGACCCAAATGGAGATTATTTAGAATTATATGAAAAAATTAAAATAGAAAATAAAATACTTTTTCTTAGCACACTTAGTGAGGAACAAAAAGAAAAATTATTAGATATGTTAAACATAGAAGAAATAGACCATGGATTATATTTAAGAACAGTTCCTATAATTATTTTTGATGATAAAGAAGACATAAGTGATATAAAAGTATTAGCTCATGATATTATTCGTTTCTATATTGATTGGAAAAATGGAGGGAAAGAAACTCATCCTTTAATTGATGAGTTCCCATCTATCTTTTATGATACATATTTAAATAAATTTTTATTACAAAAAGGATATAGTGAAGAAGATATTAATCAACTAAATTTATATCGACCTAGAAAAATAAAAGAAAACTCTAATTACTTGTCAAAAATTATTTACTATCTAAAAATATGCCTAAATAAAGGATTTGATATTTCAGAAGAAGATGATATTAAAGAAATTAAAAGAATATTATTAGAAACTAGTGAAAAAGATATGCAAAATATTAGAAATCCAAAAGATATAGCATGTATAAATTGTGATGCGACAAATATATTTTTATCAAATCATCTAGATTTATTTATATCAAACTTTAGATATTTAATAAATAATTATTTAGCATCTCACTATTTAGAAAAAGTAGAAAATGAGGAAATTACTCTTGAAAGGATGAAAGAATTAGCAAATAATTTACCTGATATAAGTCCAAGCATAATTATTGAAACTAAAGAAGAAAGAGAAAAAAGAAATAAAGATTGCAAAAACAAAAGAAATGCTTTATAATTACAAGTAGATTTTTATATTGATTGCAATAATTAGGAAGTAGTAATAAAAGTACTATCTAATAGAGAGCTAGTATAAGGTGGAAGTCTAGCAAGAAAAGTATTTATGAATTCATCCTATAAGCATTTATTAATAATAAACGGTTGTGCGTTATAGCTTAATGAGTAAAAATAAGGTGGTACCACGAACACTTCGTCCTTTGGGATTAAGTGTTTTTTTATTTGAAAGGAGATACTATGAAAGAAAAAGTTGAATCAATAAAAAATGAATTAAGTGAGGATTTAAAAGAAGTAAAAAATATCCAAGATGTTCAAAATTTAAAAGTAAAATATCTTGGTAAAAAAGGACTTGTAACTGATCTTACAAGTAATATGAAAGATTTATCTATTGAAGAAAAGAAAGAAGTAGGTAGACTATCTAATGAATTGAAAGGATTAGTTACAGAGACACTAACTAACTTGGAAAATAAAATTAACAATGAGGAATTAGAAAAGAAACTTAAAAATGAAAAGATAGATATTTCACTTCCTAGCACTAAAGTAAGTTGTGGAGCTCCAAATATTTTAGAAAAATTAATAGAAGAAGTAGAAGAACTTGCAATTTCAATGGGATATGATGTTGTAGAAGGTCCGGAAGTAGAAAAAGACTTATATAATTTTGAACTTTTAAATTTACCAAAAGGTCATCCAGCAAGAGATGCCCAAGATACATTCTACACAGATGGAGATACTCTACTTTTAAGAAGTCAAACATCTCCTGTACAAATTAGGACAATGCTTGAAAACACTGAAAAAACACCAATTAGAATTATTTGCCCAGGTAAAACATATAGAAGAGATGATGATGACGCAACCCATTCACATCAATTTTCTCAAATTGAAGGATTGCTAGTAGATAAGGATATATCTCTTGCAAACTTAAAAGCAACTTTTGATGTAATTGCAAAAAAATTATTTGGAGAAGACCGTGAGACTAGATTTAGACCAAGTTACTATCCTTTTACAGAACCATCAGTAGAAATGGATATATCTTGTTTTAACTGTGGTGGAAAAGGATGTAATATTTGTAAAGGAACAGGTTGGATAACTGTAGGTGGTGCTGGAATTGTTCATCATAACGTATTAGATAATTGTGGTTATGACTCAGAAAAATGGACAGGTTTCGCCTTTGGATTTGGAGCAGAACGTCTTGCTATGCTTAAATATGGAATTACTGACATTAGAACATTTTATACAAATGACTTGAGAGTAACAAATAATTTTGATAGAAAGGATGTGTAACTAATATGGCTATAAGTATGAATTGGGTCAAAGAATATGTTGACCTTGAAAATGTTGATTTAAAAGAATTAGCAACAAAAATAACTAATGCTGGTGTTAATGTTGAACATGTATCTCAACATAATTTAAATAATTTAGTTGTTGGAGAAGTATTAGAATGTGATGATATACCTGATACACATTTACATAGATGTTTAGTGGATGTTGGAATAGATAAACGACAAATTGTTTGTGGTGCTAATAATGTAAGATGTGGAATAAAAGTAATTGTATCCTTACCAGGCGCTATATTACCAGGAGGTTTTGAAATAAAAACTTCTACAATTCGTGGATATGAATCAAATGGTATGATTTGTGCTTTATCTGAATTAGGACTTGAAGAAGATACACCAGAAAATCATGCTAAAGGTATTTATGAATTGCCTCTTGATGCTCCAGTTGGAACAGATGTAGTAAAATATATGTCACTAGATGATACAATTTATGAGCTAGACCTAAATCCAAATAGAAATATTGATTGTACAAATCATATTGGATTTGCATATGAAATTGCAAGTGTTCTTGGCAAAAAAGTAACTCTTCCAGATATATCAACAAATCCAATAAAGGATTCTATTAAAAAGTATTTTACACTTGAAATTGATACTCCTAATTGTACTATGTACAATGCAAAAATGGTTAAAAATGTAGAAATAAAAGAATCTCCTGATTTTATTAAAAATAGATTAATTGCAGCAGGAATGAGACCAATTAATAATGTCGTTGATATTTCAAATTACGTAATGCTTGAATTTGGGCAACCATTACATTTCTTTGATAAAGATAAACTTGGAAATAAAATCAAGGTTAGAATGGCAAATGATAATGAATCAATTATAACAATTGATAAAAAAGAACGTGTCTTAACAAATGAAGATATTGTAATAACAGATGGAACAAAACCTGTATGTATTGCTGGTGTAATGGGGGGAGCAAATACTGAAGTAGATGAAAATACAAAAGATATATTAATAGAAAGTGCAATTTTTAATTCTTATAATGTTAGATATACTTCATTAAGACTTGATTTAAGAAGTGAAGCATCATTAAGATATGAAAGAGGACTTAATTATGAATATACATCAATGGCAATTGAAAGAGCATGTCATCTTTTAGAAAAGTATGCATCCGGTAAAGTATTAAATGACACAATAGTATATGATAATATTGAAAAGAAAGAAAAAGTGGCTAAAGTAACACTTGAAGAAATTAATAAAACACTAGGTTTAAACATGAATTTAGAAGATGTTAAAACTAGTTTAAATAATCTTGGATTTGATTATAAAGAATCAAAAGAAACGTTTACTGTAACAATACCTAATAGAAGACTAGACGTAGAAGCTCATAGACAAGATTTAATTGAAGAAATAGGTAGACTATATGGATATGATAAAATTAAATCAGTACTTCCTACAATTCCAAATAAATCAGGTAAATATGTTGGCGCTGTAAAATATAGAAAATTGATATCAAATAGACTTAGATCTTTAGGATTAAATGAATGTAAAACATATACATTAATAAGTGATGAAGAAAATAATATGTTTAAATACAATCGTCATGAACAAATTGATTTAAATAGACCTATGAGTAGTGATAAGAAAATAATTAGGCAAACACTTATTCCATCTTTATTGAAAACATATGAATATAATAAATCGAGAAATGTAAAAGATGTTATGATTTATGAAATATCAAATACATATTTTAATAAAACTGAAGAAGATACAAAAATTGCAATTTTGATGAAGGGTAATTATATAAACAATTTATGGAACAAAACAATTATTAAGACAGATTTTTATCTTTTAAAAGGAATATTAGAAAATGTATTAGACTATCTAGGTTTAAAAAATAGATATCATTTAAAAGAAGCTGAAATAGACGGAATGCATCCAGGTATTAGTGCTGAAATAGAACTTGATAGAGAACCAATTGGATATCTAGGAAGAGTTCATCCTAATATTTCTAAAGATGATATTTATGTTCTTGAAATGAGTATGACTAAAATTATAGATAAAAAAATTAAACCAATAAAATATAAAGAAATATCTAAATATCCAAGTATTCAAAAAGATTTAGCATTTATAATTAAGAAAGATATATCTAGTGGAACAATCGAAGACTCGATTAAAAAAGCAGGAGGTAAATTACTAACTAATATTGATGTATTTGATGTATATACTGGAGAAAATGTCCAAGATGATGAAAAATCAATTGCATATTCCCTTACATTTAGTGATCCTACAAGGACATTAAGTGATGATGAAGTAATGCAAGTATTCAATAAGATTATAGAAGAAGTTGAAAAGAAACATAATGCTATATTAAGAGACAAATAGTGTTAAACTCACATAATTTTATGTGAGTTTTTTAATATATACATATATAAATATGTTATTCTATAATAGAGGTGTAGATATGGAAACATCTAATTATGATAAACAAAAAGTTTTATTATTAGTTGGTTTTCTAGTAGCAGTTATAATAATTCAAGGTATAGTTATTTTTAATATTTATAATGATAATAAAAAATTAAAAAATGCTACAATTATAGCAGATAATAATGATGAATTAGTAAATTCTAAATTAGAACTAAATAAAAAAATTACTAAAGAAATAAATATTGAAAATATAAGAAATTATAAAGCTACTGCAGAAATAATATTTAGAGAAGAATGGTTTTATAATAATGAATTGCTAGACAATATTAAAATAACAAGAATAACAGTTAACGGAAAAGGATGGGAAAAAAATGGTGACTATAGATATACAAAAGAACTAGAACCAGGTGAAAAAGATAAAATAAGAATTACAATAGAACTAATAGAAGAAAATAAAGAATATTTAAATGCTATTTATAAGTTATCATATAAAATAACATATAGAGATAAATCATATAATAATGATCAAAATATAAATTATGCTAAATTAACAACAGGTAGAGAAATTAATTTATTAATTAGAAAAATATCTTCTAAAGAATTTAAAGAATACGAAAATAATACATCCGTTAAAAGAATGGTTATTATTAATGAATATACTAATACTGACAATATGTCAGAAGAAAATAATATCTCAGAGATTGGATTACCAGTTTATATGTCATATAACGATGGAACAGTATTTTGGTATACAGAAGCAGAAACAATATATTTTAATAATGATTCAGAATATATGTTTAGTAATTTAAAAGAATTAAAAGAACTAGAAGGTTTTGATATTATTGATACATCGAAAGTAAAAAATATGTCAAGAATGTTTTATAATAGTGGAATTCAAGACTTTAGATTCCTTAAATATTTTAATACTTCAAATGTTAATGAAATGAAATGGATGTTTGCTGGAATAAAAACAAATAATTTAGATTTATCAAATTTTGATACATCTAAAGTTGAAGATATGAGCGGTATGTTTAACGGCATAGAAATCGATACACTAGATTTATCAAGTTTTGATACATCAAATGTTGAAGATATGTCTTTCATGTTTGACAACATAGAATTAAATAAACTTGATTTATCAAGTTTTGATACATCGAATGTTAAAGATATGCATAATATGTTCTTTTTTTCACAAATAGATGATTTGAATATACAAAATTTTAATACAAAAAATGTAACAAATATGAATGGAATGTTTGAAGGATTAAAATCTAAATCATTAAATATATCTAACTTTGATACAAGTAATGTAACAAGTATGGAAAATATGTTTTCTCATTCAAAAATTAAAAAATTAGATTTAAAAAATTTCAGGACAAATAAAGTAACAACAATGAGTTATATGTTTAATGGTACAGATAAATTAGAATATTTGGATATATCTTCATTTGATTTTTCAAATTTACAAAAAGATAATAGTTATAATAGTGGATTTTATAACTTCATTAATTGGACAAACCCTAAAATAGTGATATATGTTAAAAATACTAGTGATAAAGAAATGATTTTAAAATCATCTAATGAATTAACTACTGATAATATAAAAATAAAATAACTCTAGATTTCTAGAGTTTTATTAATTTAAATTATGATATAATATAAGAGTAAGTTTTGGTGATTATATGCATATTAATATAGATGGAAAAGATTATGAAGTAATAATAACAAAGAAAATAGGTAATAGAAATACTTATCTACGTGTAAAAGATGATTTAAAGATATATGTAACTACAAATTCTTTTACTTCTAATAGAGAAATAGAAAAAATAATAATTAAAAATCAAGAATCAATTATGAAAATGATAAATAAGCAAGAAAAAAGATGTGAAAACAACAGCGGATTCTTATACTTAGGTAAAAAATATGAAATTATATATACAAGTACCCCTGGTATAGTTTTAGGACATGAAAAAGTATTTATTAGTAGAAATTTTGATTTAGATAAATGGTATAAAAAAGAAGCATCAAAAATATATAAAGAACACCTAGATGATTGTTATAATAGATTTACAAGAAGTATTCCATATCCTTCACTAACATTAAGAAAAATGACAACTCGTTGGGGAGTATGTAATACCAAGGATAAACGTGTAACACTAAATTTAGAATTAATGAAGAAACCAATTGAGTGTTTAGATTACGTAATAATGCATGAATTATCACATTTAGTATATCCAAATCATTCAAAAAATTTTTGGTCATTAGTAGAAGAAAATTGTAAAGACTATAAAAAATCCAAAAAAATACTAAAAGAATAGAGGGATAAAATGCTAATAACAAGTATAGATAATGATAGAATAAAAAATTATGTTAAATTGAAAGATAGAAAATATAGAAAAAAAACTAAAAAATTTATAGTTGAAGGAATGCATCTTGTTTTAGAAGCATGTAAAAAAGGAATTGTTGAAGAACTAATAGTAGAAAAAGATGTTGTTTTACCAATTAATTTACCAACTGTTTATGTTACAAATGAAATAATTAATAAAATAAGTGATATGGACTCTCCAAGTAATGTTATGGCTTTATGCAATATGGAAGAAAATCAGATAACAGGGAATAAAATATTAATGTTAGATGAAATCCAAGATCCAGGGAATTTAGGAACAATAATAAGAAGTGCTTTAGCATTTAATGTTGATACAATTGTATTAAGCCCAAATACTGTAGATTTATATAATCCTAAAGTAATTAGAGCAACTCAAGGTATGATGTTTCATATAAATATTGTAATAGAAGAACTTGAAAAAGTGATTAAAGAATTAAAAGAAAAAGAAATACCTATATATGGAACAAGGGTAGATTATGGAGAAGATGTTAGAAATTTAAAAGATAAAGATAGAAAAAAGTATTGTTTAATAATGGGAAATGAAGGAAATGGAGTAAGAGAAGAAATACTAGATATGTGCGATTCTTATTTTTATATAGACATGAATGAAAAAGTTGAAAGTTTAAATGTAGGGGTTGCAACAAGTATAATATTGTATGAATTAAATAAATAGACCATTTAGTCATAAAATGTTATAATACATAATGTACAAGGAGGACCTATGAAAGACGAATATATTCACATTGGAAAAATAGTTAATACTCATGGAATAAAAGGCGAACTTAGAATATTAAGTAATTTTAAATATAAAGAAAAAGTCTTTTTACAAAATAGAAAAATATATATTGGTGAAGAAAAGCAAGAAGAAATGATTAAAAGTTATAGACATCATAAAATATTTGAAATGATTACAATGTATGGCTATGATAATATTAATGAAGTATTAAAATTTATAAACAAAGATATATTTGTTAAAAAGAATGACTTAGATCTAAAAGATAAAGAATTTTTGGATGAAGACTTGATTAATCTAAATATAATTTTTAATAATCAAGAAGTAGGTCATGTTATAGCAATAAGACATATAAACCCAAAGAATAAAATAATCGAAGCAGAAATTAATAATAAAATAACATTAATACCTTATCATGAAGATTTTATATTAAATGTTGATTTAGTAAATAAAAAAATAGAATTAAATTTAATAGAGGGAATGATTTAATGAAAATTGATATATTAACATTATTTCCATCAATGTTTGATGGATTCCTATCAAATTCAATTATTAAAAGAGCAATAGAAAAAAAATTAGTAGAAATAAATATTATAAATTTTAGAGATTATTCAAAAGATCCTCATCATAAAGTTGATGACACTCCATATGGTGGAGGAAATGGCATGGTACTAATGGTACAACCTATATATGATGCAGTAATGGCTTTAAAAAATGAAGAGACAAAAGTAATTCTATTGACACCGGATGGAGAAAAATATACTCAAAAAAAAGCATATGATTTAAAAAAAATTAAACATTTAATAATTATATGTGGTCATTATGAGGGATTTGATGATAGAATAAGAAGTATAGTTGATTATGAAATAAGTATAGGAGACTACATTTTAACAGGTGGGGAAATACCAGCAATGATTATAGCAGATACGATCACTAGACTTGTTGATGGAGTAATAGAAGAAGGTTCGCACATAAATGACTCTTTTAATCCCAAAACTAATTTACTTGATTATCCTACATATACTAAACCAAGAGAATTTATGGGCATGACAGTGCCAGAAGTCTTACTTAATGGCAATCACAAAGAAATAGATGAATATAGATTAAATGAAAGTATAAAGAAAACAAAAGAAAAAAGACCAGATTTATTAGAGAAGTAGGTGAATGTTATGGCTGTAACAAGCAAGTTCTTAATTGTTAAAGAAAAAAATTCAAAAGATATAAAATATTTTGATTACGATAAATTAAACGGATATAATCTTACAACTAAAAAAGATGTTCATTTTGCAGATGCAATAGACGTAAATAGAGTCATAATTATCAATCCAACTTTTATAGAGAAAATTGCTTCAAGAAAAATAAATACTAAATTCAATAAATTGATTAACATGATGCAAGTAGTATGTGAAGTTGGAGATGAAGATGAATCTGGAGAAGGATACAAAATAGCATTAGACGAAGCAGAAAAATTAAAACTAGAATTATGGAATAAATATAAAAAATTTATTGCAGATGAAAAACTAGAATTGATGGTTAAAAAAATTGAAATATTAGAAGATGAATTAAAATTGAGATTAAATTTATTATTAAATAAAAAAATGTTTGATGAAGAATTAAATAAAGGACATAGTAGATAATGCAAGAAATTCTTGCATTTTTTATTGTCTTATGATACAATCTATTCGTTGTGTAATCCGCTAGCATTATTTTTTTATAGCTATGATTTCCGAAAAAAACAAGAAAGGAATGATAATCGTGAATGTAATTGATAAAATTACAAAGAAACAAATGAATCCCAACATACCTGAATTTAGAGTTGGAGATACTGTAAAAGTAAATGTAAAAATAATTGAAGGAAACAAAGAAAGAGTTCAAGCATATGAAGGAGTAGTAACTTCTCGTAAAGGTGGAGGAATTAGTGAGACGTTTACTGTTAGAAAAGAGTCTTACGGAGTTGGAGTTGAAAGAACATTCCCAATTAATTCACCAAAAGTTGACAGCATTGAAGTGTTAAGACATGGTAAAGTAAGAAGAGCTAAATTAAATTTCTTAAAAAATGTTGTAGGACAATACAGAATCAAAGAAAGAGGACAAAAGTAAGACTTTTGCCTTTTTTATTATAATAAATTACATAAAAAGCAATATAATATTTTGTAAATAAATGTATTATTAATTTAAATTATTAAAATTTTAGATTTACATTTTCAATAAAGGTTGTAATATATATATAGAGGTTATATATGGACAAATTAGAAAATAAAGATAATAAAGAAACAATAAAAAATTATATTAAAGAATTTGCTCCCTTTGTAGCAATAATCGTTATAGTTTTATTAATAAAACAATTTATCATAACTCCTGTTCAAGTTAATGGTGCCTCTATGGATCCAACTCTTGCCAATGGAGACATAATGATATTGGATAAAATTACATATAAAATACGTGGGATAAAAAGATTTGATATAGTTGTAGTAAGAAATGGTGATACTCTATTAATAAAAAGAGTAATTGGATTACCAAATGAAGTTGTAAAAGTAGAAGGTAATAAATTATTTATAGATGGAGAAGAAATAGATCAAGATTTCTTAAGTGAAGATGAATTAACAGATGATTTTGAAACACATGTTAATGATGATTGCTATTTTGTAATGGGTGATAATAGGAATTTATCATTAGATAGTAGAAATTTAGGTTGTTTCAATAAAGATAAAATACTAGGTACTACATCTTTAACAATATTTCCACTTAATAGACTAGGAACAAAATAAAATTATTTCTCTAAACCTTATATGGTTTAGAGATTTTTTAATATTTACTAGTTTTAAATATAAAATAGTATAAAATATAATCATGATGGAAAAAAGTGTAATTCCTAATATTAGTAGTGATAAAGACTAATACATTAAGATGTAAATAAATAATATTAAAATTTATAATATTTTTAACTTTACATATTGATAAAATACGTTATTAATAAGAAAATGAACTAAAATGTTCATTTTTTTATAAAATAAGACTTGATATTACTCTTTAACTATAAGTAAAATAATATATGTGAGGATAGGTGAAATAATGTATAAAGTATTATATAACAAAAGAATAAGTTCAAACTCTTTTGAAATGGCGATAGAAGCACCATTAGTAATTAAAAAAGCTATGCCTGGTCAATTTGTTATTGTTATGGCAAAAGAAGATAGTGAAAGAATTCCACTAACAATCTATGATTATGATAAAGAAAAGGGAATATTATATCTAATATATCAAGTAATAGGTGCATCAACTGAAGAATTAACATATGTAAAAAATGAGATATTCTCTGTAGCAGGACCACTTGGAAACGCTAATGAAATATGTAAAAATATAGAAGAATTCAAAGATAAAAGAATTGTTTATGTTGCTGGAGGAGTTGGTATAGCGCCAGTATATCCACAAGTAAAATATTTAAATGAACATGGATTGAAAGTAGATGTAATAGATGGAGCAAGAAACGTAGATTTATTACTAATAAGAGATAAAATTGAGAGTGTTGCTAATAAAGTATTATATGCAACAGATGACGGATCATATGGCGTAAAAGGATTTGTTACAAATGTTTTAGAAGAACATATTAATGATTATGATATATGCGTTACAATTGGTCCAATTATCATGATGAAAAATGTCTGCGAAGTTACAAAAAAATATAATATGCCTACAATTGTAAGTATGAACCCACTTATGGTTGATGGAAGTGGTATGTGCGGAGCATGTCGTTGTGAAGTAGATGGAAAACCAAAATTTGCTTGTATTCATGGTCCAGAATTCGATGGTCATAAAGTTAATTTTGAATTAGCATTAAAAAGAATGAATACATATAAAGAAGAAGAAAAAATCAAGTGGGAAGAAATGAAAGAAAGACTTTCCAAGGAGGCATAAGTATGAATGATGAAAAAGTAAAAGGAAGAGTACAATCTAAAGAAGAAAGAGTAAAAAACTTTAATGAAGTAGAATTAGGTTATAATGATGAAGAAGCCCTAAAAGAAGCTAATAGATGCCTACAATGCCCAAATCCTAGGTGTGTACAAGGATGTCCAGTTAATATTGCAATACCAGAATTTATAAAAGGAATTAGAGATGGTGATTTAAAAAGAGCATATGAAGTAATATCACGTTCATCAAGTCTTCCAGCAGTATGTGGTAGAGTATGCCCACAAGAAAAACAATGTGAAAAAATGTGTATAAAAGGTTTTAAAGGTGATGCTATTTCAATTGGATCACTAGAAAGATATGTTGCAGATCAAGCAATTAAAAATGAATATAGTGCTACAACTAATGTAGAAAAAAATGGTAAAAAAGTAGCAGTTGTTGGAAGTGGACCTGCTGGACTTACATGTGCTGGGGACCTTGCTAAAAATGGATATGAAGTAACAATTTTTGAAGTGCTTCATAAAGCTGGAGGGGTTTTAACATATGGAATTCCAGAATTTAGACTACCAAAATCAATTGTACAAAAAGAAGTTGACTCATTAAAAAAACTAGGAGTTGAAATAAAAACTGATGTACCAGTTGGTAATGCAATAACAATTAACGAATTAGAAGAAGAATATGATGCAGTTTTTATAGGAAGTGGTGCAGGACTTCCAAAATTTATGGGAATTCCTGGAGAAGATGCTAATGGTGTTTTCTCTGCTAATGAAATATTAACTCGTATAAATTTAATGGGAGCATATAAAAGTGATTCTAAAACTCCAATAAAAAAAGTAAAAAGAGCATATATAATTGGTGGAGGAAATGTTGCTATGGACGCTGTTAGATGCTTAAAAAGATTAGGCATTGAAACCCATTTGATGTATCGTCGTAGTGAAGAAGAACTTCCAGCAAGAAAAATGGAAGTGGAACATGCAAAAGAAGAAGGAATAATATTTGATTTATTACAAACTCCTACAAAAATTATAACTAACGAAAACAATGATGTTGTTGGTATGGAAGTAGTTAATATGATTTTAGGAGAACCTGGACAAGACGGTAGAAGAAGTGTTACAGAAGATTCAAATAGCAAACATAATATAGATTGTGAAATGGTCGTAATGGCACTTGGAACAAGTCCAAATCATGAAGCATTAAAAGAAAGTAGTATTGAATTGACTGAAAGAGGACTTATAAAAGTTGAAGAAGAAAAAACTAAAACTTCACATGATAAAGTATTTGCAGGAGGAGATGCTGTAACAGGTGCAGCAACAGTTATTTTAGCAATGGAAGCTGGGAAAAAAGCAGCTAAAGAAATAATGGAAAAATTATCATAGAAAGAAAAGCTTTTTTCTTTTTTTTTGATATAATCAATAAGAGGTGATATTATGAAAATATTGTTTGCAACTGGAAATCAAAGTAAAATTAAAAGATTTTTTAAAGAATTAAGTGATAATGGAATAGAACTTCTATCACTAAATGATATAAATGTAAATATTGATATTGAAGAAAATGGTAAAGATGCAATTGAAAATGCAATAATTAAAGCTATGGCTTATTATAAAGAAACAGGTATGATTACAATGGCAATGGATGATACATTATATCTTGAAGGAATACCAGATAAATTACAACCAGGAACTCATGTTAGAAGAGTAAATGGGAAAAAACTTAATGATGAAGAAATGATTGAACATTACACAAAATTAGCAAAAAAGTATGGAGTAGATGGTAAAATTACAGCTAGATGGATATATGGTATAGCATTAATTAAAGATAACAAAATAAATACTTATACATGGAGTAAAGATGATTTTTATATCACTGATAAAAGAAATGATAAACTAGAAAAAGGATATCCTTTAAATTCAATTTCAATTAATAAAAAATTGAATAAATATTTTACTGATATAACTGAAGAAGATAAAAAAATAATTAATCAGGAAGAAACTGATGTTATAGAATTTATTAAAAATAGTATAGGAGAATAATATGGTAGATATAGAATTAACAAAAGAAAATATAATAAAAAACTTTGATAAAATGAACGGATTTATTAAACATAATAATATTCATATTGAAAAACTAGAAGATGATTTAGCAATAGCTTATGCAAACATAAATGAAAATTCACTTAACCCTAATGATACAGTTCATGGAGGTTTAATATTTGCCTTATCTGATACAGCAATGGGGACTCTTTGCTATTTATCAGGTACAAAAGGTGTAACAATTGATTCATCAATAAGTTATTTAAAACCATGTAAGGGTAAAATAATTAAATGCATAGCTACTCCAATTAAAGTAGGAAAAACAATTGGAGTATATAAAAGTGAAATATATAATAGTGAAAATGAGTTAGCAGCAATAGTAACAGCAAACTATATGTTTCTTAATAAATAAAAAAATTTATATAGAAAAAATATAATCTTTGGAGTATAATCATTATGTAAAAGATAGTAAGAGGTATAAAGATGGAAAAAGAAGAAATAGTAACAAAAAGAAAAATTAAAAAAGCACCAATTATTATAATATCAATTATTGTATTATTAATTATTTTAATAGTAACGTTTATAATTATAGGTAAACAAAGTATAAAAATTGAAATAGTGAAAGATGTTAATAAAGAAATTAATTATAAAGATGAAAACTTTATATATCCAACATTAAAATGTTCTATATATGGGAAAGATATAAGTAAAAACAATATAAAACTTATAGAAGATGTTAACTTAGCTAAACTAGGAGAACAAAAACTAAAATATAAATGTTCTAAATGGTTTTTTGAAACAGAATATGAAATAAATGTAAAAGTGGTAGATAAAGTACCTCCTGAATTAACTTTAAATGGAGATGTTGAATTATCTTTATATGTAGGAGATAAATATGAAGAGAAAGGTGCATTAGCATCTGATAATGTAGATGGAGATCTTACTGCAAAAATATCAGTTGAACCTCAAGTCGATACTTCAAAAGAAGGTACAATTGAACTTGTTTATTCTGTAACTGACTCATCTGGGAATACTACAACTGCTAAGAGAAGTATAAAAGTAAATAAAAAACCTGACTCAAATAAAACATCTTCTGGAGGTTCTTCAAGTTTAGGTTGTGGAGAAGCTGGAGTAATATATTTAACATTTGATGATGGGCCAAGTACTTCTTATACTGCACATATATTAGATGTACTAAAAAAATATAATGTCAAAGCAACATTCTTTGTTACTGGAAGAGAAAGTGATGCTCTTATAAAAAGAGAATTTGATGAAGGACATGCTGTTGCTGTTCATACTTGGACTCATGATTATGGAAAAATTTATAAATCTAGTGATGCATTTTGGAGTGATATGCAAAAAGTTCAAAATAGAATTAAAAAAATAACTGGAGAAGATACAAAATTATTCCGTTTTCCTGGAGGTTCATCAAATACAGTATCAAGAAAATATAAAAGTGGAATTATGACTCAACTTGCTAAGGAAATGAATGAAAAAGGTTATGCTTATTTTGATTGGAACATTTCAAGCGGAGATGCTGGAGGAACAACTGATCCAAACGTAGAATATAAAAATGTAGTAAATTCATTGTCTAAAAAAAGAGGAAATGTTGTTTTAATGCATGATATTAAAAAACATACATCTGATTCAATTGAGCGAATGGTTAAATATGGATTAGATAATGGATATACATTTAAAGTGTTAACTGGAGATGTTATATGTCATCAAAGAATTAATAATTAAAATAAAAAAGTTACTTATGTAACTTTTTTAATATCATTTAATATATTTATGTTAGAATTATAGAAGGTGATTATTTATGATTAAAAAATTAATAAAATCTTTAAGAGAATATAAAATTCCAACATTACTAACACCAATATTTGTAATATTTGAGGTAATACTTGAAGTTCTTATACCATTACTTATGAGCAAACTAATTGATGATGGAATTTCAAATAATAATATGAATATTGTTTACATAGTTGGAATTGCTTTAGTAATATGTGCAATAATCTCTTTAATTTTTGGTATATTAGCAGGAATAAGTGTTTCTAAAGCGTCAACTGGTTTTGCCAAAAACCTGCGACATGACTTATATTATAAAGTACAAGACTTTTCATTCTATAATATTGATAAATTTTCAACTAGCAGCTTAATTACAAGATTAACAACAGATGTATCTAACGTACAATTTGCCTTTCAAATGGTAGTAAGAACAGCAGTACGTGCTCCATTAATGCTAATAACAAGTATAATTTTTTCAATTACAATAAGTCCAAAATTATCACTTATTTACTTAATAGTAGCACCATTATTAGGAATATCTCTTCTTTTTATTGCCAAAATTGCTCATCCAACAATGAAAAAGGTTTTTGAGTCGTACGATGATTTAAATAATGTAGTAGAAGAGAATGTAAACGCAATAAGAGTAGTAAAATCCTTTACATTAGAGGAAGAAGAGGAAACAAAGTTTAAAAATGTATCAAACAAAATTTATAAACTTTTTGTAAAAGGAGAAAAAATTTTAGCATTAAATAGCCCAATAATGCAGACATCTATGTATACATGTATTTTATTAATATCATGGTTAGGAGCCCATATAATTGTCAGTACTGGTGGAAGTGAATTAACAACAGGGAACCTGATGACTTTGTTTACATATACAACTCAAATCCTTGGAAGCTTAATGATGCTTTCCATGATATTTGTAATTATAACAATATCTAGAGCATCAATGGAAAGAATTGTAGAAGTTTTAGATGAAATACCAGATATACAAAATCCAAAAAATCCTATTACGAGAGTACCTAATGGTAGTGTCAAATTTGAAAATGTTTCATTTAGTTATATAAAAGATAAAAATAAAGAAGTATTAAAAGATATTAATTTAGAAATAAAAAGTGGAGAATTTGTAGGTATAATTGGTGGAACAGGTACAGGAAAGTCATCATTAGTAAATCTTATACCTAGATTATATGATGTTACAGAAGGAAATATTTATGTTGGAGGCAATAACGTTAAGGATTACGATTTAAAAATGCTTAGAGATGAAGTATCGTGTGTTCTTCAAAAAAATGTTTTATTTTCAGGAACTGTTGTCGAAAATATAATGTGGGGTGACGAAAATGCTTCATTTGAAGATGTCGTAAATGTTTGCAAACTTGCTCAAGCTGATAAATTTATTAATGAATTAGAAAATGGATATAATACGCATATCGAAGAAGGTGGTACAAATGTATCGGGAGGACAAAAGCAAAGGCTATGTATTGCAAGAGCCTTATTGAAAAAACCTAAAATATTAATTTTAGATGACTCTACAAGTGCAGTTGACACAAGAACTGACAGATTAATACAAGAAGCTTTTAAAAAAGACTTACCAAATACTACCAAAATAGTAATTGCCCAACGTATTTCGAGTATTGAACATGCTGACAAAATAATTGTACTTGATAATGGGAAAATAAATGGTATAGGAACTCATAAAGAACTATTAAGAAAAAATGAAATATACAAAGAAGTATATGAATCCCAAATGAAGGGAAGTGATAAAAATGAATAATAAAAAGATTGAAATAAAAAAAGGAACAATTAAAAGATTACTATCATACTTATTTAAAAATAATAAAAGTAAATTATTCATCGTACTTATTTGTATTATAATTAGTGCTATTGCAGGAGTTTTAGGATCACTATTTTTGCAAACTTTAATTGATGATAATATTACTCCAATGATAGAGAAAAATTTAAATGACTATACTCCATTATTAAATGCCATACTTAAAATGTCTGTTATATATTTAATTGGAATAATATCAACGTATACATATAATATTTTAATGACAATTGTAGCTCAAAGAACTTTAAAAGAAATAAGAGACGATATGTTTGTAAAAATGGATAAACTGCCAATAAAATATTTTGATACTCATACTCATGGTGACATAATGAGTAGATACACTAATGATACGGATACACTTAGACAAATGATAAGTCAAAGTATACCAAATATGTTTTCAAGCTTAATGACAATAATTGCTGTTATATTTTCTATGATTTACCTTAGTCCATTTTTAACAGTATTTGTTCTAATTTTCTCAATAGTTACAATTATTATTACAAGAAAATTAGCAAGAAATAGCGCTAAACACTTTATAAAAGGTCAAAAATCATTAGGAAAAGTAAATGGATATATAGAAGAAATGCTTAATGGACAAAAAGTTATTAAAGTATTTACTCATGAAAAAAAGGCTGAAGAAGACTTTGATATATTAAACGATGAGTTAATGAATGATTCGTTTAATGCAAATAAGTATGCCAACATAACAATGCCAGTTGCAGGTAATCTTGGGTATTTAGAGTATGCGTTAGTAGCCCTTATAAGTACATATTTAACAATAAATAATATTATATATTTTTCAGTTGGAACAATAATCTCATTCTTACATCTAACAAGAAGTTTTCAAATGCCAATAAACCAAGTTACAAATCAATTAAATTCAATTATTATGGCCTTAGCAGGAGCAAGTAGGATTTTTGAAATGATGGATGAAGAAAAAGAAAGAGATGATGGTTATGTTACTCTTGTAAAAGTAACAGAGAAAAATGGAAAATATAAAGAAACTAAAAATGGTATTTGGGCATGGCGACATCCTCATCATGATGGAAGGCTTGAATATGTTCCACTTAAAGGACATATCGAACTAAATGGCGTTGATTTTGGATATGTTAAAGGGAAACAAATCTTATATGATGTAACAGTATATGCTAAGCCAGGCCAAAAAATAGCTCTAGTAGGATCAACTGGTGCTGGAAAAACCACAATAACAAATCTAATAAACAGATTTTATGATATTGAAGATGGTAAGATAAGATTTGATGGAATAAATATAAACAAAATAAAAAAGAATGATTTGAGAAGAAGTATTGGGATGGTTCTACAAGATGTTTTCTTATTTACTGGTACAATAAAAGAAAATATAAAATATGGTAATCCAAATGCCACTGATGAAGATGTTATAAAAGCATGTAAACTAGCAAATGCTCATGATTTTATAATGATGCTTCCTAAAGGATATGACACAATGCTTACAGGCAATGGTCAAGAACTATCACAAGGGCAACGACAACTATTATCTATTGCAAGAGTAGCAATAACAAACCCACCAGTAATGATACTCGATGAAGCAACAAGTTCAATTGATACAAGAACCGAAAAAATTGTCCAAGATGGAATGGATAAATTAATGGAGGGAAGAACAGTTTTTGTAATTGCACATAGATTATCAACTGTTAGAAATTCTAAAGCAATAATGGTAATGGAACATGGAAAAATAATAGAAAGAGGAAATCATGATGATTTAATTAAACTACAAGGAGAATATTATAAATTATATACAGGAGCTTTTGAATTAGAGTAAAAGAATGCAATTTAAATTGTATTCTTTTTTAAAAAAAATTGTTTTTTAAATATCAATGTGTTATCCTTATAATAAGGAGTGATATTAAATGAAAAAAATAAAATTAAAAGATAAAAAAACAATTATATTAATAATATCAGTAGTAGCATTACTAGTTGTTTTATTTTTAGTATTTGGAAGAAATTCTACTAGTAAAAAAGATGAAGAAAAACAAAATGAAAACAAAAAAGTAATCAATTATGCACTTAAATATGAAGGAGTATTTTCAAATAATAATATAGAAGTATATCTATACCCAATTGCAGTAAATAAAGTATTCTATACAATTGATGGAAATGGATATTATGAAGGGGTTGCAAAAGCAAATGAGAAAAACATTGAAGATGATTCATTTACCTTTACTCTTAATGATGAAATAGTATCTTTATCAATAAAAGATAAAAGTATTTCTTTAGGAACTAATACTTTTAATAAGATTAGTGATTATTCTAAAGAAGATTTCTACAAGTACAATATTGGTCCAATAGAATATGCAACTTCAAAATATACTGCAAGATTTACAAAAGACGATATAGAAATAAATATGATTCAAGTATCAGACACAGAAGTAGAAATAGAAATGCATAAAAGTTCAACTTTGAATTTATCTGGAACAGTAAGTGTTTTTGAAATTCAAGATGATGGAACTCTTATTGAAAAAGTTTTAAATAAAGATGAAAAACAAGATAAAATAGCAGTCGATGGTGATAAAGCACTTTATATTGCAAATAATGAAAAACATAAACAATACGATGGAACATATTCTAAAGCAAAAGATTTAACTTTAGATGATATAATTCATAACAAATTTAGACTATATCTTGCTGATTAAAGATGAATGGATTAATTTAGAAACTAAAGATAAACCAAATGATTATTCAAATATTTTTGCTGTTATCACCAAAATATAAACGAATAAAGACGTTATAGGATATAATGAGGGCGATAGATAAAATTATATCAAGATATTACGATACCTATTAAAATTGACTTTTTATGTGTTTTGTGGTATAATTTATAGCATTGAAAGGGAGTAGTTCCATCTTAAAGATGAAGTTATTCAACAATCGGTATAAATATATATGCATATATTTGCCTGGGTAACTATTAAAGAACAAGACTTTTATAGAAATATAAGAGCCTTTTTTTTAGACTCTTTAGGAGGAAAATATGAAAAAAATTATTAAGGACAACATAGTATTTACAATAATAACAACAATTGTATTTACAATAATAATTTTAGCATCAAGTATTACAACAATAAATAGTGGAGAAGTTGGAGTAAGAGTAAGATTTGGTAAAGTTATTAATCAGTCAACACATGAAGGAATTAATTTTCAAATTCCATTTATTGAAAGAATTGATAAATTAAATGTTAAGGTACAAAAATCAGAAGTAACTACTAATAGTTCTAGTAAAGATTTACAAGACGTTGATATGAGTGTTGCAGTAAACTTTAGAATTGATTCAAATAAAGCCGTTGATTTATATAAAAATGTAGGTAAAAATTATGAATCAATTATTTTAACACCAGCAATTCAAGAAAGCATAAAAGCTGTAACATCAAAATATACTGCAGAAGAGTTAATAACAAATAGAAGTGAAGTAAGTATTAAATGTATGGAAGAACTATCAAAAAAAGTTGAAAAATATGGATTATTAGTAAATGATTTTAACATTACAGATTTTAGTTTCAGTAAAGAATTTGAAAAAGCAATAGAGGAAAAACAAGTAGCAGAACAAAAAGTATTAACTGCAAAACAAGAATTGGAAAAAGAAAAAATAGAGGCTGAAAAGAAAATAGTTAAAGCAGAAGCAGAAAAGAAAGCTAATGAGCTTAAAGAAAAATCATTAACAGATAAAATTATTAAAGAAAAATTTATTGATAAATGGAATGGAGAACTACCAAAAGTAACTGGGAACAATGCTATTTTAGATATATCAAGTTTAGTTAAATAATGAAGAGTTTCAAAAAACTCTTCTTTTTTATTGCAAATCATACTTAAATAATTTATATTAAGAGTGAATGAGGGATAGTATGAAAAAAGCAAGTAAAAGTAGTACGAAAAAAACAGACAAGAATAAAAAAAACTATAAAAATAAAAACAATAATAAAACAAATCAAAGAAGAGAAAAGATATCTAATAACAACAAAAATAAAACTAAAATAGAAATCAAAAATATTGATAATAATAAATCAAATAATAATAGTGTATTAAAAATAATACTTATTTCCATTTTGTTAATTTTTATACTTGGATTATCATTAATAATTATTCCAAAAATAAAGAAAAATAATGAAGTAAATAAATTAAAGAATGAAATAAAAGAAAATATTAAAAACTTTGACAAAATAGATAAAGAAAAAATATTAAAAGATAATATAACTTCAAAAGAATTAAATAAAGTTGAAGTAAATATTGAAAAATATTTAATAGATATAGTAGAAATTAAAAAAAGTTATGAGCAAATCAAAGATTATATAAAAAACATATATAAATATGAAAATATAATTAATAAAGAATCACAGGACTATAATATAGAAAAATTAGATAATTTAAAAGCTGATTTAATTAATGTTAAACAAAAAGATGTTTTTAAAAGTGATAATAAAGAATATCAAAAATTATATAACGATTTAAAAAAAGAAGTTGATACATTAATAAATGAAAGTGATACAGATACATTAATAAATTATATACAGGAAAGAAAGCCAATACTAGAATATTTAGAAAAAAATAAAGAATATTATGAATTTAAAGAAAATATAATTATATTTAAGAAAAGAGTAAAAAAAGAAGAATTTGATAAATTAATAACAAATATAAATGATTTTATAGAATACAAACTTATTGAAGATAAAACTGCCCCTATAATTAATGCAAGTAATATTACAATATATAAAGGAGATAAATTAGATATTAAAAATAAAATAAAATGTGTTGATGAAGTGGATGACAATGTTGAATGTAAAATATCTGGTACCTTTAATAGTAGTAAAATTGGAGAATATAAAATTACTATAACCAGTGAAGATAAATCTAAAAATGAGAGTAAAAAAGAAATAAAAATCATTGTTAAAGAAAAACAAGTAACGCAAGTAGCAAAAGTAGCAAGTAATAAACCATATTATATAGAAGTAATAAGAAATCAAAATATTGTAATAATATATGGAAAAGATAATAATAATCAGTATACAAAAGTAGTTAAAGTTTTTGTAGCATCAACAGGTAGAAATAATAAAACCCCACTTGGAACTTATAAAACAACAAGAGGTGGAACTTGGGGATGGTTAGTAGGAGGAGTTGCTGGTCAGTATATAACAAGATTTTATGGAAGTTACTTATTTCATTCAGTACCATATTATACAAATAATAAAGGGAAGTTAGAATGGGAAGAATACAATAAACTTGGAACACAAGCATCAGCAGGATGTGTAAGACTAACAGTAAGAGATGCAAAATGGATATATGATAATATAGCAAATGGAACAACAGTAAGAATTTATGATGGTCAAATACCAAAGGGAATTACAAAACCAACTGCCCAAAAAATACCATCAAATAGTCCTAATAGAGGCTGGGATCCAACTGATCCAGATAAAAATAATCCATGGAATAAATAGAAATGAGTTTTTTCATTTCTATTTTTTTATCAATTATAATAATTCTATAATTATATTATTTAAATATAATAAAATGTAATAGTGAAATATTAAATTCCCTTGTATTGGATTTTTTATAGTGTTATAATATTAAGCGTAATCAGGGGAGTTAGGCATTAACACTGAATTATAATAGTAAAGAAAGGAGTAATATTATGTTTAATAAGAAAAGAATTGCTGTATTTATCATATTCATCTTGATAATGTTTTTCTTAGTAACGTTTGCTGGAAACTCTGCTCAAACTGCAAAAGTTCCAATGCGTGACGTAATTTTTACTGATAGCTTTGACGGGAAAAATATATCAGAACAAAGAGTTGAATTAGGTAAAGCAGCAGTAGTGCCTGAAGATCCAAAACATACTAATTTTATTTTTGCTGGATGGTATCAATTTGATAATCACGAAGTAAAAGTAGAAAAGTTTGATAGGATACTTGAAAATACTCATGTAATTGCATTATACAAAGGTGACAGAAATAATAATGGTATTGCTGATGAAGATGATGATTATTTCACAGTTAGATTTATTGACTCATTAAACAATAAAGTATTAAAAACTGAAAGAGTGTTAGTTGGACTTGATGCTTCAGCTCCAATTGCACCAACACATGCTAATTATACTTTTGTTGGATGGAGCAGAGAATATACTAACGTAAGAAACAACATTGATGTATTAGCAATGTATCGAAACAATAACAATAACGATGATGCAAATACAATGTATACTGTAACCTTTATTGATGGTGATACTGATAAAGTTATAAAGACTGAAACAGTACAAGAAGGTTTAAGTGCAACTGCACCAACACCACCTAAACATGAAGGAAGAGTATTCGTAAAATGGGATGGAGAATATACTAACGTTAAAAATAATAGAACTGTAATTGCAAGATATAGTGACGATAAAAATAACAATGAAATTCCAGATGAAGAAGAATACAGAACAATTACATATACAGACGGAGTAGATGATGAAGTTGTATTTGAAGACAAAGTATTTGAAAAACAACTTGATGGTTTAGATACACCATTATTTGGAGAAAATCCAAAAAGAGAACATTATTCTTTTGAAGGATGGCAACCAGAAGTATCTAAAACAGTAAATGGAAATGCTGTTTATAAAGCAACATGGAAACAAGTAACTCATGAAGTTATAATTGATCCACAATGTGATGAAAATAATGGAGAAGTATGTGAAAATCCAACACCAGATGACCCAATTCCAGAAGGAGAGAAATATACACTTCCAAGAATCACAAGAAATTACACAGTAACATTTACAGAAAATGAAGCAGTAGAAAAA
>CACXGX010000076.1 GCA_902767365.1 uncultured Erysipelotrichaceae bacterium
AAGTCAATATCTTGCAGCTAAAGGAATGACTTATTTATTTGATACTGTTTCTAAAGTTAGAAGAACAATAAATCCTAGCTTAAAAATAAAAGGAATAGTATTAACTTTAGTTGATAGAAGAACTAATCTAGCAAAAGATGTTAGACAGGAACTTGATGAGAACTATGGTAAATCAATTAAAATATATAATACAGAAATACCTTTAGCAATTAAAACAGCTGAAGCAACAATTCAAGGAAAAAGTATTTTTGAATATGATAAAAACGGAACTGTTGCAAAAGCCTATGAAAATCTAGTAAAGGAGGTTTTACAAGATGAAAGAACAAAAACAAAAAATGAACCTTGCTTCACTAGATAGCATATTTACAACACAAGAAGAAAGAGATAATGCTAAAAAAGAAACTGTTATGAATATTCCTATTGAATCAATTAGCGATTTTCCGAATCATCCTTTTAAAGTAATTGATAATGAAGAAATGAATAATTTAATTGAAAGTGTTAGTCAAAAAGGAGTAATACTTCCAACAATAGTAAGACAAAAGGAAGATGGAAACTATGAGATGATTTCAGGACATAGAAGAAAACATGCAGCTTCAAAGGCAGGATTAAAAGAGATTCCTTGTATCATTAAAAATTTAACTGATGATGAAGCTACTATTTTAATGGTTGATTCTAATATTCAAAGAGAGGAATTACTTCCTTCAGAAAAAGCCTTTGCTTATAAAATGAAATTAGATGCAATGAAACATCAAGGAAAACAACTTGATGATACTTCTCGACCAGTGGGCGAGAAGTTAGATAAAAAAGTTTCTATTGATGTTTTAGGAGAAGAAGTAGGAGAGAGTGGAAGAAATATTCAAAGATTTATACGCTTAACCTACTTAATACCTGAACTATTAAATTTAGTTGATGACAAAAGAATAGCTTTAAGACCTGCTGTTGAATTGTCTTACATAAGTGCAGATAATCAAGAGTTCTTGTACGACATTTTTAAATATGATGAAGCTACTCCAACATTAGGTCAAGCTCAATTATTGCGTAAACTTGATGAAAAAGGAGAATTAACTGAAGATAAACTTGAAGATATTATGCGAGAAGAAAAGCCGAATCAAAAAGAACAATTTAAAACTTCGTACGACAATATCAGACATTATTTTCCTAAAAACTATTCAAATGAACAAATTAATAACAAAATTATGGAATTATTAGAGAAATACCAAAAAGAGTGGAAACAGAAAATAAGAGATTCAAGATAATTTTTTATTTTCTTTCCCTTACAATCCCTATTATTACTAACTATATTACTAGCTAAAGAGTAAATGTATAAATTATTATAATTATATATTTTTACACATTTGAAAAATTCATTAAAACTAGCTATCCTGAAAGTAATAGGAGGGATGTATTATGAAGAAATCTATATTTTTCTTAATAATCGTTTTAATAGTAATTGTATTAAGTTTTACAATAGTTATAAATTCAGTTAATGGAAAAAATAAATCTGATTTAAATTTAGCAAAAGAACAACCAATGAAAATCGAGAATGATCAAGTAAATGTTATTGAAGAACCTGAAAATAAAGTAATTGAAGATAATACAGAAGTTGAAGATGTTCAGACTAATACTGAAATAACAGAAGTAATTGATCAACCTCAAATACAAGAAATGCAAGAGGAAAAAGTAATTAGTTCAACACCAAAAATAGAAAAAAAAACTCAAGTAGTTCAGACGACTAAAGTTGAAAGTAAACCTCAAGAAATAGTGCAAGAAATTAAAGAAGAACCAAAAGTAATTGAAGTTCCTAAACAAGAAACACCAAAACAAGAAGAGCCTAAAATAGTAGAAGTTCCAAAATGTTCTGGGAATAATCATGGAGTAGGAACTGGAAACTCTGGTAAATGGTTTAATTCTGAATCTGATGCTATAAAATATTATAAGTCAATAATAAAAACATGGGGCGATAAGTGGGAAAAATTCGAGATTGATGATGAAACATATAACAAGAATTGTCCCTACGGTTATGAAGACTGGAGTTGTCCTTATTGCGGAAGGTGGACTATAAACTTTTATTATAATTAAAAAAATAAAATAAAAATTATTAGGAGCAAGTATTAAATTACTTGTTCTTTTTTATGTTTAAAATGGAGGTAGAAAATGAAAGTTTTAAAATTTAAAAAAATTATATCATTTTTAATGCTGATTTTAATGTTATTTAGTGTCGCTCAACCTGTATTTGCTGCTTCTGGATCTGGAAAATGGGTTGGCGGACAATTTGCTTCTTACATTAAAACAACAGATAATGCAAATAGTCAATATGGTGTATTATTAAGAAGACTAATAAACTATACAACTGGAGAACAAAGAACAGTATTTTGTGCTGAACATGGCATAGATTTTGATACAGGAGTTGTATATAGCGGAGAATATTATACTCCAACAAATTCAACATTAAGAAAAGCATGTAAAATTGCTTATTTAGGTTGGTATAAGCAACATGGAGATTATGTAATAAATGGAGGAACATCTGATGCAAATAAAAAGCAATATGTTCTTACTCAACAATTTATATGGGAAACTTTAGGACAAAGTTCTGCAACATTTATTGATAGTGATATACAAGCAGAATATGTTAGATTTAAAAGCAATATAGAAAATCAAATTTCACAAATTCAAGCTAGACCAAGCTTTAATGGTACAACAATAAAAATAACAGCAGGAGAATCTAAAACAATAACAGATACAAATGGAGTTCTTTCTAGTTATAAATCTTTAGATAAAACTGAAAATGGAATAAGATACCAACATACAGCAGGAAATAATAATATGACTATTACAGTTAATGAGAATGTTGAAACAGAAAATATAAGAATTTCTGATAGCACATTTCAGTCATGGGGAATGATAAAAGAAGGAACTGAAGATAATGATACAACAGTATTTTTTGAATTTCCTTCAGGAACACAAGACCAATTATATGCTATGCATTATAATGATCCTGTTACTTTAAATTTATCTTTAAAAATTGAATTATTAGGT
>CACXGX010000077.1 GCA_902767365.1 uncultured Erysipelotrichaceae bacterium
TCCTGACTTAATGTAATTGACGTTTTGCTTAGTTTTCAAAGATCATTCGCACTTTTTTGCAGTGCATAAGTAATATATCAAATATTTTTTATAAAGTCAACACTTTTTTTTATTTTTTTTTATTTTACATATTTCTTTACTACTTTTTATTAAGTAGTGTTATCAATATATTTTATTATATATATTGATGTAAGCAACATTATTAAGTTGTAAACCTTTTTCGTTGCCAACGTTTAATAGAATATCAAATCATCTACTTTTTGTCAACAACTTTTTTTATTTTTTTTATTTTTTTTATTATATGTTTGGTTTCAACTTCTTATCAGTCACAAACATGTCCTAGAATATCAAAAGAATACCAATAAGTCAACACTTTTCGTGCTTTTTTTTAATTATTTTGTATTTTTCATAATATTCTTCAATTATTTCTTTATTAAAAGCCCCCTCCTTGTCTTTTGCCATCCTAATTAAATCTTTTAATTCTTCATTTAAAATCCTATCTATTTCTTTCGGATAATTCATTACTCCTTTATGATATTTATATTCACTTTTGTCTAATACTTTATATGAACCATCTGCGAATACCCTCAAATCCAGGTCATAATCTATATATTTAATAGTATTATCTTCTATTATATATGGCGATGCCATGTTACAGTAGTAATATATTCCATCAGATTTATTTTGGCTTATTATATTAAACCATCTATTTTTAAAAAAATATAATATTGCTGGTTCTTTAGTTTTCCAGGTACGGCCATCAGATTCTTGTACTAATGTTCTGTCATTACCAAAAATTAGATAGTCTTCATTTATTTCTAACAATATTGCTTCGTCCCATGATCTATGTATGGTGCCATCATGTTTATAACTATGTATACTATATTTATTTCCTATTTCAATTTTATCCATTTTATCTCCTTCCTAGAATAGTTATTTAACTAAATTTCTCCATCAAATAGTTTATACAATTCTCTTATCATCTTTGCTTGAATTGATTTTAAATTAATATCTGTGCTTTTTCTTGTCGTTTTTGATATAATTTCCCTTACTTCTTCAATATATTTATTTTTAGTTATAATATATGCTCTTTGTTTTATATCTATATTTTGATCACTCGTAGGAATTGTAGTTATTATTTCTTTATTTAATACCATTGATTCTAAATAAATTAAAGGGAAATCCTCATAATCTGAAGTCAATATGATATAATCGGCTTTTTCCATGTAATTATATGGATTAATAATGTCTCCTAATAATTTTACTTTTGATTCTAATTTATTCTTTTCAATTAATTTTTCATATTTAACTTGGTCTTTACCTGAGCCAATAATCCATACATTTACCTTCTCTATCTCATTTGCAATATTTATTATTCGACTAATTTTTTTAGACTCTTCATCCAAATTACCTACATAAACAAGTAAACATTTTTTCTTTGGCTTTTCTAATTCAATTTTTTCTTTACTTTTCTCAATTATTCTATCAACATCAACAAAATTATTAATTACAAGAGTTTTTGATTCTTGTTCTTTAAACAATTCAACATAATTATTTCTTGATTCATTTGATATAAAAATAATTTTGTGAAAATTATTCATCTTTTTTGTTTCTTTCATGTCTTTATAGATTGTATTATAGTTATTATGAACATATATAGCAGAATTTGTTGATGATATTTCTGCTATTGTGTATCCTATTTCCGAATTAATATCATAACAACAACTAAAATCATAAATATTATAATATAGTAATGAATAAATAGATTTTTTATATAGATTATATATTTTTATCCAAAAATTAGGTTTATCTTTATAATACTTTACTTTTTTAATTAATATTTCTTTATTTAGATAACCAACTAGCTCTTTATTTTTATTTTCTAATATAAGTGTTATTTCATATTTGTCATTATCTATTCTATTTAAAAGATTTATTAATGACTTACCAATGTCATCATTTGATAATTCTTTAGATGTAAAAATTAAACTTGGCTTATTTTTTACAAATCCTCTATTTGCAATTGTTGCAATTAATAATGTTATTGGAACCAAAGGTTCGATATATTTTAGTATAATCATTACAATTGATAATAAATATATTAATAAATATGTTATTTCAATGCTATGTTTTTCTTCGTCTTCATCATTTACTGATATTGCTATTTCTATAAGTACAAAAAATATGGTTATATGTATTTTGCCAATTAACTGATTTATAAGTATAGTGTTTGAAACCAAATATAATATTTTTATAAATTGGTTTTTTTCATTAAAAATTAGAATAAAAGAGCATGGTATTAGAATATATGA
Source organism: uncultured Erysipelotrichaceae bacterium (assembly GCA_902767365.1). Taxonomy (GTDB): domain Bacteria; phylum Bacillota_I; class Bacilli_A; order RF39; family UBA660; genus RUG13868. The sequence continues at coordinate 2,313 of CACXGX010000077.1, forward strand.
TACTTCTCTTATATATATTTCGTTACCTAAATTTAATAATGATAATAGTCCAACAACAATGGTAATAAAACCATAAACTCTGTCGCTTACTCTTACATTATTAATTATTATTTGACAAAGTGGCAGCAATATAATTGTTATCATTGATACTATATAACTAAAGTCTAGTCCATTATCACTAATCATCTTTGCAATTGTAACAATTAAAACTATTAAAAATATAGTTTCGTAATGTTTATATACGCTTTGTTTTACATTAGAGAAATATGAAACAATTATTGTAAGAATAATAAAAGACATAACTAAAACATTCAATCCAGTTCTTATTATATCAATTTTATTAATACCTGATGCCCAACAAATAGATATAAAAATTAATATAATTTCCAATAGTATATTGTAACTTCTTACTAATTTTTTCATATTTGTCTCCTTATTTACTACTAGCGCCATACTCTATTACTTTTTTTATCAATTCTGCAATTGGAAATACAATACTAGCAAAGCATATAAGTGTATTAGCATTCAAAACTTCCTCGATTTGTATTAATTCTTTTTTATTGACAATAGATTGTTTAGTTAATTCTTTTTTTGCTAATTGCTTAGCATATATTTCTATTTTGAAAGTAAATAAATGAAATAACAAAACTGCATATTCTAAAAATGTACCTATTTGTATTGTTCCTATATGTCCAAATAATAAACCAAATGCTATTATTAAATAACCAGTATATAATAATACTTTTAAAAATGGAGTTACCATTTTTCTTATATTATATAGTTTATCATTTTTTTTATCTAAAATTGAATATGAGGCAATAGTAGCAGAAATAGCACAACTAGCAATAGAGGTATCATTAAATACTTCTTTTACCAGTCTTATTACTTTTCTATTTGAATCATAATAACTGAATATATTTTGTCTTGATTCTGTTATATATATGTTGTTCATGTCGTATGAATCAATTATTGTTCTTGAGACTTCAAAACCAGACATTAATTTTTTTATGTCTATTTTTTTGTATTTATTATAGATAATTCTTATTCTAATGTATGATCCTAGCGTTATCAATATCAATACAATAAAAACTGCTATATCCATATTACTCCTTTTTACTCCTATATTATTTCGTATGTTGTACCCTCTCTTGAATCAATTAATCTTATTCCTTCATCAAATAATTCGTTTCTAATTCTATCAGCTGTAGCAAAATCTTTATTCTTTTTTGCTTCATTTCTTTCTTCAATCTTTTTTAAAATCATTGATTCAGTTTCTTCATTTATTTTGTTTTCTTCTTCAATTGTTAAATCCAATGAAAGGACTTTATCAAAATCTTCAATTAAATATAACTTTGTAAAATCTGTTAATTCTTTGTCTTTTAAAACATCATAAAGTACTGTTAACATTGATGATGTATTCAAATCATTTGAAATTGCTTGTTTAAACTTATTTTGATAGAAATCAATCTTACTTTCATGCAAATTAGGAGTTCTATCTAATTTTTTAATTCTATTTTTTAATTTATTATATGTTTTTTGAGCTTCATCTAAACCTTCATATGTAAAAGTTAATTGATTCCTATAATGACTAGATAAACAATAAAATCTATATGCTAAAGGTGAATAACCTTTAGATTCTAAAGTACCAATTGTTAAGAAATCACCTTTTGATTTACTCATTTTTCCTGTTGAATCATTTAAATGTTCTCCATGGACCCAATAATTACACCATTTATGCCCTAAAAAAGCCTCAGATTGAGCGATTTCATTAGTGTGATGAGGAAATATATTATCTACTCCTCCGCAGTGTATATCAAGATGTTCTCCTAAAAATTTATATGATATTCCAGAACATTCTATATGCCATCCTGGATACCCTACTCCCCAAGGAGAATCCCATTTCATTTCTTGATTAGAAAATTTTGATACAGTAAACCATAATCCAAAATCATATGGATTTTTCTTACTTTTATCTTCTTCTACTGTTTCTCTAACACCTATTTTCAAATCATCTGGATTTTTTCCTGATAATTTGTAATATCCATTTGCTTTTGAAACATCAAAATACACATTTCCATTTGATATATACGCATATCCTGTATCTAATAGTTTTTCTATTATTTTTATGTAAGTATCAATATGTTTTGTAGCTCGTTCTACTATTCTTGGCTTTCTAATATTCAATTTTGCACAATCTTCAAAAAAAGCTCTTTCATAAAATTCTGCAATTTCGTAAACAGATTTATGTTCTCTTTTGGCACTTTTTTCCATTTTATCTTCACCATCATCAGAATCATTCTCTAAATGTCCAACATCTGTTACGTTCATAACTCTTAAAACATTATAGCCTAAGTATTCTAAACCTTTTTCAAGTATGTCTTCAGAAATATAAGTCCTTAAATTTCCAATGTGGGCATAATGATATACAGTTGGTCCACATGTATACATTCTTACTGTATTTTCTTCATTTGGAGTAAAAGTTTCTATTTTTTTATTTAAAGTGTTATAAATTTCCATAAATGCACCTTCTTTTTATATAAAATATATTATATTGTATCATAAAATAGTCAAGAAAAAAAGAGCACAAGCTCTTTCTATAAACCAATTTTATATGGATCACTAGCAGTTCCATTTCCGCCAGTTACTTTAACTGTTGATTTTAATACAACAACTGGTCTTATTCCATATGCCCATCTTGAACCTCTTCTTAATACTCCGACATTATCTATAAACCACAATGATGAGCCATTATTACTTGCTAAGAAGTAATGTGAGCCAGTTTTATAAATTGTTGTATTTCCAATAGTTTTTGCATATGTACTATCATTACATGTTAATCCATTGTCACCACATTTAAGTGCTCTAGCAGATTCTGCATAAGTAGCATTTATATATCCTTGAGAACGAGAATTCATCTTAGTAATTACTTCAGAAATAGCACTTGATCCACTTCCATAATAGATACATTCTGGTGTTCCAGCATGAACTAAAGTTACTTTTCCACCTGATACTGACAAAACAATCCATCCGTTACGTGTACCAGTATCTTTATTTGGAGCACATTTTACGCCGTAATTTCTAGAAGAACCATTAGTAAATCCTCCAACTTCTGCATTATTTTTCATATTTGTAGGACTTTCATTCCAATTACCAGCGTCATAACTAACATAGTCACCAACTTTAACCTTTGTTGCTAAAGCAGTTCCTTTTTTAACTGTAAATGTTGTTGTACAATATCCTGTATGTCCATATGAATCATTTACTGTTCCATATATTGTGTGGTTTCCTGCTGTTGTTACTTTCATTGAAGAACCATTCATACTTCCTTTTGTCGTTCCTACACCATAAGATACTACTTTTGCTCCTCCATTAGTACTTGGATATATTGTTACAGTTACATCACCATTTGATGATGTTTGAGTTTTTAAATTACAACTTGGTGTTGAATTATATGTTGGCTTAGATGGTCTTTTAACACTTATTGAACATGTACCATTATTTCCAGCATTATCTTTTACATAACCATATACTTTAATTGTGTCATTTCCTTCTGCTTTATATGTTTCATCTGTGTAGTTTTCCTTAACTCCTATACCTTTGTTGGCAATTCCTGATACATCATCATTAACATTATCAAATCCAATTATTGGTGCATCTTTATATGTTCCACTTGAATCAGCTGTTCCACTTGTTACTTTCAATGAACATGTTGGAATTGTACTATCTTTTTTAACTGTTAAAGTACAATAACTTTCTGTTCCATTTGAATCTATAACATATCCAATTAAATTTGTTGTTTGATTTTCTGTAACTTTATATGTTTCAACATTTTCAGCAGGTTCATTTGGTTTAATTTGTGTTTGATTATTAATGTCTACTTTCTCTTTTTCAATATAATATTTTGTAATAGTTGCAGTTTCACTATTTGAACTAATCGTTTTAAATCCTACAACAACATCTGTTGTATACCAATTATTAGTACCTAAAGTTCCTTCTTTTACTTCAAGAGCACAACTTGGTTTTGAAAGTGATACTGTTACGGATAAATCACAGGTATTTTTATTTCCAGCACTATCTTGAATATATCCATGTAATTTATAAGTTCCAGATTTAGTAATTTTGTATGTTTCGCTGTTTCTAGAGTTATCAGTTGTTCCAATTTTTTTCTTCTCTATTGGGTAATCAGGTGATATAGCCACTAAACTTTTGAAACCGATTTCTATTTCTTGTGTATAAATATTTTGACTATTAGGTTTAATTCCATTTAATACTTCAAGTTCGCATGAAATATGCAAATCTGGATCTATTTTTGGTTTCGATGTCTTATGAGTACTTTTAGCAATTATTATTATAAGTAGTAAAATAATTAAACCAACTACTACCCCAATAAGTATAAGTAAATTTCTTCTTTTTCTTTTTATCTCTTCTTCATCATCGTACATACTTACTCTCCTATTTTATTTCTATCTATATTTTAGCCTACAATAGTTTTTATGTCAATTGTTGAAAAAAGGAATAGTGTAAACTATTTCCTTGCTTTTATCAATCTATAATTATCGTTATATGTTTCTTTTATTTCTATATCTTTAAATCCTGCCTCTTGTAATAATTTCTTTTCTGTTTCGCAAGATAACGGAGTATCGCAATGTGCTCTTTCGTCTTTATATTGATAATATTCATTTAGCAGTTTTTTTTCTTCTTCAATAGATAAAGCTACTTTATCAGAGTTAATAAATTCTCCATTTTTATTTAAACAATTATAAATTTTTTTATACAATTCTAGTTTATCTTTTTCAACAAAATGATGAAGGGCTGATGTTGATATTACTGCATCGTAAGGCCCTCCAAATTCTACTTCAAAGAAATCTCCTAAAATTGTTTTAATATTTTTTCCAAAGTTTCTTTCTTTTAACTTCTTAAGCATTCCTTCACTTATATCAATTGCTGTTACTTTAACATTTCCGTTTAATTCAAATAAATGAATTAATTCAAGTCCTGTCCCAACACCTAAATCAAGTATTGTTTCTTGTCCACTATAAAATGAATCGATTAAATCTTTTTTAGTAAGCATAAATTTTTGGTGTGTTTCATCATATGAATCAATTTTACTATTAAAAAATTGTCTCATATTTTCATTTCTTTCTTTTATATTCATTAATCGTTTCTTCTTCCAAACATTAATACTAATCTTAGTATTTGTATAATAGTTGTTGCTACACTTGCAACATATGTTAAAGCAGCTGCAGTTAACATCGTTTTTCCATTTGAATATTCTTTTTCTACTAAATATTGTCCTTCTCTTACTTCTTTTAAACCTCTTTTTGATGCATCAAATTCTACTGGTAATGTAATTAATTGAAACAATAAGATAACAACTTCGGCAAAAATTCCTGCCCATATTAATCCAAAAGCACTAAATATACTTCCAATTAAAATTGCTAAATATCCTGCATAAGAACAAAAGTTAACAAATGGAACCATTGAACTTCTTATTCTTAAGAATGTATATCCTTCTTTGTGTTGAATAGCATGCCCACATTCATGACAAGCAACCGCTACACTTGCAACTGTACTTTTTTCATATATTCCTGTTGATAATCTTACTACTTTTGATTTAGGATCATAGTGATCAGATAAATTTCCACTAGTTGATACAACTTTTACATCTTGTAACCCATGCTTATCAAGTATTAATCTTGCTACTTCACTTCCTGTTAGTCCTTTCATATTATTAATTTTAGAATACTTACTATAACTTGTAGAAACAAATGCTTGTGCTCCTAAAGTAATTAACAATGATATTATTACTAGTCCATATACTATAAAAAATTCCATAATACACCTTCTTTCAACTACTCTACATTATAATACATAATTATGGTAAAAATATGATAAATTTATTTTTTATTTAGAAATTAATTCGTTTAAGTTTTTGAAGTTCTCACTTTTATCTATTTTTTCTATTATAAATTCATTATCTTTCCAATATACCTTTAATCCATATGCTTCTTCTGTATGAAATTGTCCTTTACTTGTAATTAATCTATATTTATTATCTATTATTTCTATTGCTGAACAATTTGATATTGATATCCCTATTAAGTTTTTATCTTTTAACATTTCTTTGGTAGATTCTAATCTTCCATCTTCTTCACAATGTGGTGTAAAAAATGCATTTATAAAATTCAAACATTTTAATTCCATTAATGGTTGATCACTTCCATATAGTATTCTTAATGAATCTGTTGAACATTCATTAAACCAACAAGATGCTCCAGCTGAAAGCCCACACATTACTTTTCCATCTTCCCACGCTTTTTTTAAGACTTTATCAAAACCTGTTTTTTTCCATAATTCAATCATGTCTAAGGTATTGCCTCCACCTTCATAAATGATGTCTGCCCAATTAACTAGTTCGTTAACTTTATCTTCATCCATTAACTCAGTGCTTTTTAACATTTTACATGGGCAATTATATTTGTCTTTATATATTTTTACCATTGTTTCAAAATACTTTTTTTGAATATTTACTGGTTGAGAATGCCCAATAAATAAGAAATTTGGATTTTCTTTTCCAGTTAATCTGATTATTTCTTTATCCATTGGTTCAGTTTCATATGGCATTTTAGTTCCATCTTTTAAGATTCTTCCACATTCTCCTCCACCTATTGCTACTATTTTTTTCACTATTATCCCTCACAATTTATATCATTATATTACATATAAATAAAAAAGAAAAGTTAGAAATTATAATTGTATGTTTATTCTAACTTTTATATTGATTTAATATAGTTTAAATGTTTTTTATAATGATATCCTCCTAAAAATACTTTTTTATCTTCAAGGATAAAATCATATTTTTTTAAATATTCTGATAATTCTTTATCGAGTTTTCTTGTATTAAGTGTTTTTATTGTTTTTTTACTTTCTTTGGATTTTAACCATTTATCATATTCTTTAACGTATTCATTAAGTTCTTCAATATTAACTTTATCTAAAGGTTCCATATATTTATATACAGGATTTGGGATTTCATCATAACAATTGCAATTATCTATTAAAAAGTCATCAATTTGTTTATATGCTTCACCACGTGGAACATCTTGCATTACAAATTTTTCTGCTAATTCTTTTAATCTTCTTTGTCCTGCTCTACCAACTTTATTAACGCCAAAGCATACGGCACCTTTATGTTTTTCAAATTTTATTACATCTTGTCCTTCCATCTGCTCATATATTTTTTTATTAGCTGGTGATAAATTTTCATTTTTTATTTCTATCCAACACATTCCTTTGTCGTTATAATCGCTTGTCATAAACGTATATATGTTTTTTCCCCATAATATTTGGCAAGCTGGAATGCATTCTTCTATTACATATACTTTAGGGGCATTTTCTACTTCAACCATAGGACTTGTCATTGTTCCATAATAGTCTTCATTTTGTGGTAAAAAGCCATCTTCTCTTAATTGTTCTGCTTCATCTAATTGAATTTCTGCTATTTCTTCCTCAGAAGAAGCATTTTCATATTTTTTAGTTTTTTCATTTATTGATTTTAATGTTTCGGTATCGTAATCAAATTCGCCTATATATTCACAATCCATAAAGCACCTCTATTATCAACTTAAGTATATATAATTATTTTTCAATAGTCAATTTTAATGTCTTGATAATTGTATGTAAAATATAGTGTAATTTATTTTACGTTATAAAAAGTGTAGTATTAATACTTTTTTTGCTTTTATTTTACTATCTATTTTTTATTTCTTTTTTAATAAACTCAACAAATTCTTCAGTAGTCATTGATATTGTTTGATCACTACCATATTTTTTGTAACTAATTAAATTATTTTTTATTTCATTGTCACCAATAATTATTGTATATGGATTTTTCATTAAATTACTTTGCATAATTTTTTTATTAAATCTTTCATTTGAATTGTCATATGATACCCTAATTTCTTGATCTAGAAGTAAATCTTTTATTTTTTTTGCGTATTCATCATGGTATTTCATATTTATTGGTACAATGTTGACTTGAACTGGAGATAGCCATACTGGTAATACACCTTTAAATTGCTCTAATAATAAAACTAAAAATCTTTCGTATGAACCTAGTACCGCTCTATGAACCATTACTGGATTTTGTTTTTTTCCATCTTCGTCTATATAAAATAAATTAAATCTTTTTGGAGTTGCAAAATCTAATTGAACTGTAGGTATTTGTATTTCTCTACCTAGAGCATCTTTAAACATAAAATCTAATTTAGGTCCGTATAAGGCTGCCTCATTTTCACATTTTTTTGCATTTAATCCTAACTCGTCGGATACTTCTTGTAACATTTGTTCACAAATATCCCAATCTTCCTTACTACCGATATATTTTTCTTGATGATTATAATCTCTTACGGATAGCGATACCCAGTGATTGTCCCATAATCCCATTCTTTTATAAAAATCTTTAATTAAATTACACATATTTATTACTTCTTGTTTTACTTGATCAACTCTACAAAAAGAATGACCATCTTCTACAGTTATTGCATAAACTCGTGATAGACTATTTCCTACTGCCCCAGATAATTCTGCTCTATATTGTTTATCTGATTCCATATATCTAATTGGCAAATCTTTATAACTTCTTATTTTTGATGCATATATTTGGGCATGATGTGGACACTGAACTGGCTTTAAAACAAACTTATGTCCTTTTGGGGATTCTACTCTAAATAGTTCATCATTAAATTTTTGAGCATGACCTGAAGTTTCGAACAATGATATATTTGCAAGAGATGGGCAACTTACTTTTTCAAAGCCATATTTTCTACATATTTTTTCGATTTCTTTTTTTAATTCATCAATTATTATAGTTCCTCTTGGAGTAAATAAAGGTAATCCTGGTCCAACATAGTCCGAAAAACAAAACAAATCTAGGTCGTGTCCAATTTTTCGATGATCTCTTTCTTTAGCTTCTTCCAAAAAAGCATTATATTTTTTTAATTCTTCTTCACTATTAAAACTTTTTCCAACTATTCTATTTATCATTTCATTTTTTTCGTTACCCTGATAGTAAACTCCACTAACTCTTAGTAGTTTAAAATATAATTTATTATTAATTTTTAATATTTCTTTCTCAATTTGTTCTAATTCTTTTTCACTTATTTGTTCTAGAGATTTGAATTCATAATAAAATTCATCATTGTCATAATGTAAATTATCTAAACTTATATTATGATATTTTTTATTTATTACTTTTTTAAGTAATTCTGCACATTTTTCATTCATATTTTTTCCTTCTTTCTTAATTTGCTTTTCAAAGGGAGAAAATCGTATTACTTTCAGTTTTGGTCATATTATCATCTCCTTTAGTATTTTTTAAATAAAAAAATCTATTACTTGGTGTAATAGATTAAACTTACAATATTAATATTTTTATTTTTATTTTAAGCATTTCTAAAACAACCAATATAACTAATTGATTTTAATGTAGTTAAATAAGTTGTCGTAGTTAATTGATTATTATTCATCTTAATCTCCCTTTCAAAAGCCCTTTAATTATAACAAATTTATTAAAAAATGTCAAATTTCTCTAACAATCACTACATTTTTATTATACATAAAAATGTTACTATTAATTATACTAATCTTATAGTAGTATATTCTTATAGGAGATAATAATATGATAGAAATTAAAAATGTATCTAAAACATATAACGGAAATATAAAAGCAGTTGACAATGTAACATTAAATATACCAAATGGTAAAATAATTGGATTTATTGGATTAAATGGTGCTGGGAAAACAACGCTTATTAAAATGATGACCGGAATATTAAAGCCTGACAATGGAACAATAAAAATAAATGGTCTTGATATAATTGAGAATTCTTTGGAAGCTAAGCAAAACATTGGATATATAACTGATAGCCCTGACATGTTTTTAAGGCTTACAGGTATAGAGTTTATTAATTTTATATCCGATATATATAAAGTAGATGTTAAAACGAGAAAAGCAAAAATAAAATATTTAGCAGAACAATTTGGCCTTGTTGATTTATTAGATAAACCAATGCAAGGATATTCTCATGGAATGAGACAAAAAATGATGGTTGTTGCAGCATTAGTGCACGAACCTAGTGTATGGATTTTAGATGAACCAATGATTGGTTTAGATCCAAGAAGTGCGGTTGCATTAAAAAAAATGATGAGAGAACATGTAAAAAATGGAAATACAGTGTTTTTTTCAACACACGTTCTTGAAGTAGCTGAAAAATTATGTGATGAGATTGTTATTATTGATAAAGGCAAAATTGTTTATTATGGGACATTAGAAGCGTTGATAAAAAAACATAAGAAAAAAGATTTAGAAGAATTATTTTTAGAGGTAATTAATAATGAGTAATTATCTTACATTAACAAAAGTTTTTTTAAAAAATATTAAAATGTCTAAAAACAATAATAAAAGGGCAAAATTTATTTTTAATATTCTTATTATCTTAACTATTTTATTTATTATCTTACCTTTTTTATTAATAAGTGCTATATTTGTTTATCAAACTACTGTAGAATTAAAAGATATTAATTATGAAAGTATTGGACTTAAGTTAATGTGTTATATAATAAGTATTTTTACTTTTATTTTTAGTTTTCCTGTTATACTTAATGAATTATTTTTCAGTAATGATATAGAAAAATTATTACCTTTGCCTATTAAACCTATAGAATTAGTTATTTCAAAGTTTACGGCGTGTTTTGTTGTAGAAAATCTTATACAAGTTCTTTTAATTATTGTGTGTATATTTAGTTATGTAGTTGCATTAGATTTAAACTTTATTAATGTTTTAATATCTTTAATTCAAATCTTAACTTTACCTGTTATACCTATGGTTTATACTGCAATAATATGTCTAATAATAATGAATTTTGCTAAGCATATAAATAATAAAGAAACAATTAAAAAAATATCTTCTGTATTAATTGTATTCTTATTAATACTATTTTTCTTTGTTGTTAGTTCATTAAAGGATTTTAATCTTCAATTATATTTAGAGAACTTTGCTAGTGGTAATCATAGATTCTTTGATGTTATGAATATTATTTTTCCTCAAATTGATTTATTTGCTAAAACAATTTCTAATAAAGATATTATTTCTTTAATACTATTTATTTTATTAAACTCTTTATATTTGGGAATATTTTTAATTCTAGCAAAATACTTTTATTATAAAAGTGTAATTGGACTATCTAGTAAAGACACAACGAAAAAAAACAATTCTACTAAGTTACTAAAAAATATTAAATCTAATAAACCTTTAAAAGCATATATTAGTAAAGAATTTAAGATATTATTTAGAACACCAAGTTTTTTTGTAAATTGTATTGTTATAAATATTATTTGGCCAATAATTGCATTATTTATTCATAGAATTGTGTTAACTGATTATGGAATAGATGAACTTAAATCAATGCTTATTGATAATAGTTATAATATAAAAGTAATTTTGTTACTAATTGTTACTGGTTTATCAATATTACTTCCTGCAATGAACTCAATTGCATCTACTTCATTTTCAAGAGAAGGTAAACATTTTTCATTTATGAAATATATTCCAGTATCTTATAAGGATCAGTGGTTAGCAAAATATCTTGTTAGTATGTTAATTTCTTTTATTGGTATTAATTTATTTGCAACAATCTTTTATATATTAATAGGCTTAGATATTGTAACGATAATATTATTTTATATAGTAAGTTTATTATCAATATCATCAACAAATTTGATAGGAATGTATATCGATTCAATTCAACCAAAACTAGTTTGGGATGATGAAAATAATGCTTTAAGAGAGAATTTTAATACTTTTATTTCAATGGCAGTTGCGTTATTTATATGTGGAATTGTTTGTTATACGTTATATTTCGATATGTATAAAAAAATTAATATGCCTTTTATAAATATTACTTCAATAATTATTCTTGTATTTATCATTTTGAACCTATTATTTATTATAATAATTAAAAAATCTGGTTATAGAAATATAATTGAGCAAGAAGAAACATAAAAAAAATGTAGATTTTGATGATGTAACCCATCTAGTTGACACGTATTAAAAAATAATGCGTGTCTTTTTTAATTAAGTCTTATTCTTTTTGTATTATAAA
>CACXGX010000078.1 GCA_902767365.1 uncultured Erysipelotrichaceae bacterium
ATAATGAATATTTGCATCTTTTAATTTACATAATTCTATTACAAAATCAAATAAATTATTTACTTTATTGTTAATTAAATCCTCTACATTTTTTATTTTTTTTAAACTAATTTTCTTGTTAAAGTTTAATGTATATGTACTTAAAGGTGAAATAAACTCATATTCATTCTTTTTATTCATATTTTTTTTCATATATTTTCCTCCTATGATATTTACATTTTTATATTATCAACTGAAATGTAAATTTACAATATAAATATGTAAATAAAAAGAATGTATATGTAAAAGTCGACACAAAAAAAAGAAGATGTCAATCTCCTTTAAAAACTTTAATAGGTTTTATTTTATTATTATCTTTATCATATATTTCATAAAGAGCTAAAACTTCACCATCATTATTTTTAAATCCAATTATTTTTTTATTATATCTATTTTCTAATATAGATCCATTTAGTATTTTATTTTCTAAATAATCATCAACTGAAATAAAATCAATATCATTAAGTGCTTTTTCAACTGAAATAAGTTTTGCAGTCCCATTTTCTATTTCTTCAATAGTAACAGAATCTTTAATGCTAATACTACCTTGTTTAGTTCTAACAAGTTCTTTCATTGTGCAAAAAATACCAATCTTTTCTCCAATATCTCTAATTAAGCTTCTAATATATGTTCCTTTACTAACTAAAACTTTAAATTTAAATTCATCATTATTAAAATCTAATAATTCTATTTTAAATATTTCCACTTCTCTTTTAGGCAAAATAACACTTTCTTTTTCTCTAGCATATTTATACAATCTTTTTCCATTTACTCTAACAGAAGAATAAAGAGGCACTTCTTGATTATATTTACCAATAAAAGAATTTAATGTCTTCTCTAAAAAAGATTTATTCAAAGAATAATTATCCGTTTTTTGAATAATATTACCTGTAATATCAAGGGTATCAGTTAATAAACCAATTTTTACAGTAGCAATATATTCTTTAGTATCATTTGTTATAAATTCTAATGTTCTTAAAGCGTTTCCGACTGCAATTATTAATACTCCAGTAGCAATTGGATCTAAAGTTCCACCATGTCCAACTTTTTTTGTATGCAAAATTCCACAAATTCTATTAACAACATCTCTACTACTATATCCATATGGCTTATCTACTATATATAGACCATTCATATAATTCACATCCCATTCATATAATAACACATTTTTGTTGACTTTAATAAAAAAAAATGATATGATTAAAAAAGCGTTTTTTCAAAAGAGGGGGAAATTATGAAAATATCAGAAAATTTCAAAAACGAATTATTAAGAGAAAGAAAATCAGAATCATTATTAAAAAATTATTTAGATGAAAAATCAAACATATTTGGAGAAGAATACGTAGTTCAACTATTATCTTCAGAAGAAGACATAAAAGAAGCAATTAATAGTGAATCTTTTAAAAATTTAACAAGCAATCAAATAATATTTTCATTATTAAGAATCGCAATATTATCTAATGAAAAAAATCACATTACTCATGCAGTAGAACTACTAATAAAAGAAAGAAAAATAGATGATTTAATTGAAGGGGTTAAAAGCAATTACCAACTTAGAAAAGGATTAACAAGAATTGCTATAAATGAATCGTTAAGATTTAATAATCAATTATTCGAAAGAAATGAAAACAAGACAAAGGCTCTTGCAGAACTAGCAATTTTATCTAAATATGAAAAAAGAATAATAAAGGAAAAAGAACAACAATTTAAAAAAAAGAAAAAATATATATATGATTAAAAAGAATCCAAAGATTCTTTTTTTATTCAACAATTTTATTAGAAAATCTACTTTTTAATGCATTAATTGCTTCTTCCTCATCATTAAAATAAATTGTCTTATCTTTAAGTTTTTCGTATGTTTCATTTCCTTTTCCAAGTATTAAAACAATATCATTTTCAGAAGCTATATTAATTGCCCTTTGAATAGCCTTTCTTCTATCTACAACTATTTCATATTTAGATTTATCTTCTATTTCACTAACCATCATTTTAATAATATTTTCTGGATCTTCACTTCTTGGATCCTCATAAGTAAAAATAGCATAACTAGAATTATTTACAACTGTCTTTCCCATAATAGGTCTTTTTAAGAAGTCTCTTTCTCCTGCTGAACCAATAACAACAATACTTCTATTAATATCAAGAGTATGAACAAAATTCAATATATGTTCTATACCATTAGGTGTATGAGCATAATCAACCATAACAGTAAAATTTTGACCATAATTAGGCATTATATCTATTCTACCTTTAACACTTAATTGTTTTATATTTGGAATAATATCTTCCATTTTTCTACCACTAGCAAGAGAAACTAAAATTGCACAAGCCAAATTATATACATTAAAATCGCCAAGTAAAGGGCTTTCTATCTCATAATCTTTATTATCATATCTATATGTTATAAAAGTTTTATTAGGATATATTTTATAATCAATTATTGCCAAAGTATTATCTAAATCTTTACCATAAGTCCAAATGTTTTTAGTAACACAAGCAGATTTAATTTTTTCAAAAAATTCATCATCTTTATTTAATATTGAATAACCATTTTTATTAATTTGTTTAAATAATTGAGATTTACATTCTATATAATTTTCAAATGAACCATGAATATTTAAATGTTCTTTAGTTATATTAGTAATTGCTCCAATATCAAAGTTAATATTCTCTAACCTATTTCTAAAAAATGCTTCACTACTTGATTCCATAACAACTTCATTACATCCAGCATCAACAAATTCTTTAAAATATTCATATAGTTTATCAGAGTCAGGAGTTGTATTATTAGTATCCCTATCAAACAAAGCGCAACTACGTCCATTAGTACCAATATATCCACAAGTTTTTTTCCCTAATAATGTTTGAACAATAGTAGCAGTACTTGTTTTTCCATCAGTACCTGTAATCCCATATATTTTTAACTTTTTATCTGGATTTCCAAAAAATCTAGCACATAATAAAGGTAATTCTTTATTTGTATCTTTTACATATATAATAGGAACAGAAACATCTATTTTTTTACTTGCTACTATTGCTACTGCACCATTTTTAACAGCATCATCTACAAAATCATGTCTATCAGCAGTAACTCCTTTAGTACAAATAAATAAATCCCCTTTTTCTACTTCTTTAGAATTCATTTTAATTGACTTAATCTCAACGTCATATTCACAATCATACAATTCATTTAGTTTCATAATAAAATACCTCTAAATAAGTATATCATAGATTAATAATATTGAACATTTTTAATATTTGTAATATATTTATTTAAGGAGGCTAAATATGAAAATAACAATTATAGAGGCATGCTCTGATCTAGGAGTTAAAGTAAATGGAAGTGACAAAGGGCCCCTTGCTCTTACAGATTGTAATAATCTTGTAGAAAATGTTATTACAATAAAAAAAGATAATATAGAAAAAGAACTAGATGAAGGAAATAAAAAAAGAAATATTAAATATGTTAATAAATTTAATAAAGAATTATATAACACAATAGAAAATGATAATAACTTTGTAATAACTATTGGAGGAGATCATTCTATTGCTATAGGTTCCTCTTTAGCGTCAAAAAAGAAACATAATAATATTGGATTAATATGGATAGATGCTCATGCAGATTTTCATAATATGAATTCAACTATATCTGGAAATATTCATGGTATGCCATTTGCAACAGTAACAGGACAAAATGGAAGTGAACTATCATATTTCTTTAATGGAGATTATTATAAACCAGAAAACGTCGTCTTAGTTGGAGGAAGAGACATCGAAAGTCCAGAATATGAAAATTTAAAAAAAGCTAAAGTAAAAGTCTTTACAACAAAAGATATAAAAAAATATGGTGTAAAACAAATAATGAATAAAGCATATAAAATTGCATTAAATAATACAGATGGAATTCATATTAGTTATGACCTAGATGTAATTGATCCTAAAATTGCACCAGGAGTTAGTGTTAAAGCAATTGATGGAATAAACGAACAAGAAGCATATGAAATAGTAGATGAAATAATAAAGAACAAAAATTATTTAAAATCATTTGATCTTGTTGAATATAATCCAGATCTTGATATAAATGATAAAACAAAAAAAATAGCAATAAATATTCTTACTAAAATAATAAAAAGTAAATTAAAAAATTAATTTGGTTGTATATAAATCATGTTGTTGAAATTTAGACAACATGATTTTTTATTTAATAAAAAAAGAAAAGAAATCTTTAAATTATATATTAAATATTAAAGATGATATTATTACAATATTATCAAATAATATTGAATACATACATTTTGGCTATATTTTTCTTGCTAAAAAACTATAGTGAAAATTTATCTATTAAACAAAAATAAGCACTTAAATTATATAATATTGAAAATTCATTTAATTACAATATTAAAAATGTAATTATTAAAGAAACAAATAACTATATTAAAACTATTAAAATAATTTCTTTTAGCTACAAAAAATTTGACCATTTAGTTTCTAAATATTTCTTAATTAAAGGCATTATAAAAGGATGATTTTCATCATCCTTCACGTTAAATTAATTATTCATTATTATGTACATCACTTATATTACCATTTATATAATCATTTTGATTATTAGTAATATACGAATTATTATAACCATTATTTACTTGATATTCTTTATTAACAAATTTCTGTACATATTGATTGTCAACATTATTGCTTATCTGTTGATAGTCCTCACTTTGACTATTATTTCCGTTATCTACAAATCTACTATATCCATTTTGTTCTTCATCATCATTCTCTTTTTCATCATCTTTCTTTTCCTTTTTAGACGACATTGCCACTCCTGCAATTCCTGCAGCTCCAACAGCTAAACCTAATGTTGCTAAACCAATACTCTTCCAATCATTATTACTTTCAACAGGAACAGAATTAAGTCCTGTATGCGGTGCATAAAAATTTGATGATGGAGGTTGATCTTGTATTGGCGTTGGTGTCGGCGTTGGTGTTGGCGTTGGTGTCGGCGTTGGTATCGGCGTTGGTGTTGGTGTTGGTGTCGGTGTTGGTGTTGGTGTCGGCGTTGGTATCGGCGTTGGTGTTGGTGTTGGTGTCGGTGTTGGTGTTGGTGTCGGCGTTGGTGTTGGTGTTGGCGTTGGTGTCGGCGTTGGTATCGGCGTTGGTGTCGGTGTTGGTGTCGGCATTTGTGTTGGCATTGTCGTCGGTGTTGTAGCTGGACTTAATGTCGGCATTGTTGTTGGTTCTGTCGTTGGAATTAGACTTGGGTAATTTGATACTGTAGATGGGCTTGGTGTTGAATTTTGATTTGGATTAATAGGATCATGATAATATGGATGAATAAACGCATTTATATTTGGATTTGGATCTGGATTTGGATTTGGAGCAGGATTTGGATTTGGGGCAGGATTTGGATTTGGGGCAGGATTTGGATTTAGTACCGGATTTGGATTTGATGATGTATTTGGATTTTGGACAGATGCTGTATTTGCATTTGGCGGTATTATTACGTTCGTAGTTACATTCGGTGATACTATTACATCTGTGTTCGCATCAGGTGGTATTATTACGTTCGTAGTTACATTCGGTGATACTATTACATCTGTGTTCACATCAGGTGGTACTATTACATCCGTATTCACATCAGGAGGTATTATTACATCTGTGTTCACATCAGGTGGTATTATTACATCCGTATTCACATCAGGAGGTATTA
>CACXGX010000079.1 GCA_902767365.1 uncultured Erysipelotrichaceae bacterium
CACCAACTAAATTATACATTCCCATATAAGGTTCTTTAGTTCTTTTACACATCAATGTTTTATTCATGTCTTTATTAAAAATTACAACTACATTATATTGGTTCATCTTTTCACCTCTACATTATTTTAACACATTATTTAGTGAAGTTTATATTTTTAATAATATTTGTTATCTTTAGCAATATAGTATTAGTATATCTTACCATTTCGAATGTATCCAAAACAGCTATATTCACTTTTATCTATTTTATCTTTTATTATTTATTATTTTGTTATATAGGTTTTTCCAGGTATGGAAATGCCACCTCTGGATAATTACTGTTCTAAGGTATCTTATATCATTGATTATTAAAAAAGGTATATTCTATCATTTTATATATTAAGTGGCTTATAAATACCTTTTAAATGGTTTTAAATAATATATCGACATATTTACTTAAATATTATTTTGTAGTATAATGATTTCAGTGATCAAAAAGCATGTTTTCGGTTGTACAACGGATAACTACTCGTGCCATTTTGTAATATATTCGAACTTTTTGAAATATAAAAGTTCAGTTAACATATATAAACAAAGGCAGAAAGCCTAATTTAAGGTATAAATTCCATCAGTTCGAAAGGACGGTGGATTTTTGTTATGTTAGAAATTAGAAAAGATATAATTCCCCATGATTATGAGGTAAAAGACAGATTGTAGTTCATATGTAAGTATGCAAATAGAGATGCAAGATTTTTTAATTGATATGTTGTCTCTATTAATAGAACTAACTTACATTATGTTGAACTTCATAAGTTAGTTATTGGGAATCATTTGTTTCTCTTCTTTTATTTTAGAAAATAATTATATTATCAAACATTAAAGCAAAAAATTAATCTCAAGAACTTTAATAGTTTTGTTTTTGATAATAAAAATTGACTATATTTTGTAAATAAATAAAACTATGCTATAATATCTAACATCTTTATGGAGGAAAATATGGAAAAAATAAGTGAAGAAGAATATAATAGTATCCTTCAATTTATAGAACATATAAATGATTTTTCAAGTGTCGAAATATTTGCCAAAATAAAACATATAATGGATGAATTAAAAAGTAGTGGTGCTTTTTACGATTTAAGAAAAAAAATAATAAATCTTTCTATAAAATCAGTTAAAGATTTGAATATCAAAGTAGCTTTAATTAAAGAGTATTATTTTTTAGGATTTGATGATTTTGATGATAATTCTCTTGATTATGATATAGTATGTTTTAATTGGGACTCCGTTTTAATATCTTTAGAAACTTTAAATGAAGAAGATAAAATTACTGTATTAAGACAATTATTTTTAAATCAAACTTTTAATAATGTTTCTAACTTACTTAATATTCCCAAAGATTTAAAATTTGGAGTAGAATTAGAATATTGTAAGTTATCTTTTGAAGAATTAAAAAAAATGTTTAACAATAAATCTATAGAAATAGTAATGAAAGCTTTACAAATTCCATCAAACATAAGTGATAGTATTGTAAATAATAGTGGCTTTGGAAAAGGAAATGACTTTAGTAAGTGGATTTTTACAAAAGAATCTAGTGAAGATTTACCAGAAGCATCTTCTCCAATAATGCATAATACATTAGATTGTCTAAATCAAATAAATGCTATTTGTTTACTATTTAAAGCTTTATGCGCTCATTTACATGGTGGAACTGGATTACATATCAATGTTGGTGCTGACTATTTTAAAGGTAATCTAGATGCCCTTAAATACTTATTAGTAATATGGGGTGAATGTGAAGAATTATTCTATAAGATTGCTAATGAAGAGAATGAGGTAATTAGGTGCAGTGCTGATACAATGAGTGTTCCAATCAAATCAAATATTCAAAAGACGTTTAAAGAGAATCCAGCTTTTGCTATAGATACACCAGAAGATATGGACAATTTTTTATATAATATTCAAGTTAGAGAAAGATTATATAATTTATTAAATCAATTAAATTTATATTATCCCAGCAGTAATCTTGAGAAGGAATTAAGGGAATCACAATCAGCTAAAGAAAAATATAGTATATTTATAAAATATTTGAAAGAAAAACCAAAATCTGATACTAGTATCAGATTTACAAGTATTAATTTTAATCATATGAATTGGTATGGTGATGACAAAGGAAGAATAGAATTTAGAATATTCAATAACTCATTAGATTTTAACACAATTACTCAAGATCTTTTATTAGTAGGAAAATTAATTGAAACAAGTCTTGCTTTAGCTAATTCCTCAGAAAGAAAGCAAGAATACTTTAGAAGATTATTAAATAGAGATGTTTCAGAAGAAGAAAAATTAAATCTATTATTAGATTTACTATTTGATCAAGAAGAAGAAAAAGAAATATTTAAAAAGAGATGGTTATCTATTAAAGATAATCCAACATATAAAAAGTTTTATACAGGAAAGAAAACTTTTAATAAACTAAGAAAAACTCCACATAAATAAATCTATATGAAATTTTTTAATAAAAACACTTTATGTTATAGTATAGAACAATCTATTTCTTTCCATATTTTTACTTTCAAAGATATCATAAAAGAAACTTGGAATACTTTTGAATTTAAAGAAAAATTAGAGATAACAAAGTAATGTTTTTGTTATATAATACTTATACAAGAGATATTTTGAAAGAATATAACAATTAGATCTTTTTAGATTTATAGTTGATTAATTAAGACTATAGAGTGCCATTTGAAATAATCATCGGACTATTCGATGTTTAAAATCTCAAAATTTGATAAGTTATAAAGGAGAAAGAGAACATGCTTGATTTGGAAAAAACAGACCATCAATATTATTTTGATGCAAGTGAAAAAGAAGGTTTTGCTACTTGGCAAGATTTTAAAAAGTTTAGAGGAAATGATTTAAAACCCTGGGATGAAGTAATGTTAGTTAGATATGACTATGAAGAGTGGGGATTAGAATTACACTTCGTTGGTCAAAGAAAGGGATATACATGGACAGCAGTGATTGAAAAGGTAGAAGAAAAGGATATTCCTGATATAAATGAATTCCTAAAAAACGCTTGGGCATATTTGCAGGACTTGTGGAAGGAAATATCTTTAGATAATGATATTAATTATTCGGTAGAAAATCACGTACAAAAATAGGTATTATTTATAGTAGCTGATTTTCACATAATAGTTTCACAATTAGTAACTACTCGTGTCATTTGAAAAAATCCTGTCATTAGAAAAATAAAGCATTAACAAATTATGTTAATGCTTTTTACTATTACTCACAAGTGTAATTACCTAAGAAAGATTGAAATTCATCTTTTGTGTAACCAACAGTTTTACTATATTGTTTTCCAAAAAGTGTATTAGCATCTTGCACATTTTTAACAATTATTACATTTTTATTTATTGATGCATTATCACCATGTATTGATTTAAAACTATTAAAATCATTTTGAGCTTTTTCTTCAGACTCATATACCATATGTATTTCTATTTCAGATATAGTATTATTTGAATCCAATGTAGCTACTATTTCTGGTAGTATACTTCCTTCACCATTAATTTTACAAATAATTTGTTTTTTATTATTGCCACATCCAGTAACAAATACTATTAAAAACATTAAAAAAAACAAATATTTTTTCATTCTATTACTCCTTTCATTGTAAACATTATATCATAATTTTTCTAGGTTTTATCTAGCCATATGATGTAATGTAATAGTTTGAAATCTATATGATTTAAAAATCTACTCCAACTTTTGGAGCTAAATTACATAAAGATGCTAGGATTTAAACATAAAACTAGCATCTTTTTATTATTGACAGTCAAATATTAAAATAGATAAAGTAAATTTTACATATCGTGGAAAAGAAGAAACAAGATTTACGAAATTTAAAAAAATATATTACTGATAATGAGATTAATATATCTAATTCTAATATGTTGGTAAGTTCATATACTAGAACTAGAGAAACTGCAAGTATAATTAATTATTTTCTAAATGTAAAAAGAGTTAAAGAAGATATTACTTTAATTGAGCAGCAATATTGATTGTTCACTGGCAAAGAAAACTTACTAACGTGTAAATAAATATTGTTCGTAATATTTTTGATGTTGCAATGCCTAATTTTTAAAGTTTATAGTTTATTAATAAACTTTTTTCATTTATCAATATTATTTTTTATATTATTCTAAAAAATACATACTTATTTATCAGTATTATTTTTTTTGGATTTAATCATAGCTAATTCTTTAGCTGCCATTTCATTTCCGTCATCTGCAGCATATGAAAACCATTTTTCAGCTTCTTTATCAGCATTAAGAGAAGCAATTCCAAGATTATAATATGCACGTGTAAATCCTAAACTACCTGATATTTTTAAATATTCAATACCTTTTAAATAATCATCAGAATCAGTTTTACTATTTTCAACTAGTATACATCCTAAATTATTATAAGCACGAGATAATGATTCTCTGTCATAATATGGTCTATATTCACGTTCAAACTCCCCTAATGCTATTGCTTTTTTCAAATAAGTTTTTGCTTGATCTAAATTTTTTTCAACATCTGTTCCTTCATAATACATACGTCCTAATAACTTTTATGCCAATATACTACCATATTTACCAGCAATAGATAAAAAAGCAATAGCATTGGAATAACAAGTCTTTTTATCAATTTTTTTCTCTTTAAATTGACCATCATTTAACGTTATGTGCTCTTCTTCAGGCAAAAGTCTTGCTTTTTTAAGATTTTCATCTGCAAGATAAATGTGATAATTCTCGAAAAGATCTAAAGAACTTTCTTCATTTGCTTTTTGATAATATTTTATTGCATTTTCATAATCACCATTAATTTTATACATATCACCAATTGTCATATTTATTGGTAAATCAGGATTAACTTCTAATAACCCTTTTAAAAAAGCTAAAACGTAATCCCTTTTTGCTAAAATTAATGTAGATAATATAACATTATTAAGTGAATAACCAAAATAATTTTCTTTAATAACATAATTGGCATATTTTTTTGGATCATCGAAACCAATTTTACCAAACAATTTTTTTAAAACCGTAATAAGTGGAAAATAATAATACATAATAAATGGAAAACAATCATCCCTTCGATTTAAATCTTTTAACATATTAATACCATTTGACACATCAAAATCTTTATTTTCATCCTTTAAATCTTTTAACATATTAATACCATTTGACACATTAAAATCTTTATTTTCATCCAACTTCATAATTACATACTCCTTTAAATATAGTGCTAGATATTATAATAGATTTATAATAAAAAGTCAATTAAAACTAAGAAAAAATAAAGTAAATAAAGGAAAAATATTCTATTAAAATTATTTAAATATTTAAAATCAAGATATTAGTTTTTCCTATTATCTTGTATTGTGTCAATTACTGGATGATTTAAATATTAATTTTCTTTCAAACCATTCAATAGTATATAAGTAATCATCTATATTACTATCTATAATTTTTTTAAAATTTCCTGATTTTTAAGATACTCATTCCCAAAATTAAAAAATATCTCATAATAATTATAAATACTACTCATATACATATCCAACAAGTATAGTAATTCCATTAAAAAATTAGAATTATTATATAATTATACTGATATTATAATCTATTTTAATTTACTAGAAAAAAAGTTAGCATCCCATACTGCTAACTTTTAAAATATATAATAATCTAATCCGTTATAATAAGATAATACGTACTTATGTTTTTTACGTTTTCCATCTTCTCCAAATAATTCTTTATATTTAATTATTAAGTTACTATTTTTGGAAGCAAATGATCCAGCAACATGTTGAATTGAACCAAAATCAGTATCATGACCTTCAATATCCAAATCACCATAAACGTCTGTTAATAAATTATATTTAGATAATTGCTGCGTTGAAACATAAACATCCCCAACTACACATTTTAATTTATTGAAACTATAATTATATCTATCACTATTTGCATATAACGGAAGAAAATCTCCAATAATAACTACAGGTTCACAATGTATATCTTCATTTCCAATTACTACTTCGCATGGCTCACAACCAAAATGCATAGAAACAATTGCTTTAAAATAGTTACTTGAATTTTGCATTTCATGTAATAATGCCATTTTTAACATATCATACCCACCAGTACAAGAAATATCATCATTATAATTAGAAGTATAGTCATAGAATAATTGCTCTAATCTTTCAAAATTAAATTCATTATTTTTAATACCCTTTATATATCTTTTAATTCTTTCATTACGTAACCTCTCAGTAGATGGTGCCATTCTTTGATATCTTTCCTCTTCTAATAGTCTATCAAAATTATTAATTCTTCTTTTTGAAATTTGATCTTCACTATCATATACTTCGATTATTTTAATTGAATCTATTTCTTCATTCTTAATTCTTTCTTTTAAACCTTCTACTTCAGAACTTGCTACACATAAATAAAAGTTTTCATATGGTGTCTTTTTTGCTAATCGCTTAATCTTTTCATAAACTTTATCTAAATTGTTTTTATCACAAACTATAACATTATCTCCTAATACCTCTTTAATGTGATTCAAAACAAATTCTTTTCCATGTTCTGAATAAAACCCTAAATTCCAGTTTGATATACTCACGTATTTAATTGTGTCAACAGATAGATTTGACCAATCTAAATCATGTAAATCCATATCTTTACCCTCCATAATATATTATAACTATAACCAAGTTCAACCAAAGTTATTTTATTTTGCTCTTATATAATGAATTATAATAGCCAAAATGCCTTTAAAAACGCATATATTATATCATATTTTTATAAAAAATCAATAATAATAATTACATGGAAGTGATTGAAAAAAAAGCCTTTTTGTGATATAATAATAACAATTTTAGGAGGGTATAAATTGCAAATTAAAGATAAAGCAATAATTTTCAAAGGATTATATCAAGAAGTAAAATTAATGATTGATAACATTAAAGAAATAGGTTTTGATGTAAAAGAATTTGATAATCAATTAAGTGAAATATATAGTAGAGTACAAGAAATAGCAAATAAGACTAATTCTAGTGTATTTGAAGAATCAATTCATTCAAATAACTATACTACAGGTATTTATGAATTAAATAATTTAAAAAATAATCTAGAAAAATATAATTTATATTTTAAAGTTCTTAATTCATGTAAATGGTTACAAACAATGATTAAAAATACCTCAATTACTAAAGAGGAATTAAATCAATATGTAAATCAAATGGAAGAAAATCTAAATCAAATAGTTCATTCTAATACTATGGATTATGATAATGAGAAACATGTTGTTGAACTTGTTTATAAAGTTGCATATGAAATTATAAAATTAGAATTATTAATTAATGATAGAAGTAACTTATATGAATATGTAAAAAATGAAGATAGCCATATTTCTTATTTCAATTCAATAATTAAACAAGAAATTCAAACTATAAATTCCAAAAGTTCAAAAAATGCAAATACTAAAAAAATGTTAGCTATCTTAAATGAAAAAGAATTAGAAATTCGTAAAAAAGGAATAGATAATAATTATTTTGATATAGAATTAATTAAGTTTTTATTAGTTATTAATAATCCTAAATATGAAATAATGATTTCTTCTAGAATTCATGATACATCAAATTTAATTGAATCAAAAAGTAGTGAATTACAATTAAAAGTAAATGATTATAATAATAGTTTAGAAGAAAAAGAAACCACTATAAGAGAAAAGAAAAATAGTAGAAAAACAATTGTAAAAAATGTTAGTGCTATCATTTTAGCTACGGCAATAGCCGCTGGATGTGGATTTGCTATTAAAAAAATAGTAAGGAAAGCTAATATAAAAAACAAATATATTGTCCAAAGTGAAACTTTTTCGTTAATAGATGATAATAAACAAACAGAATCTAGTTACTTATTTAGTGACAAAGAGCCAGAAGATGAAGTATTTATTAGAATTCCTATTGGGGAAGAAACAGTTCAAATTTTCGATGTTAGTTTTCTAAACTGTGATAATACAGAAGAATATTATGAACAAATAAAAAAGAATTATGGACAATTGTTTGAAAATCTAAAAACAGATGATAAAGAAAATCAAATAATCGATTTAGTAAGAAACAGTTATGAATATGATTCAAAAGAGTTAGATACAAATAGTAATAATTTTGCATTATTTCTTTCATATAGTGCATATATATTATTACTTGTAATTTTAGAGTCAGTTTATTTATCAAAAGAGAAAAAGACATTTTACTATGATAAAATTACAGAAATAAAAGAAAAAATTAATTATTTATCTAATAATAAAAATTCTAAAGAAACAAATGATAAAATGGAACAATTAAGAAAAGAAATCTTTGATATGATTAATGAGCAAACAATACTAAAAGAAAGATTCATTGAGTTATATAAAGATTATAATTATTTATTACTTGAACCAGAAGAGTTGTATGAAAGAGTAAAAAGTATCGATGCTAACAATAAAGAATTAACAAAAAGTTTAAATTTAGAATAGAGAATTATTTGACAATTTAGGGAGTTTTCTTGATGCTCAAACAAAAGATTTGAAAAATAATAAAAACAAAATAAAAGAAATGTTCTTAAACATAAAGTAAAATAAAAATTTCTTATTTATTGATTTTTATTCTAGAATATAAGAAGATTTAAAAATGGGCCAAATAGTATTCATCTGATAAAAAATGCCAGTAGTAAAAAACAATTTTTAAAAGGCACAAAAAAATGCACTGTAAATAAGTGCATTTTTTTTTATTTTAAAGTTGCTTCTATTGTCTTAACACATGAACCTGCAGTTAATACAAATCCATTTGTAGTATCACATAATTGTTCTTTTTCTAAAGTTTTATAACATCCTCCGTTATTATGTGCATTAAACTTATTTAATAGATCTGATGTAGAATAATAAGTATATGTTCCAGGGCATCCAGCGTTTTCATAATTGTTATTTATAATTTTTGCATAACATTTACCATTTCCCCATTGCTTATTTTTACCAGATAAATTATTACATTGCTCTTGTGTAGTGGCTTCTTTCCAAATATAATATCCGCATATACCTAATCCTTGTTGATAATATTCTCCTTCACCAGTCCAAGTATGGCCATTGCTATCAAGAATAACTGTTTCTGTTTTACATTTTCTAGTACCCTGTACATAATCATTCAATTTTACGCAAATATTTCCATCTTCTCTTGTACCAGTAGGACATACTTTTGATGGTTCTTTATTTATTGTACATTTAGTACCATTTAACTTATATCCACTTGGACAAGTATATTCTTTATTCTTTTCCCAAACAGCATATAATGTAACATTTTCGCAATATAATTTGACATCATTATAAATAGGATTTCCATTTTTATCTTCCCATCTTAAAAAAGTATATCCTTCTTTAGTAGGATTTTTAGGTAATTTTAAAGTTTTTCCACATTCTACTTCAATTTTATTTACCTTGCTTCCACCCTTAGAATCAAAATTAACACTAAACTTTTTTACTTCTTTTGTTTTTGCTTCCCATTTAGCAACCAAAGTAGCATCATCTACAAAGATAAAACCATTTTCTATCTTTTTACCATCAAAATACCACCCTATAAGATAGTACCCATCTCTTTCTGTGTCAGGAAGAGTAATAGAATCTCCTTTCTTAATTTTTAGTGGACTAACTTCTTTTCCTCCAGCAGAATCAAAAGTAATAGTAACTTTTTCTGTTTTATCATCTACTGTAATTGTACTTGGTGGGTTTTTCTTTTCTTCAACAATTTCCTTTCCAGAACTACTTACAATAATAATAGTAGTAGCAACAGCTGCAGCAGTTATTATAAAAGCAATCATAAAAATCCAAATCTTATTTTTCACTTAATCATACCTCCTTTAAAATAGATTTTTACTTACTTATATAGTATCACTTTAAATAATAAAAAGAAAGCCTTGCTTTCTTTTATTTCTTTTTCATTAATAATACTGAACTAAATACTAATAAATATATTAATATAGCAATAACATTATAAATAATTAATGGTCTCATTTCTGTAAAAGAAAAGTGATAATTCAATATTACAACTGTTAATGCATATAAAACTCCAATTGAAACAATATCTGCTCCAGTAACATTTTTACTATCAACCATTCCAGGTATTATAACTGATAAATAAACGACTAATTCAGCAAATAATAAAAATCCAAATGATACAAGTTCCAAATCTGTTTTTTCATCACTACATAGTCCAAAAAATACTAAACATGTTATAGCAGTAACTATAATAAACATTATAGTTTTAATTAAAAAATTATTTTTCATATTCCCTCCTAAAATAAACCTACAAAATCGAATAACTCACTACTAGCTTCCTTAGGTATTCTCTTTAATATTATAACACCACCTGCATTATAAATAAAGTAGTCTTTTGTAATAGTTATTCCATTGTTACTTGCTTTTAAAAATGATTCTATTGGTACATTTTCAAGTTTCTTAATTATTTCACCATCACTAGATACTGTTACAGTACCATTATTGTCCTTGAAATCTATTCTAACTTCAAATTCTTGAGATGTTCTTCTATACCAACTTGTAGTACCTTTACTTTTATTTGTATTCAAATCATATAAATTCTTATTATTGATAATTAAAGTATTACCTAAGTAAGTAGTCACATTACTTAAATCAATAGCTTTTTTACCAACATCTATTTTATGTTGAACTTTCATATTTGCATCATATAAATATATAAAATTATCACTATTAGTTGCTTTGATTAAAAAGTTATCTATTGCTTTTATTTTACCATCACCAAGTGGAGTAACAACTCCTTTTTTATCTACTGCATAAATACTACGTATTTCATCAGTTGCAAAACCAACTTCTACAATTGCATTATTCTTAAATGTTGAAATATCAAATGGATTAAATGAAGCACAACATAATACATATTTAAAAGTGTCTAATTGTGGTACTTCAATTTCTGTATTTAAATTTTTAAAATTAGAATCAAGTATATGAAGTTTTATATCATCACCCTTATTTACAAAATATAATCCATTTGCATAACTAATTACCTTATAATCAAAATCTAAAAGGATTTTATTATCTTTATTAATTACTCCATATTTTCCATCTTTATTTGCCACAAATACATCATCATGTAAATGATATAATCCTTCATAAGTTCCATTTAGAACTTGCTTACCAGCTTTAACATCATATATTCCATAATCAAAAAATTCTTCGGATTTTTTTGCTTCATAAGTGATTAAATACTTTCCACCATAAACATATTTATCCTCACCCTGACTAAGATGATATAAATATGCAGATCGATTATCAAGTTTTAACGTATTATAACTATCTCCATTAAGAATGTATATTACATCATTATTACTATCTTCTTTATATGCACCTATAATGTTATATTTCTCTTTACCATATAATAATCCACTTACTTTATCTTGTAATACCTTTGTAGATTTATTATCTTTAATTCTAATTATTGTTGTATCTAATTCACCTTTTTCGTTTCCTGTTGTTAGAACTCCATAAAGAGAATTATCAGAGCTTTCTTGAATGAAGAAAGAAGGATCTCCTTCAAAAATAATATTTCCTTCTAGATCTGCAATGGCTAATTTTTTATCATCTTTAGAATAAATTTGGATATATTTATTAAAATGTATTGAAGCCCTTGAGTAATCATATTCTTCTTCAGTTAATAATTTAGCAAGATCATTATTTTTATTTTCATTGTTTTCATTCTCAGATTGATTATTTGGCTCACTTTCATTACTTTTATTATCACTTTCTTTTTTTCCACCAGAAAATATAAATATTAGCAGTACAATTAAAAGTAATACAACAATAATTCCTAAGATAATAATTATCATATTTTTATTGTTATTTTTTTCATTTAAGAATTCTTCTTTTGTTTCTTCTTTGTTTACTTCTAAATCTTCTTCATAATTGTTAAATTCAACATTTTCCATTCTTTTTTTTAAGTCTTCTTCGAGATGCTTTTTTAATTCTTCATCTTTTTTATCCATACATCATTCTCCATATCATATATTTTTATAATAACATAATTTGTTGGTAAAAGACAATTGCAAATAATATTGTAAATGATATAATATAATCATTGATTAGGAGGAAGTATAATGGATTATAAAAAACTTAAAGGTACTAAAACTGAGGAAAATTTAAAGGCCGCTTTTGCTGGAGAAAGCCAAGCAAGAAATAAGTATTCATATTTTGCATCTAAAGCAAAGAAAGATGGGTATGAACAAATCGCAGATATTTTTGAAGAAACTGCTAATAATGAAAAAGAACATGCTAAAATATGGTTTAAATATTTAAATGATGGAGAAGTTCCATCAACAATAGATAATTTAAAAGCAGCAGCAGATGGAGAAAACTATGAATGGACAGATATGTATGAGGATTTTGCAAAAACTGCTGAAGACGAAGGATTTAAAGAATTAGCAGTTAAATTTAGACAAGTTGCAGCAATTGAAAAGCATCACGAAGAAAGATATAGAAAATTATTAAAAAATGTTGAAGATGAAGTTGTATTCTCTAAAGATGAAGAAAAGATATGGATTTGTAGAAATTGTGGACATATTGTTATAGGAAAAAAGGCTCCAGGAATTTGCCCAGTATGTGCACATCCACAAAGTTATTTTGAAGTAAAAGCAGAAAATTATTTATAAAAATAACCACATAGGTTATTTTTTCTTTACATTACAAGGTAATAATTATTATTAATTTTCAAAAAATGAAGTAATAATCGTGTTATAATATTGACTATAAAGAGAAAGATGGTGACTTTGTGGGAAACGTTAACGATTATTCAGCCCTAATAACAAATCTTTTTTTAGCAATAATTCCATCAATTATATTATGCATATTTGTATATAAAATGGATGTTGTAGAGAAAGAGCCAACATCTATGTTACTAAGACTATTTTTTTTAGGAGTTTTATGTACTGCTCCTGCAGCATATTTAGAAAAAACAATTATTAATTTTACTGATATATCTGCTGATGATTATATAAATAGTTTTATCTTAGCATTTTTAATTATTGCCGTCGTCGAAGAGGGATACAAGTATTTAATTTTAGCCCTCGGTACATGGCGAAATAGAAATTTTGATCATAAATATGATGCCATAGTATATGCGGTATTTATTTCATTAGGATTTGCAACATTAGAAAACATTTTGTATGTTCATGAAAATGGTAGCGAAGTTGCTGCTCTAAGAGCAATTATTTCTGTTCCTGCTCACGCATTCTATGCAGTGGCATCTGGTTATTTTTTTGGTCATGCTAAACAATTTGCTCATGATGGTAATAAAAGTAAAGAAATATTAAATATTTTTCTTAGTATAATTGCCCCTATAATATTACATGGAACTTTTGATTATCTACTATTTTTAGAAAATAATGTTATTTTAGGAATATTTTTTGGATTTGTTGCTTTACTTTATATGGTATCTTATTGTAGTATAAAGAAAGTATCAGCAACAAAAATGATAAAAGACAATATTGATACTGAACAAGTAAAAGAGGAGCAAAATGAAGAAAGTATTTGAAGATAAAAAAAGATTATATTCTATTACTATTATAATTTTTATACTTATATCAATTTTATTAAGAGTTGTACCAAGAAATATTGGGGATATCTTATCATATATCTTATTTCCAATATTCTTTTTAACGTTTACTTTAATATATCTAAAATATAAAAAATCATGCTATTTCATTCCAATAATATTAACTTTCATATATCTTATAGTTGGTTATATTATTATTCAACCATTAATGTCTCCACTAAAAGTAATAATTGCTTATTTATTTAGTTCTATACCTTCACTTATTACTAAAATAAAAAATAAAAATAAAAAACTAGAAAATGAAATTATTATTGATGATAAATACAAAAAAGTAGTTTCATTTCTACTACCATTAGTGACTATTATTTTACTTGAATTTTATTATTCTATAGCAACATTTGAAATAGCTAGAATTCCTATTACTTTTATTCCAATGATTATTGGAATAATTATAACTTATTCTTTTTATTATATTTTTCTATTATTATTTAGAAAAACTAAGACTGCAAACATTGCATTAGCAATTACATTTTTAATTATCTTTATAATAAATGAAGGAAGAATATATTTTACTAGTGATACTTTATTGTTAACAGATGTTTTATTTTTACAAAATGCAGGAGAAGTAATGGCATTTGCAGATGTAGCATTTATTAATTGTATTAAGTTTTTAATGTTTCCAACAATACTAATATTAATAATATTTATATATGAATTTAAAATAGCAAAATTAACAAATATAAAAATAACTAGTATAAAAGATATTGTAATAAAATCAGGTATTTTTCTATTATTATTTATTACATTGTTACTTCCTATCGAACCATTAAACAAATTTATAATAGATACTGGTTTTGATATTCATGATGGAAAAGATTTAGCAATTACTGCTAGTAATACAAGATATTTTTACCGATATGGAGTAGTACCTAGTTTATACAGTAAATTGATTGATTCAAGAAGATTTACTCCTGATAATTATAATGAAAAAGAATTAAATAGTATTCTAGATAATACTTTAAAAAATAATGGTACATGGAAAAAACCAAATATAATTGTAGTATTTTCGGAATCTTTTTGGGATGTATCAAAAATAGATAAAATTAAATTTGATAAAGAAGTAACTCCTAATTTTAATAGATTAAAAAAAGATCAAAATGCTATAGAAATGATCTCACCATCTTATGGAGGTATCAGTTCTAATGTTGAATTTGAAATATTAACCGGAGGAAGTTTAAATTATTTTACCAAAGGATATACTCCTTATATGCAATTGTTTCATAAAGGTAGTGAAAATAACCCATCTATAATAAAAGAATTAAAAAATAATGGATATAAGACTAAAATATTAAATTCATCAAGTGCATCTATGTTTAATTGTGACTATATATATGATTTCTATGGAGTTGACGAAAGGAATCATTTATATGATGAAATAGATCTAGGTGGTAAATATGTTACAGATGAATATTTAACAGACAAAATGATTGAATACTTCAATAATAAAGATAAGGGTGAAAAGATATTTTATTTTATAATTACAATGGGAGGACATATGCCTTATTTTGAAGAAAGGTATGACAACTATGATATCAATATAGTTGAAAGTCCTTATGATAAAGATACAAATGAAGTGGTTCATTCTTATGCTGAAGGAATATATTTAGCAGATAAAGAATTAGGAAGAATATATGATTATATTCAAACATTGGATGAAGAAACAATCGTTGTATTTTTTGGAGATCATTTACCACATTTATCAACTCCTGATGGTAAAGATGCTTTGTTTAGGACAAATTTTTTAAATGATAACTATTCGTTAGATAGTGTTTATAAGCAATATAACACAACGGCATTGATTTTAAGTAACTATAATATTAAAACAAATGTTAAGTATTTAAGTCCAGATTTATTAATGACTTATGTATTAAACAATATGGATATAGAACTTTCACCATTTTATAGATGGTTATATAATACAATTGATATTTTACCTTCATCAAATTATGTAGTATCACAAGATAAAGACGGAAAGATATATTATACTTTAGGTCTTGAAGGAAAAATGAAAGAAATATATGAATTAAGAGAAAAAATGCAATATTTATTATTTAAGTAAATGTTGTAGTAGGGGGATTCCATCATGATATTAGAGAAGATTGAAGAACCTAGTGACATAAAAAAACTAAGTCTTAAAGAAAAAAAACAATTAGCTGAAGAAATAAGAAAATTTCTTATTGATAAAGTGTCAAAAACTGGTGGACATTTAGCATCAAATCTAGGAGTAGTAGAAATTACTATTGCTCTTTTGTCATGTTTTAATTTAGAAGAAGACAAAATTATTTTTGATGTAGGACATCAAAGCTATGTTTATAAAATATTAACTGGAAGAAAAGATAAATTTGATAAATTAAGACAGTATAAAGGGTTAAGAGGGTTTCCATATCGCAAAGAAAGTAAATATGATTTTTTTGAAACAGGCCATAGCAGTACATCAATTTCTGCAGCTCTTGGTATGGCAAGAGCTAGAGATTTAAAAAAAGATAAATATAATATTGTATCTATTATTGGTGATGGCTCAATAAGTAGTGGAGAAAGTTTAGAAGCAATTAATGACTTGGGTTTTAATAAAACAAAAACTATTATCATATTAAATGATAATGGAATGAGTATTTCAAGTAATGTAGGAGGAATATCTAGTTATTTAAGTAGAATAAGTATAAATACTAGATATTTAAAAGTTAAAAATAAAATAAAACATAGTTTAGACGGAACTAAATATGGTTCTGTTCCAATTAAGGCATTATCAAGAATCAAAGATGGATTTAGGACCTTCTTAGTTCCATCTAAATATTTTGAAACAATGGGATTAACATATATTGGCCCACTCGATGGACATGATATTGGACTTTTAACTAAAGTAATGAATCAAGCCAAAAAATCAGATAAACCTATTCTTATACATGTTGTAACAAAAAAAGGTAAGGGGTATAAATTTGCAGAAGAAAATCCAGATTTATATCATGGAGTATCTCCTTTTGATAAAGAAAAAGGCGTTGAAATAACAGAAAAAGAAACATATTCTTCTGTTTTTGGCAAAACCATGGTAAATTTAGCATCAAAAAATGACAAGTTAGTTGCAATAACAGCAGCCATGAAAGATGGAACTGGACTAACGGAATTCTTCAATAAATATCCAAATAGAAGCTTTGATGTTGGAATATGTGAAGAACATGCAACTACATTTTCAGCAGGATTATCTTCTTCAGGATTATTACCAGTATTTGCGGTATATTCTACTTTTTTACAAAGAGGTTTTGATCAATTATTACATGACATATGTATGCAAAATTTGCCATCGATAATAGCTGTAGATAGAGCAGGGCTAGTTGGAAATGATGGTGAGACTCATCAAGGAATATTTGATTTATCATATTTATCACTTATGCCAAATATGAACATAGTATCTCCTAAATGTATGAAAGATTTACCAAAATTACTAGAATGGGCAACTAAATCACATAAAATTGTAGCTATAAGATATCCAAGAGGATCTGATGACATAGATTTAAAAGAAATAAAAAAAGTCGAATATGGTAAATGGGAAATAGTAAAAAATGGAGGAAAGGTGGCTATTATTGCTACCGGTAAAATGGTACAACAATCATATCTTGCAAATGAAAAATACAAATTAAATGCCAAAATTATAAATGCAACATTTATAAAACCTCTTGATTATGATTTGTTAAAAGAATTAATAGAAAAAGAATATAACATTTTAACAATTGAAGATAATGTTTTAAATGGAGGATTAGGTTCAATGATATCTTTATATCTTGTTCAAAATAATTTTAAAGGTAAAATAAAGTGTATGGGTTTTGATGATAAATTTATCGAACAAGGAAAGATAGAAGAGTTATATAGGCAAGAAGGATTATCTATTGAAGACATAAAAAACAATATTGAATTATTAAAAAAATAAAAAGCCTTATGGCTTTTTAAATTTCGTCAAATTTAGAAAAATCTGGTATAAAACTTTCTTTACATGTATCTTTTTCTTGGACAAACGCATTAACAATTCCTAAATTAATAGCATAATCTATTAATTTATCATACTCATTTTCTTTTAGTTTATTATTTAACTCTTTATATTTATCTATTTTTCTTACTGGAGTATATTGATTCATAATACTAATATATATATTATCTTTATACGTATCATATAGATATTTAAGTATCTTTTTAGAATCATCAGAGTGTTTTGGTAAAACAAGATGCCTAACAATTATTCCTTTTTTTATCAGGTTATTTGATAGTATTGGACTACCAACTTGTCTATACATCTCTTTTAGAGCATCTTTAAATATATTAAAATAATTTGAAACATTAGAAAAATTTATAGCAAGTTCATCATCATAATATTTACAATCAGGCAAATAAATATCTATTAAACCATCTAATTCTTTTAACGATTCTACTTTTTCATAACCACTTGTATTATAAACTATTGGAATGTTTAACCCTTTTTTCTTTGCAAGAATTAAACCATCTTTAATTAGCGGAATATACATAGTAGGAGTAACTAAATTAATATTATTTGCACCCATATTTTGAAGTTTTAAGCAAATGTCAGAAAACTTTTCTATACTTATTTCTTTTCCATTATTATTTGTTGAGATATCATAATTTTGACAAAATAAGCATTTTAGATTACAACAAGAAAAGAATATTGTTCCAGATCCTTTTTCACCGGATATACAAGGTTCTTCCCAATAGTGAAGGGAATATCTTGCTATTTTAATATTTATTCCGGCTTTACAAAATCCGAGTGTTTTTTCTCTATTTACACCACAATTTCTTGGACAAATCATACATTTTTTTAAGTCCATATACTTCACCTAGAAGATATTATATCATATATATTTTTATTTATTTATGATATAATTAATTTGGGTGATGCAAATGAATGATATTGATATATCAAGAACATGTATAAAAAAAGATATAAGGGATGTAGCAAAAAAACTTGGATTAACTGAGGATAATATCGAACTTTATGGAAAGTATAAAGCTAAAATAAAGTTTAATGATATTATGACAGGTCATAAAGGAAAACTTATTCTTGTTACAGCAATTAATCCAACACCATATGGAGAAGGGAAAACAACTGTTTCAATTGGTCTTGTTGATGCTTTCAGCCATTTAGAGAAAAATGTTGTTGGTGTATTACGAGAACCATCTCTGGGACCAGTATTTGGACTTAAAGGTGGAGCAACTGGTGGAGGGTATAGCCAAGTTGTACCAATGGAAGATATTAATCTTCATTTTACTGGAGATTTGCATGCAATTACTAGTTGTAATAATTTGATTTCAGCTGCAATAGATAACCATATTTACCAAGGAAATTTACTTGGAATAGATGAAACAAAAATTTGTTTCAAAAGATGCCTAGACGTAAACGACAGGGCACTTAGAAGAATAAATTATGAAGTTAAAGAAGGTATAATTGAAAATACTGGATTTAATATTACAGCAGCTTCTGAAGTAATGAGTATTTTTTGCCTAGCAAAAGATTACAATGAATTAAGAGAAAAACTTGGAAACATTATGATTGCTGAAACCAAGGAAGGAAAACCATTATATGCAAGAGATTTAAAACTTGAAGGTTCTTTAGTAACTCTTTTAAAAGATGCTTTTAATCCTAATTTAGTCCAGACTCTTGAAAATAATCCAGTTATAATTCATGGAGGTCCATTTGCTAACATTGCCCATGGATGTAACTCTATAGTTGCAACAAATCTTGGTTTAAAATTAAGCGACTATGTTATAACAGAAGCAGGATTTGGAGCAGATTTAGGGGCCGAAAAATTTATGGATGTAAAATGTAGAATTGCAAATATTAATCCGGATTGCATTGTATTAGCAGTAACAACAAGAGCTTTAAAACATAATGGAGGAGCTCCAAAAGAAAAAATTAATGAAGAAAATATCGAATTCTTACAAAAAGGAATTCCAAATTTAGAAGTTCATATAGAAAATTTAAAAAAGTTTACTTCTCACATAGTAGTAGCACTTAACAAATTTGCTACAGATACAGATGAAGAAATAAATATTATAAAAGATTATTGTAAATCAATGAATGTAGAATTTGCTATAAGTGAAGCCTACATGAAAGGTGGAGTAGGAGCAGTAAATCTTGCTAAAAAAGTAATTAAAGTTTGTGACAAGAAAAAAGACTTTAAATTATTATATGAAGTAGGTGAAAAACTTACAGATAAGATTGAGAAAGTGTGTAAAGAAATATATCATGCTGGAAAGATTACTTATTCTCCAATTGCTAAAGAAAAACTTAAGATGATCAAACGATTAGAAGAAAATGATTTACCAATATGTATTGCAAAAACACAATATTCTATAAGTGATGATCCAAATAAACTCGGATTTCCAAAAGGATATGAGGTTACAGTAAGAGATATTGAACTCCATACGGGAGCTGGATTTATAACAGTACTTCTAGGTTCAATATTAACTATGCCAGGATTACCAAAAAAACCTAATTATGAAATAATAGATTTTAACGATAATAATGAAATAGTTGGTTTATTCTAACGATAAAAGTCCATAATATTAAAGGTGATATTATGGATTTTTTAATGCTTATAATAAAATCTATAGGTTCTTTATTTGCCCTTTTTATACTCACAAATTTATTGGGTAAAAAACAAATAAATCAACTAAATATGTTTGATTATGTTATAGGAATATCAATAGGAAATGTAGTTGCAGAAATGACAGTTAATAAAGAAGTAAACTTTTTTGATGGAATAATTGTAATGGCAATTTATTCTTTATTATCCTTAATAGTATCTTTTATAACAATTAAAAGTATAAAATTTAGAAAGATAATAAGTGGAACTCCAACAATATTAATGGAAAATGGTAAATTAATAAGAAATGGACTAAAAAAAGTTAAAATAGATGTTAATGAATTCTTAGAAGAAGCTAGAACTTGTGGATATTTTGATATTTCAGAGTTGGAATATGCGATAATGGAAACTAATGGAAAAATAAGTTTTCTTTCTAAGAATAAATATACGAATGTTACAAAGGATGATTTGAATTTAAAAAATTCTTATAAAGGACCTAGTATAGAACTAATTATTGATGGAGCAATAATTGATAATAATTTAAAAAAAATAAATAAAAATAGATCGTGGCTTATAACTAGACTTAATAATATGAACTATAAAGATATAAAAAAAATGCTATTAGTAATTATTGATTCAAATGAAAAAATAACAGTATTTGAAGATAAATAAACACAAAAAAAGAATGCTTACCCAGCAATAAGAAATCAATTTAATGATTGCTTATTTATGCATTCTTTTTTTTGGCTAATCTACCTTTTTTACATATTCGTTTAAAGGTTTAATTTTAAATGTTGGTTCACCAATTAGATCTGTAGTGACATATCCAGCTTCGGCATTAATAACATCTGGAAGTCTATTTACTATAGTAGCGCAAGTAAGTTCTACAGTAGCAGGTCTATTAACAACTATTGTTGTATCTGGTTCTCCATAAACAGTCCATTCATTTTTATCATAATCATCTTTTGAATAAACTTTTCCAATACATTCTGATTCAATTGTAATTCCTTCTTTAGTTGTAGTAGTAACTACCGCACTCATACCAGTGGCATTTCCTTTTGGAATAGTAAGTCCTAATGTACTTGACTCTAAATCTTCACTGTGAGTTTGTGGTACACATTTTTGTGTTTGACTTAAAACTGTTAGGCCTAATTTTTCAGCAAGCCATCCATTTACATTCCACATATAAGAAGGCGCAAATTCACAAGAATCAATTTTCTCTTTTCTCTCCTCTTCTGTCATTTCATCCAAAGAAGCAATCTTTTCTTGGAATTCGTCTAGGGTAAGCCCAGCTCCATGGGCTTCTGCAAGTGCAATACCATATTCTTCTACATTATAACTTGAACTACCTTTAATTTTTGTAATTCTTTGAGTAGAAGCCGCAATGGCAGAAATCAATTCACCCCAATAAACATCTTGATATCCACTACCAGTTATTGTACAACCAGTTTCTTTAGCAATTGCATTAATAGCTTTTGTAGATACAGGATTTGAATTAATAGGGAAGAAAGCTTCTTCACATGTAGTAATAGCATTTATTCCTAACTTTGCACAAGTCTCAAGAGACTGATATACATCGTTGAACAAACTCATTGTAGTAACAATACAAATATCCGGTTTTACTTCTTTTAACATCTTTTCAGCATCATTTACAGATGTTATAAGAACTCCAGTTGGATTACCACCTAGAATAATAGATAAGTCTTTTCCTATTAATTCCGGATTAATGTCAATTGCCCCAACAAGTTCGCAACCTTTCTCAAGTGCATAACGCATAGTGTAAACACTCATTTTACCAACACCATATTGCACAACTCTTATCTTTCTGTTCATATCTCCTCCTATTTACCTAAAATATAATGCATATGTAAAAAATAATCAATAGAATGATGTAAATTAATGTATTATTGTGTGTAAAGAAGTGTAATAAAAAAGACAAGATTGATTATTATCTTGTCTATAATTCAAATAGTTCCTTTAAAGTAATATTTTTTTCAATTTCAGGATATAAATCAGTAAACATACCTGTTGAACTTCTAATAGTAGTTTGACCTAAACCATCATAAAAGTGTGGATTACTTTTATCTCTTAAACTTGCTCCCATAGTTGCATCATAAACATAATATTTTCCTTCATATTCTACATAGTTCCACATATGTTCTTTGGAAAGAACTAAATATGATTTGATTCCTATATTTTGAAATAATAATTGTGACGCTTTTGCAAAACCTGCACATACACTTTTCCCACCAGTAAAGAAACTATAAGCTGACTGATTAGATTTCATAAACATAAAAGTTCTATCATAATTATGAGATGCTACATAATCATAAACAAAAATTATTTTTTCTTTATCAGTCATATTTTTAGTCTCTTTTTGAACTATGTCTATTTCTCTTGCAATTCTTCTTGCTCCAAAATAACTTTTAATTTGTCCTAAATTACCAAAATTATCATAAGATATTTCATTATTTTTAACTTGATAATAATTTAATCCAACAAAACTAATTAGTTCAGGATGATCAAGATATATAGCATAATAACTTTTTATTAATTTATTGCTACAATTGTTAGGCGTATCGTTACATTTTATTGTTACTTTTCCTTTATTATTTAAACTTGCTTCTATCATTTCATCATAAACATAATAACTATCTTCATCTAAGATATTTTTCTTGAAATATTCATCACTCATATATAAATCATTTATATAAGCCTCGCTTTTTCTATAATCACTTGTTACAAGAGGATTACCTTTAATAGGCCTAAAATAGAAATTGAATAAAGTAAAAATAATGACTAATAGAAAATATAATATTACTCTTTTCTTATTCATTTATATCACCTACATAACTTATAATTGAATTATCTATTTTTACTCCAGGTAAAAGATATCTTCTATACAAATAGTCAATTTCTTTATCGGCGTTCAATCCAACATTTTGAACTATTGAATGATAATCATATTTATTTGAAAAATATAAAGAATATTTAACTAGAGCACTCTGTTCAGCTTCATTTATTGGAGCAGTTACATCATTTTCATATATAATGCTTCTTTTCTTTATAAGACCTGTATATTCTAAATAAAGAATAGCAATTATTAGTTCATCTTTACTAATATTATTTTTTTCTGCTATAGGAGTTAAATTAATGATTAAATTATTTTTTAAATCAAAAGCTAAGTTTCTCAACGACCCTAGTGTTATAGATGACGTAATTCCATAAAAAGTAGCAAATTTATTAAATTTATCTAAACTAAATAAATTTTCTTCTTGAAGTTTTCCTCTTTCAATTGCTTTTTTATTAGCAAAATGATCATAAATTTTAAAAAATAAAACATAAATTATTGTAAATATAATTATAAAGATAATAAATTCTTTTAATCTCATACAACCACCTTATTATAAATTGATTATAAAACATTTTATAAATATTTACTATATTATTTTTATTTGTTTACTAATAAGATTGAAATAACTATAATTAGTAAAAATATATGCTTTTTTTTATTTAAGCATGTGTTATAATATTGTAATGAAAAAGAGGGATAGTATGAAGAAATTATCTAGAGAAGAAGTATTACATGTTGCTCATTTAGCAAGAATTAATCTTGAAGAAGATGAAATAGAAAGATATTCTAAAGATTTAGGAAAACTATTAGAAGATATTGATAAAATTAAAGATATAAAAGGTTATGATGATGATATGATGATATCTCCTGTTGAATATAATACAGAATTAAGACCTGATAAAGAAGGTAAAATGCTTGATTATAAAGTAGCAATAAAAAATGCCCCTCATGCAACAGGAAATTTTGTGGAAGTACCGGTGATGTTAAATGAGTAATTATTTAGATTTAAGTATTAAAGAGATTAA
>CACXGX010000080.1 GCA_902767365.1 uncultured Erysipelotrichaceae bacterium
CTTAACGACGTATTTATTATTTAATGTTTCTAAATATACATTAAAATCCTCATAACCAGTTTCAATCACATGAAATGTTTTAATAGAAGCAAATTTATAATCAGAAATAATTATTTCCAAAATATTTTTTAGTTCTTCTTCATTAAATTTTACTCTAGTAAAATAATCAAATAAATTGCTCATAATATCACCTCTTCTATTAAAGTGTTGCACAGGAATATCAACCCCTAAATGCTAACACTATTTTTCAATATTTTTAACAATTTTTGCTTAATTTTATCAATTTCTTTTGTTTTTTTATACTCAATATGCAAGATACTAATCCTTACAATTCCTTATTTTATAAGCATTTCTAAAAAGTGTTGCAAAAAGTGTCACCAACCAGTTAATGTTTGTTTTATTTTCATCCATCCCACTCAACTCCTTGCTTTGAAATCATTAAAATTATAACATAAAAAAGGCAGATTTTGTACTAATATGCCTGGATTATTGTCATTTATTTAGAGTTAATCATTGTAACATCAAGGTTTTCAATATAGTTATCTATTATGGATACATGTAAATTGTAATTTTATTTTTTATAATAGATAGCATTATCAGCATATACATCTATTTATATTAAACATTCTAATGTTTTATGTGTTACTTTTTTAATCATTAATGCACCGTAATTATGGAGATATGAAAAAATGGACTTTGTCCATTTTTTATTATCACTATTTTGATTTTCCCTCTCTTACATCTACGTTTCTAATTTGAAAATCATATTTAGTAGATAATAATTCTGCTGCTTTTTTACTATCTACACCATATTGTTCTTTAACTATTTGTATCATATAAAGTTTTTTTGAGTTTAAAGAAGCATCACTATTATAGTATATTTCGTCTAACTTTGAATACAATTCATTTAATATTATTTCATCAATTATTGCCTGATTTTCAGAACCTACGGCATGATACAATTCTGGATATTGAGCTATCCTTTTCATTGAACAATTAAAAACAGAATCACTACCTTTATCTTCCTCTTTATCATACAACCACAAATATGAACCTCCATCCTTAAACAATGGGAAATCCGTCTTTTCCTTTTCACAATTATCAACACTTGAATACATACTAACCACCTTGTCCCCATCGAATGTCACACGCGGTTGTTGGAAATAATTGTTACGTGTTTGGAAAGCTCTATTAAATTTTTCTATTGACGGAGCCCAAAGAACTATATTTCTTTCTGAACAAAAAGCAAGTAAGTGTTCTTCTGTTTCTAAAAATTTGAATCCTATTTTTTCCAAATCTTGTATTGTAGTGGCTGAGTTTCTAGAAGCACCCCTATGAATATCAACTTGTGGGGTGTCTTCAATCGTATAATTTCCGGTTTTAACTTCTTCACTAGATAATATCATTTTTTTGCCGGAATCATTTACATATAAAGCATACTCTTCATTTAGAAGGTCTCTTAATCTACCCTTTGCGACATAATTAATAAGAAAACATTTTTCAAAGTTTTCTATAGCTTTTACATCATTATTAAATAGTGAAATCAAATATTTTACACGATCTTCGCTTGCAGTTTTTAATAAATTTGATAAAGCAAATATTTCACCCATATTTAATTCATTTTCATCTATTCTTTCATCACTTTTTCTAATTTTCATATGATTTTCCTCCCAACAATATTATAAGAATGTATAACATAAATCTAATAGATTACACTTATATAGTATCATATATCTTTTTATTATCGCAAGTTGTTATATAATAATTACACATTTATATATCGGAATGGAAAAGATATAAAAAGAATGATATAAATATCGGTTTTTAATAAGTGTTGACCATTTATT
The DNA here is from genome assembly GCA_902767365.1 of uncultured Erysipelotrichaceae bacterium. GTDB lineage: Bacteria > Bacillota_I > Bacilli_A > RF39 > UBA660 > RUG13868. Next base: position 1,848 of record CACXGX010000080.1, read on the forward strand.
ACCAACCAGTTGATATTGGTTTTATTTTCATTCATTTGGATCAACTCCTTTTATTTTATCTCAATAACATCTAAATCTTTTGGAACGATTACGTTATTATCAAAATATTGCTTTGCTTCTTTTTTATAAAGAATATCTTTATCATTTGGATGTGTATCTTCCGTATGATATAAGATAAGGTTCTTAATACTTAATTCATTTAAATTTTCACACACGTATTTAACAGTTGAATGTTTTTTCTCATATGGCTTAAATATTTCTTTATCTGCGTCTAGGCAAAATGCTTCATGCATTACATAATCTTTATCTTTAACTACATCATATAATTCTGGGTTTAGAGTTTCATCACCTAAAAAGACAAGTGTTTTGCCATTATCAAAGGTTGTTTCGAATCCATATAATTTATTTTTACTTGCTTTTAAATCAATAAATTTATATTTTTGATTATTAATAGTTAATTCTTCTCCGTCATTTACTACAATTATATTAATGTACTCGTTAATTAAATCAACATAAACATCTGGATATAAATGTTTATAAATATCTGTAATTGCAACAGCAACTTCATCATTACAGTATATATTAAG
>CACXGX010000081.1 GCA_902767365.1 uncultured Erysipelotrichaceae bacterium
AGTTGATTTGGGGCATTAGCTCAGCTGGGAGAGCGCCACGTTTGCACCGTGGAGGTCAGCGGTTCGATCCCGCTATGCTCCACCATAATGTAAATAACTACTTTCAAATGAAAGTAGTTTTTATTTTTTTATTATTATTTTTAAATCATGTTATAATATCTATGGTGGTTGTATGAGTACTTTTATATATTTGATAAGACATTCTAAAGCAAATGAGATTAAATTAAAAAGAAATCAATATTTGTTAGAAGCAAATAAAAAGGTTAAATTATCTCATGAAGGTAAAAAAATAATAAGTGAAGTTTGTAAAAATAAAGAATTTCAGCATTTTGATGTTGTTATTTCAAGTGATTATAGACGTGCTTATGAAACAGCTTTTTATCTTATAGATAATAAACAGGATGTAATAATAAATGAAAAGTTTGGGGAAAGAATTCATGGAGTTGATGATTTTAGTGAATTACCATTTCATTTTGAGTATAAGCAATTTGAAGATGATGATTTTAAAATAGGATATGGTGAAAGTCAAAAAGATGTTAGAAGAAGAATGAATCAAGGACTTTCTGAAGTACTTGAAACATATAAAAATAAAAAGATTGCTATTGTTTCTCATGCTACTGCAATTACATTTTTGTTAAAAAAATGGTGTGAGATTAATTATCAAGGTGAATATAAATATAAAAATAAAATTATTTTTGATGGTAATTTTCTACCATGTTCTGCTTTTAAACTAACTTTTGATGATAATAATAAGTTAATAGATATTGATTCAGTAAAAAGTGAACTTAGTGTTATGTCTTTTAATTTAAGACATATCATAAAAGAAGAGTTAATAGGTCTTTGGAAAAAAAGGTATGATAAAATAATTGAATTTATTAAAAATAAAGATCCTGATATAGTTGGTGTTCAAGAATTAACTAGAAAAGGGAAAAGATATTTAAAGAAACATCTTAAAGATTATAAAATAGTTGGTAAGAAAAGACATAGTATTATTTTTACTAATGAGTATAATTGTGTATTAGTTAAAAGAAGTTTTAAAATTAAAGGACATAAAACATATTCTTTATCAGATAAGATAAATAGGCTAGGAAGAAAAGCAAAATCTGATAATTTTCCAAGAATATGTACTCTTGTTCATATTGAAAAAGAAAATAAAAAATATTTGATTGCTAATACTCATATCGATAATAGTAGTACAGAAAATAAGAAAAGAATGCTTGATATTTTTGATGATATTGTTGAATCACATAAAAAGAGTGATGAATATGTTATTATTACTGGAGATTTTAATATGACTTTGGATAATAAGAATTTGGTTAATTATTCTAAAAAATATATTGATCCTTTTAAGGAATATACTATTGGTACATTTCCTTCTGTTCCAGAAATGAAAGCTTTAGATCATATATTTCTAGATAAAAGATTGTCATATTATAATGAAAAAATACATAGTGATTCCAATGATAATGGATTTATGAGTGACCATTATCCGATTAGTTGTATTGTTGAAGTTAATAATTAAAAGGAAACTTTATTTAGTTTCCTTTTTGTTTTTAATACTTTCTTTAATAAATGAATTAAATAGAGGATGTGGTCTTGTTGGTCGAGATTTGAATTCTGGATGAAATTGACATGCTATAAAATGAGGATGATCTTTTAATTCTATAATTTCTATTAAATTTGTTTTTTCATTTATACCTGAAAAAATCATCCCATTTTTTTCTAATAAATCTTTATATTTATTATTAAATTCATATCTATGCCTATGACGTTCTTTTATTACTTCTTCTTTATAATCATTATATGCAAGTGTTCCTTTTGTTAATTTACAATCATAGTTTCCTAGTCTTAATGTACCACCCATATTTTTAATTCCTTTTTGTTCTTCCATTAAATCGATAACTGGGTCTGTACATATTTCATTAAATTCTGTTGAAGAAGCATTTGTTAAATGGCATACATTTCTTGCAAATTCAATAACTGCAAGTTGCATACCTAAACAAATTCCCAAAAATGGTATTTTATTTGTTCTTGCATAATTTATGGCTTTTATTTTACCTTCAATACCGCGACTTCCAAATCCGCCAGGTACTATAATTCCTTGTGAATTTTTAAAAACTTCCTTTAGATTATCTTCTTTTTCAAGTTCTTCAGAATTAACCCAATTAATATTTATTTTTACATTGTTATTGTATCCAGCATGTTTTAAACTTTCACTTACTGAAATGTAAGCATCGTGTAATTCAACATATTTTCCTACTAAAGCAATTTCTATTTCATCTTTTAAATTATCTACTTTATTTACTAAATCTTCCCAATATTTTATATTACTTTTATTTGTTTTTAAATTAAATTGTTTTAAAACTATTTCATCCATTTTTTGGTTATAATAGTTTAATGGAACTTGAAAGATATTTTTTACGTCTACTGAATCAATAACATTAGATGTTGGAACACTACAAAAAAGTGATATTTTTTCTTTTAAATTTTTATCTAATTCTATATTACTTCTACATACAATTATATCTGGCTGTATTCCCATTCCACGCAGTTCTATTACTGAGTGTTGAGTTGGCTTTGTTTTTAATTCGTTAGAACCATAAATATAAGGCACTAAAGTAGCATGAACGAATAATGTATTATCTTTACCCAATTCATTTCTTATTTGTCTTAAAGCTTCAATATAAGATTGGGATTCAATATCTCCAATTGTTCCACCAATTTCTGTTATTACTATGTCAGCTTTGCTTGTTGCACCTGCTTCGTAAACTTTATTTTTAATTTCATTTGTAATATGTGGAACGATTTGAACAGTTGCTCCAAGATAGTCTCCACGTCTTTCTTTTTCAATAACATTTTTATAAATTTTTCCTGTTGTAATGTTAGAAGTGTAGTTTAATTCTTCATCAATAAATCGTTCATAGTGTCCTAAATCTAAATCAGTTTCTGCTCCATCGTATGTTACAAATACTTCACCATGTTGATATGGTGACATTGTTCCAGGATCAACATTGATATATGGATCAAATTTTTGCATAAAAACTTTATATCCACGTGCTTTTAATAAAAGAGCAAGACTTGATGCAGTTATACCTTTTCCAAGACCTGATACAACCCCACCAGTTACAAATACATATTTTGTCATATTAAACCTCCAAAAAATAAAAAATACTAGGAGAACAACTAGTAGCTCTACTAAATTATATCAAAAGATATTAATAAAAAATAATCTTGTAATTAAAAAAAATATACTCTATAATTTTGTTAGGAAACCCCTAAATTTTGGCGTTTTTTTATTTTGCTTTTGTAATTGATATATTTTCTTTAATTGTGTAAAATAATTATGTATAGGAGTGATAATATGTTACAAGTAAAAAATATAGTTAAATACTATGGTAATAATTGTGCAGTTAACGATTTATCATTTGAAGTTAAAGATGGAGAAATATTTGGTCTTCTAGGAGAAAATGGAGCAGGTAAAACTACTACTTTTAGAATAATTTTAGGCTTGTTAGATGCAGATCGTGGGAGTGTTTCTTTAAATGGTGAAACAATTGATTATAGTAAAACGGATAAAATAGGTTATGTGACCGAAGAGAGAAGTTTACTTACTAAAATGACCGTTAAAGAACAATTGATATATTATGGTGTATTAAAGGGGTTAACTGAAAAACAGGTTTTAGATAAGATGGATGATTTACTTAAAGAATTTGATGTCTTAGATTACAAGAATAGAAAAATAAAGGAGTTATCTAAAGGTAATCAACAAAAAATTCAATTTATATCAGCAGTTTTAAATGATCCAATACTATTAATTCTTGATGAACCTTTTACAGGACTTGATCCAATAAATGTTAAAATGTTTAAAGATTATATTAGAAAACTTCAAAAAAAGGGATGCTCTATTATTTTCTCTTCACATCAAATGGAACATATTGAAGAATTTTGTGAAAAGATGGTTATACTTGTTAAAGGTAAAAGTATTCTTGAAGGATATATAAAAGATATAAAAAAAGATTATAGAAAACATAATATTTTTATTAAAGGAGATATCAATAAAGAAGATTTTAAAAATATAAAAGGTGTAATTGAAGTTTCTAAAAAAGATGATGAATATGTTGTTAAGATTGAAGATTATGATGTAGTACCTAAAGTTTTTAAAAAGATTTCTAGTAAAGAAATTAATAAGTTTGTTGTAGAGGAAGCAACTTTAAATGAAATTTTTATAGCTAAAGTAGGTGAATTAAAATGATGAATAAATTTTGGTATCTTACAAAATATGGTTTAAAGAAAAGACTTAAATCTAAAGCTTTTATTATTTCAAATATTGCAATTTTTCTTCTTTTGCTTGCAATATTTAATATAGATTCTATAATTTCATTTTTTGGTGGGGACTTTGACTTAGAAACAAAAGTTTATGTTGTTGATAATACTAATGATTCTTTTGATATTTTAAAGGCTAATTATGAGACTATAAAGATGGGTATAAATGAAGAAAATGATAATGTTTCTTTTATAAAAAGTGATAAAAAAGTAGAAGAGTTAAAAGAAGATATTAAAGATACTACTGATATAATAGTTGAGTTAAATGTTGATGAAACAAATTATATAAATGCAAGTATTATTACTGAGAATTATATAGATACATTAGTTTATCAAAGTTTATATCAAGCTATTACTGGTACAAAGTATCAAAAAGCAATAATTGAAAGTAATATAAATATAGATGAATTAAATAAAATATATGAACCAGTAACTATTGAAAGAGTAATACTTGATGAAACTAAAAATACAGAAGAAGAAAATATGAATGCTGTAATGGGGATTTTATTTCCAACTTTGATTTTACCTTTTTTCTTTTTAATAGTATTACTTGTTCAATTTATAGGTGGAGAGATTAATGAAGAAAAGACAACTAGAAGTATGGAAGTGATAATATCTAATGTTCCTGCTAAAGTTCATTTCTTTTCAAAATTAGTTGCTAATAATGCTTTTGTAATTATTCAAGCAATTTTAGTATTCTTATATGGACTAATAGGTTTCTTTTCAAGAAAAATATTTGGAAGTGGAATGAGTTCTTCTTTTACAACTGAAATTAATAATGCTTTATCGTCATTAGGGAAAACTGGAATTTTGGATAAGTTATATTATATTATTCCAATAACTATAGTACTTATTGTTTTATCTTTTATAGCTTATTCCTTAGTTGCTGGTATTCTTGCTAGTATGACTGTTAATCCAGAGGACTTTCAACATATACAAACTCCAATAATGATTATTTGCTTTATCAGTTATTATTTATCTGCAATGTCTAGTATGTTTAATGGTAGTATTTTTATAAGGGTTTTAAGTTGCGTTCCATTTGTTTCGTTTTTATTATCACCAGCTCTTTTATTGATTGGACAAATAGGAATAATAGAAGTTTTAATAGCTATTGTATTACTTATTGTTGTTAATTATTTATTAGCAAAATATGGTCTAAAAATATATAAAATTGGTATATTAAATTATTCAACTGATAAAATGTGGGAAAGAATATTTAAAGCTGCAAAGATGTAGGTGTTTTATGAAGAAGTGTGTAGTTTTATATAATAAACATAGTGGGAAAAAGAATAAAAAAGATTTTTTGGATGATTTTATAAAAATATTAAATAGTAATGAATATGATGTTGAAGTGATGTATTCTAGATATAGAGAACATATAATAGAAATTGTTCAAAATCTTTCTGATGATATAGATTTAGTTATATCAATTGGTGGTGATGGAACTTTTAATGAAGCTATGAGAGGTAATTTTAGAAGAGAAAAAAGGCTTCTTCTTGCTCATATTCCACTTGGAACAACGAATGATGTTGGAAAAATGTTCGGATATGTAAAAAATCCAATTAAAAACTTAAAATTACTTATGAATGGTGTTGTTAAAAAAATAGATATTTGTACTTTAAATGGTGATCCTTTTATATATGTTGCTGGTTTTGGTAAATTTATGAATATACCATATGAAACAAGTAGAAAAACAAAAAAGAAACTTGGTTATCTTGCTTATGTTTTAAATGCTACCAAAAACTTTTTTAAAATTACTAAACTTCATGATGTAACATATACAATTGATGGAGAAGAGTATAATGGACTTTATTCATTTATGATAATTACTAATGCAACAAGAATCGCAGGTATGAAAATATTCGATAATATAAAATTAGATGATAATCAATTTGAAATATTGTTTTGTAATATAAAAAAGAGAAAAGATATTATAAAATCATTAATGTATTTAAGAAAAACAGATATTACTCATGTTCCAGGTTTTTATTATCATGTATCAGACAATTTAAAAATAAAAGTAAATGATGAAAAAGGACTTCCTTGGTGCTTAGATGGAGAAAAACATGATGTAGATGGAAACGAAATAAGAATTGCTATTGATCGTGATACTAAGCTTATGATTCCATAAACTAATTTAGATGAATTGTTTATAAAAAAATAGGATTTGATGATGTAACCCATCTAGTTGACACGTATTAAAAAATAATGCGTGTCTTTTTTAATTAAGTCTTATTCTTTTTGTATTATAA
>CACXGX010000082.1 GCA_902767365.1 uncultured Erysipelotrichaceae bacterium
GAAATTGCAAATTGTGGATAAAGTGTAAAAAATGCTCAAAAATGCCAAAAATCGTTGATTCTATTGAAAAATCAAAAAAATTTACAACTTTTTCATAAGGTCACATTGCCGGGTGTGAAAAAAATGTTAAAAACTGATTGTCGATTGTAGAAAGGACAGTAAATGCTTGAATATAAAAGCAAATATAAAAAGAAATCACTAAGTATATATGGCGAACCTCAAATATCAATTTTTAACAATTTTATAAAGAATGGATATATTAATAAAAATAGTAAAATATTAATACCAAATTGTTTGGATGGATTATATGTTTTGTATTTAACTACACATGGATATAAAAGTATAACCTGTTATGAAGAAAACAAAGTATTATTAAATGGTGGAGTCTATGACAATTTTTATACAACTGGACTATTGAATAGATTAGAACGAATTAATAAGAAAGTGATTTTAAAAAGATTCAATTATTATTCATCGAAAGAAAAAGATAAATTTGATTTAGTATTTGTAGAAAGAACTTTACAAATGAAAGAAAATGATAACTATAGTTTAGAAGAAAAAATAAGAAAATTAAAAGATTCTGTCAATGATGATGGATTCATATATATTAAGTATTACATTGGTAAAGATAATGAAATATCTTCTAATCAAATTATTAATAATAATCAAATGATAAATTTATTTGAAAAAGAACATTGGAATATAATTCATTACAGGGAATATAGTAAGCCAATTAAACATAATAAACATCCAAATAATAGAGAGGAACATACTCATATAATTGGACATGTTTTTTTTCAAAAGAAACCTTATATTTATAAAAAGAGAGTAATGAATCGAACATATAAGAAGGTTAGTGTATTTGGAAATGTAAAAAAAAGAGTTTATTACTATATTGATTTTCTTAAAAATAACTATCAAAAAATTCCTGATGTTTTAGTAGTGGATGCTAATGATGGTATTAATGTTATACCTTTTGCAAAGAATAATTGTAATGTAACTTGTTATGAAGATAATAATATATTATTGAATGGTGGAATATTTGAAGGGAAAAAAACAAATGGATTAATTAAACGATTAAAAGATCAAAATGTATTTGATAAAGTAGAAATTAAAAAATCAAATTACTACAAGTTCAAAGATATTAAAAAATATGATTTTATATATATAGATGATTCTTTGCAATATAAAAAATATGAAGATATAAGTATGAAAAAAAAAATTAGAAAACTTATGTCTAATGTTAGAGAAGGTGGGTATCTATATATTCATTATGTTTTAAAGAAAAATAAAAATGATAATGAAAACTCATATTTAGAATTAAATGAAATATTGAATTATTTTGATTTAAAAGATTGGAGAATAGTTTATATTTTTGAATGTACAAAGAAGTCTATATATAGTTATGACAGAGATAATAGTTATAACACAGGATATATTTTAGCAAATAAGATAAGAAATAGAAGAGTATATGTTAATCATTATGAAATAGAAATAAAAAATGAATTTATTAATTAAACATCAAATAGATAATTTGATGTTTTTTTATGGAAGGAGGTTGAATTATGGCGATATTACGAAAAAGTAAAAATGTTAATTTTACTATAGTAAATAATTATTTCATTGAAGATAAAAAACTAAAATTAGATGGTAAAGGATTTTTGCTGTATATGTTACATAAACCGGATGACTGGCATTTTAGTTTTTCTAATTTTGAAAAAGATTTAGGAATCGGTGAAAAAGCAATTAGAAGATTAATTAAAATGTTAGAAGACCTTAAATACCTCAAAAGAGTCGAATTAAGAGACAAAACAGGTAAGTTTAATTGGAATTACTTCATATATGAAGAACCTTACGATACGAGGCAAAAAAATGAGAATTCACCGTGTATCCCTTTACGGGACCCCGTGGAACCGTGTGCCGTTGATGGTAACATAATACTAAATACTAATATAACTAATGATAATAATGATATAAATGATAAAACCAAAATTAAACATCCATACTTAATAAAAGAATTAATTAAAAGTAATTATATAAATGAAAATGATGAACAAATTTTTTTGTATGATAGTCTTTTTAATAAATATATTGATGATTGTTATGAATATGTAGATTTTTATTCAGCAATTCATTATATCGCTAAAAAGGTAAAAGAAAATAATTTCAAAGACGAAAATGGAAATGACATTGAAAATAAATTTGGATATTTTAAGTCGTCTTTTGAGTCAAATTTAAAAAAACTTTCAGCTAAGTATAACGATTTGTGGGATGAAGAAAATATAGAACTAATTACAAAGAAGAAATGTGGAAGGGAGGAAAGATAAATGTCTAAATGTGAAGTAATCGCAATAGCAAATCAAAAGGGAGGAGTTGGAAAGAC
>CACXGX010000083.1 GCA_902767365.1 uncultured Erysipelotrichaceae bacterium
AAAAACTTCTTCTTTGTCTGTGTTCACCACAATTAATAACCTTATATGCCACTAAAAATTCACCCCTATTACAATATTTTACAAAGAACAAAAATAGCCCAATCTAATACGTAGCCAATTTATATTATTATCACAAATACTTCAAGTTGTCAATCAAAAAAACATTTTATTACAAAAAACCCTTTTTCTTTACAAATTACTTCAGTCTTATATAAATCAGATATATCTTTAATAGCAGTCTTTGCGCCATGATCTTTTCTCATAACAAAATACAACTGCCAATTGGGTTTCAAGTGATTTTTTGCTTCTCTAAGCATCTTATATACAATATCCTTACCAGCTCTAATTGGTGGATTTGTAATTATATAATTATATTTTTTATCATTTAATTCATCATAACAATTACTTTCTATAAAGTTAATATTACTAACTTTATTTAATTTTTTATTTATTTCACATAAATGTAGAGCCCTTCTATTAACATCAACAGCATCAAAATTTCCATCTATAAATTTAGATAGAATAATACTTACAACTCCGTATCCACAACCTAAATCAAGTATATCTCCATTCATTTCGTTAATAGGTAAAGCTTCAAGCAAAACTCTAGTACCAAAATCTAATTTATCTTTTGAAAAAACACCATTATCCGACTTAAAAGAAAATTTAGTATTTAAAAAGATGGTTTCAAATTCTTTAATATTGCTTGGTAAATTAGCATTATCAAAATACTGAGCCATCCTATCACCTCTTAAAAATAAAAAGAAGAGTTAACTACAATAAATATATAGTTAACTCCTTTCGTAATCATATATTACAACATAAACACTTATTTTTCAAGTGATTTTATTACATATTTTTTAAAATTTTACAACTATATGCAATTAAAATCAATTTAATTTTTAATATATATATTATTATTTTCACCAATTATTTCAAAAAAGCATCTTATGAAATATTATATCTAACAAAATATTGTTTATAATTATTCGGATTAAAAATAACATCACATACACCATTTCTTATTGCATATTTAGGTAATAAGCCTTTAAAAATATGAGTATTTCCAAATTCATCTTTATATACAACTTTTACACGCATCAATGCTCCATTTGTTATTATAATAAAAGGAGTATTTTTTAAAACAACACCACATTTTTGTAATTTTTTAATTTTTTTCCTAACATATATAAATTTTATTATCAAAATTAAAATTAAAAATAAAATAACAAGACTAATCACAATAAAAGGAATTCTTTTAATGTAAACACTAGTTTTACTTTTCTCTAAAAAATCACTATTTAAATCTGCTTTTAAAGTAATAAATTGAAAGAAAAATAAAGAACCCGGAAATATTGAAAGTACTAATAAAATAATAGAAATAGCAAGAGCTCCCTTATAATCTTCATTTAATGATTGATATCCTCCTAATGGTACTTTTTCAAGCCTCATTGTAGTATCATTATCATCCTTAACATTTGCTAAATTCATAATCAAATCTACTTTATTATTTGTAACATTATTACCATATCCACAATATGGACAACACTCTTTTTCTTCTTCATACTGTAAATGACAATTATTGCATATCTTCATATATACCACCCAATTATAATTATACAAAAAAAAGACTACATTTTAAAGTAGTCTTAATTCGAAATTTAAATATAATTATTTAACTTCTACTTCTGCTCCAGCTTCTTCTAATTTAGCTTTAATTTCTTCAGCTTCAGCAACTGGAATATTTTCTTTAATAGCTCCACCATTATCAGCGATAGCTTTAGAATCAGCAAGTCCTAATCCAGTAATTTCCTTAATTACTTTAATAACATTAATCTTTGCAGCTCCTGCATTTACAAGAGTTACAGTAACTTGACTTGGTCCTTCATCAGCTGCTGCTGCTCCACCAGCTACTGGTGCTGCTACTGCAACTGCACTTGGATCTACTCCAAATTCTTCTTTCATAGCGTCTACTAATTCTTTAATTTCTAATAGACTCATTTCTTTTAAACTTTCA
>CACXGX010000084.1 GCA_902767365.1 uncultured Erysipelotrichaceae bacterium
CTCTTAAGTTTTCTTTTCGAATGCCTTTATAAGATTTATATTCCGAAGCAGTCATTCCTGACCACTCTTTATATATTTCATTTGTTAAAATCCCATATTCAAAATCTTCAGTAATTCCTCCATCTTTCCATACATCAGTTAATTTATTCCTATCTAATGTTGCTTTAATCCTTGTTTCAATCCATTTGTCATCATAACCATGTTTTCTATAATAATTTATTGCTCTTTTTATAGCTATTTCAGGATCAAATACTTCATCAATTCTCTCGCTACCTAAGCTTGCTAACCACATCTTAAATGGTTCTACTTTAGGCGAAGGAATTGATTCAATTAATCTAAAAATACCTTTAGTATCTAATGTATTAGTTTCCCTCATTTTCCCATCTTTAGCTTTTACTTTCAAACGTACGATTTTTTCGTACAATTTTATCCATAACAAATTTACTTCCATCATCTATAGATAGTCCTTTTTCTTTATAAACCATACTTAGAAGCGATGGAATACTATAAAACAGTATAAAATATTAATTATAATATCCAGGACATATGACAAATCATTGTATTTTAATCTTCCAATTATTTTATTTTGATAATTCATAAATATTTTACTAGAATTTGACATTCATTTAATGAATAACAATAATCATATACATTTAAATGTTAATTGATTTTAGTATTGATTTCTTCATTTTAAAATAATATTGAAAGATATTAAATAATAATTCTAACTATCATAAATTGGTGCTTTTATTTCTTTACTAGTCTTTTATTATTACATAATCTAGATTTTAAACGATTTAATACTTCTTCATTATTAATATTAATTCTACCTTCTTCTCGTTCTATTATTGAGAGTTCTTTCATCATATTAAAAATTTCTTCAGTACTTGCTTCAGAATTAATACAAGTTGCTATTCTATATAAAGTGGGTTCATTAAACGTTCTAAAAACTTCGTTAGAAATTAAATTATAGTTAGGTTCTCTATGATCATTGTACGAAAACTGCTTTTTAAATACTTCATCATTAACTCTATCTAGTTTATCATCATATTCTTTAAAACGATGGATATTATTTAATCCACATTTAAGGCATATTACTACACTAGGTATATATTCATAATCTGAAGAATGGCATCCCCTTGCTACAAACCCTTCTTCCCTTTTTACAAATAAATGATCACAATCCTCCATTTTATGTTTTCTAAGTATAACCATTTTATCAAATTCACTCATTTTTACCTCCTATATTTTGTAAATTTATAATATTTGATATTACAATATAATACTATTATCAAATATATATATTTGTTCTCTACAAAACATAGAACTTTGATATATTTTTAATTAAAAAGAACTGATTTATCAGTTCTACAATGTTCTTCTTATAATAATGTAAATAATTTGTTTTATTTTCATTCATTTGAATCAATTCTTTTTATTTTTTAATCGTCTTTTTAGTATTTAATCTATAAATTTCGTTATTTGTTCTTTCATCAACAAAAGGTATATTTATTTTGTAGACATTAATTAAATTAATTACATCTTCAACTGTTTTATCATAATCACCATTAAAGTAGCTAGAATCAATTCCAATATAAATAACATCATCTAAGGATATACCTTTTTCAACAAAATATTCATTAAAAGCATAACTATAATAATTATCGCATTTATCTTTATTTTTTATATCACAATATTCATCATAAGAAACGTGTGTAGTTTCAATGACTTTTATTGACCCTTTAATAGCAAAAAATAGATTTTCTCTAACAAATACATTAAATTCCAAATCATCTTCAAATGGCATTACACTTACATATTTTCCCATATTACAATTTTCTTCACTATCATTGCTTATATATAAATATTTAACAGTTCCATCATATGATACAAATTCTCTTTTAACTTTATCACTTGGTAATATATAACCCGTTTGAAAAATGGATTCTAATCTATTAATAGTATCAAATCTTATTCCATGATATAGACAAATACCATGTTTTTCAATAACATCATCTGATAAATCTGATGAATCTGAAAATGGATTTTTTTGTTTTTTATTCATTTTATAGCCTCTTCCATCAAGTGTTGCGTCCGAACACCACCCTTTAAAATTTATAAATTTTTATTTAAGAATCATTTCTGCGCAATCCCATTGTTCATCATAAAATTGATATGCATTTTTTTCTATTTTGATTATTTTAAATCCTACTGATTCAAAGCAGTGTAAAGCTCCTTCATTATTTAAAAATACACCTAAATTTATTTCTTTTGCTCCTATAGTTTCTCTTGCATATTTTATGGCAGCATTTATAAGAATTTTACCATATCCCTTACCTCTGATGCTATTATCAACAATAATGAAACCCAATCTAATAATTCCCTTATCATTACCAGGATTTCTTAATATTAAATGGCCTATTACTTTACCTTCATCTTCTAAGGTCATTGGATCAAAATTAGATATCTCCTTACTTCTAGAATAATTTTTATTTATATCATTTGGTGTAGCTAGGTAACTATCATACCTATCTGCACTCCATAATCTAAATTCTCTCTCATTTTTGATCCAACTTAATATTTTCTTGGCATCCTCTTTCTTATATGCTCTAAATAACACTTTGCTCACCTCACACATAAAATTTTGTGCATCAATATATAAATGACTAGATTAAATCATTATCAACCAGTTAACAATAATTTTGTATAAGTTTTTGCTTTAATTTAAATTGATTACAAGAACGAATCATTTAAGGAACTCTACTTATCAAGTATATCATATTTCTATCTATAATATTCAATATATCTAAAAGTAATGTAAAGGCTTTGAAAAAGATACGGATTTTAATACATAAAAAAACTTTAGTTTAGTTTCTAAAGCTTTTTGATTGTTTATTGCTAGATAAATTTTTTCTTAATTCTTTTCCTCTACTTTCAGAAGTTAATAAATGATCAATCATTTCATTTTTATCAAACTCTCCCAATAATCTATTTAATTTTTTAATCTCTTTACTCAAATAATAACAATTTTGTTTCTTCATTTTGATATATTCTTTTATATATATGCCTATAGCTTCATCGCTTAATTCTTGATATGCTTTTCTTTTTAATTCTTCTTTATTAGATATGGCATCCTTTATGTATTCAATTATTTCTTCTTTAGTTGCAATTTTAAACGGCTTATAGCCTGAACCATGATTTGCATAATATTCTTTTCCATCTTCATCTTTAACAATATAATCCCAATACCAATCTCCACTTCCATGATATCCATAATCGTAATTTTCTGCATGAATGATTACTCCTTTAATTATTGTTTCATCTTCTAGCGATTTCCAAAAGTCTTTATATACATAAACTTCGTCACCAACATTCAATATTTCTCCCATCATAATCTCCTCACAAACAAATCATATCATTAGATAATACCTTTTGTTTTCTACAAAACATAGAGTTTTAATATGCCAATACATGGTATAATAACAACATGTGAGGGCAAAATGATTAATATTGGTGAAAAAATTAAAAAGTTACGAATCTCTAATAATATGTCACAATATGATTTAGGTAATAAACTGTTTGTATCAGATAAAACTATCTCTAGTTGGGAAACAAATAGAACATTACCTTCTATTGATTTAATCGTAAAAATATGTGATATCTTCAATGTATCTTTATATAATTTCATTGAAGAAAAGAATAACAATGACATAGAAATTGAAGTTAAAATAAAAACAAATGATATTGAAAACAAAAGAATTAAGAACTTAATTAATAAAAATACAAAATATTTAGGTATCGAAAATCATGTCGCACATTACTATTCGTTTAAATATCGTGATAATAATGATGAATTCTTACGTGTTAGAAAAGAAAATAATAAATATATTATTAACTATAAAAAGAAACACGAAAATTATGTAGATGAATACGAAAGCGAAATTAATGATTTTGACAGTTTCTCTAAAATCCTCAATGTTTATGGATTTGAAGAAATATGTTGTATTGAAAAAACAAGAGAAAAATATCTATATAAAGATAAATATGAAATTTCTTTTGATGATGTAAAAAATCTAGGATTATTTATAGAAATTGAGATTGTTAAACATATCAAAAATAAAGAAGAGGAATATCAAGATTTAATATCACTATTATATGAATTAAATATTAACTTAAATCAAATTAGTAATAAACATTACCCTGAATATTTTATTAAATAAAAATGAATGTCATCATTTTTTTACAAAGAAAAAAGGCTAATTTTATAGCCTTTTTTGCATTAATTAAAGATTGTACAATGCTTTATTATTCATAATATTAAATCTTCCAAATATTTTATTATCCAAAAATCACATAACTATAATAAATAATAAATGCTAATAGGAATATAAAACCTTCTTTTTTAGAAATTATACGATTATTAAGTGAAAACAAGAATAATATAAAAGCAGCAACAACCATTATTACAATATCTATATAACTAAAGTTTATATTTGAAATACCTCCAAATAAAGCAATTGGAATACCAATTACAAGACCTATATTAAATATATTACTTCCAACTACATTACCTATGGCAATATCATCTTCCCCTTTCTTTGTAGCAGTAACACTTGTTACAAGTTCTGGAAGCGAAGTCCCTAGTGCTACTATCGTTAATCCAATTAACATTTTTGAGACTTTAAAATTACCAGTTACCCCACTTGCCCATTAACAAATAAATCTGCTCCTTTTATTAAAAATATAAAACCAACAACTAAAATAATAATATTTAAAAACATAATTACCTTAAAAAAAAGAGACCAATCCATAATTGAATCAAATCTCGTTAAAATACAAAGTACTCTTATACAGAGGATATAAAATCGTAATGATGCCATATAATCACTAAAAACTAGTGAAAACTACTCCCTTTCCTAAAATATTATAACATAATTATAAGTTATTGGAACACAAACTTTAATCTTTATTTCTATTATCTCAAAACTCTATTAGATTCTCGTGCACGAGCTTCTTTGCAAATTGCGTCTCCAATTGCTTCATCTATTTGTCTAGCCATTGTTCTTTGTCTTTCATCAGTACAATGTGTTAACTGATAAGTAACAGAAGAAGCAATACCATACTCCATTAATTTTAAGGCAGCTCTATACTTTGAAGAATGTTTCCCCTTTTTGTGCTTTTCTATTCTTCTTTCACAAATTTCTCCAACTTTAATACATAACGCATCTATTTCCTCATTAGTTAAATTTTCTTCACCAACAGAATCACAATAATTCTTTATCTCTTCATAAGATTTTATTTCTTCAATTTTCATATTATTCCTCACATGCAAATTATTATATGTTAAAAATAGCATAAGAGCAAACAAAATTATATACTTAAGATACTAAAAACATCATAAGATTAATATTTAAGAAAGAATTTGCATAAATGGTTGCTATAAATTTTATTTTTATTTCTATAGTTAAACTCGTAAATAAATTATTTTATTTGTTCTAATTCACTTAAGGATTTAGATTTTTTTATCGTTTCTTTAGATATTTCTATTAGGTTGTTATCAATCGCAACATAATGAATTATTTCTTTATCATCAATATTCATAGCTTTTCTTATCTCATTTTCTATATAGTGTAGTTGAACACAGTGCGGAGACTTATCTACCGATGCAAATATTATTTTATTTATTTTAACTCTTGATATCATACCAATTATTTTAGTTATAACCATGTTTATGTGTGTTTCTTCTAAAAATACATCATAAATATTATCTGAAATCTTATTTAATTCTTTATAAGCTTCTGGTTGTATTCTATCAAGACAACTACCTACAATTATTAATGTATCTTCAACATCATGAACGTTTGTTTTTAATAAAGTTTTTTTCATTCTTTTACATCTTTTTTTATAGTTAGACTAAATTGTCATCAAACAATTGATGTTTGTTTTATTCTCATTCATTTGGCTCAATTCCTTTAAATCTAATAAAACTATAACATAAAAAGCAGGATTATGGTCCTACTTATTAGTTTATCTTTTAATATTATTATTTCTCGATTTAATTATGATGCGATATCTATTTTTATTTAGTGAAACATTTCTTTTAGCATAATTAAACAAATTCTTTGCTTTATTCAACTTACTTTGCATATCAGTACTAATATCAGTTGTTGCATCTAAGTACATAGCAACAAATTCTTCTTCAGGAATATTGTCTTTATAAAAAGATTTTCTGTATTCTTCATCTGTATAAACTTTAAATACTTTTGAAGTTTGTACTTCAGGCATTCCATTTAATTTATGATAAAATTTTCTAATTTTCTCTATTGTTAAATGATATAAATGATAAAAATATGGATCATTATTATTAGCAGCATTCTCTAATTTTTCCATACGATTATTTAAAATAGAAACATATTCTCTAGCATCTTCAACTTCAAGTGGTGGTAAAGGATTAGAAAATTTTTCTAAAGCATACTGTTGTAATTTATGTAAGTCCCCCGTTTTATCAAATATAATCGATGAAGTACCTATAATAGATAACATTGCATTATTTTGATTATTAAAATCATTATCTACAGAAAGATATATATCATTAATCGGCTTTTCAAAATACTCAATTCTTAATCCATCTATACTATCATTTCCTCTAATTAAATGTTTTGGGTCTGTATTATCAAAAATAATATGTAAATCTATATCAGAATTAGTATTATTAAATCCAGTTAAATAACTACCATAGAAAAAACAACCTAGTACATGTTCATTATTTAGGTAATCCATTTTGTCAATAAAATTCATAATTATCTCATTTGGATTTAATCTTTCCATATAGTTTTTTCCCCCCACCACATTAATTGTTTTGTATTCTATCATAAAATTATGATTCAGTAAGTATTGTTGCATTTTAAAATCGGGCATTTCTATCTTATTATAAAAAGTTAGACTCCTGTCACCACATCTTAAATTCTATGTTTAGCCATCTTTTTTACCTATTTTTAATACTTTTTAGTAATTATTTATTAAAAATGTAATTACTACATATATTAATTTTCTTTATTTTATTGAAGTTTCATGAATAGTTAGACTAAATTGTCATCAACCAATTTATATTAGTTTTATTTTCATTCATTTTGATCAATTCCTTTTATTTATTAAAATAATAGCATAAAAAGGCAGATTATGTACTAATCTATCTAAATTTATGTTATTTATTAAAGGTTACATGTAGTGTAATCTATTTTTACTATTACATTGTTCACTCATACGACCAACCTATTATCTTATTAATTCTCTTATTTTTATTCTTTCTCCATTTCTTGCACCTGTTCCTAAATTAGAAATATCGATACCAGTTTCACTTTCAATCCAGCCAATATACTCTCTTAATGGTTTATCAATATATATATCATCGTAGTTTCCTTTTAAGCCTTCATGAGCATAACTTAAATGTTGAAAGAAATTTAAATATAGACTGGATGGCGTGTTAATTCGACAGTTATTAATTAATTTTCTTATATCTAAATCAAAGATTCTTCTTTCCATCTTTGTAACAGTAGTTTGTTCAGATAAA
>CACXGX010000085.1 GCA_902767365.1 uncultured Erysipelotrichaceae bacterium
GTTATAGAAGAGGCAGCATATACTTGGTTTAATAGAATTATTGCAATTAGATATATGGAAATACATGATTATCTTCCTCTAACTAAAAACAATCAATCATTAGGAGTAAGAGTATTATCTTCAAAAGACAATACTCCTGATCCTGAAATTATGAAAATATCTAATCTTATAAATCCTGATTTATATATAGAATTTAATAAAGAATACTATGGAACGATACAAGATAATAATAAAAGATTTGAATATATTTTATTATTAGTGTGCAAGAAACTTGGTAAAGTTATACCACAAGTTTTTGACGGAGTAACAGATTATATAGATATACTTATTCCTGATAACTTATTAAATGAATCAGGGTATATAACTAAATTGTTAAACGAAGTTTCAGAAGACAACTTTAACGATGTCGAAATAATTGGGTGGCTTTATCAATATTATAATCAAACAGAAAAAGATAGAGTATTTAATGAAAAAAAGGCATATAAGAAAAATGAAATACCATATGCAACGCAATTATTTACACCAGATTGGATTGTAAAATATATGGTTGAAAATAGTTTAGGAAGATTTTTACAAAACAAAAAACAATTAAAATATTGTCTAGACACAACATTTATAGAAAAAGAACCAAAGGATATTAAATTTATAGATCCATGTTGTGGTAGTGGACATATATTAATATATGCATTTGAATTATTATATAAAATATATGAAGAAAAAGGATATTTTAAAGATGAAATATGTAAAAATATTCTAGAAAACAATTTATATGGTTTAGATATTGATGATCGAGCAGGACAATTATCAATATTATCAGTTTTGTTAAAGGCAAGAACTTTTAGCAAAAATATATTTAATGAAATTGAAAACAGGCAATTAAATATTTTTAGCTTTACTGAATCTAACACACTTTCAAAAGACGCATTGGAGCTTTTCAGTAAAAACGAAAAAATATATGCAGAAACAAAATACATCATTGAAAGTTTTTATAATGCTAAAAATATAGGTTCATTATTAAAAGTTAAGAAAATTGATTTTGATAGTATTATTAAAGAAATAGAAAAAATTAATGAAGAAGAAATATCTATATATGAACTGAATTCAGTTAACGATATAAATATAAAATTACTTAATATAGTTTTTATAGCCAAAATTCTAACAACTAAATATGATGTTTTGGTAACTAATCCACCTTATATGAGCTATAAAGGGTTTAATAAAGAATTAAAAGAATATATTGACTCGAATTATGCAGAAACAAAGTATGATTTATTTAGTTGCTTTATAAATATAGATTTATGTAAAACCGATGGATGCATAGCAATGGTTACTCCTGAGTCATGGATGTATTTAACGAGTTATGAGAAATTAAGAGAAATAATAATAAATAAAAAATTTATAACATCTATGTTACACCTTGGAAACAATGCATTTGATGAAGGTTTTGGTACAACAGCATTTGTCATTTCTAACAATAAAGATAATAAAAAAACTACTTTTATAGATTTAAGAAATGGAGATTCATTAAATAAAAATGAAAGATTATTAAATAAAGAATACGATAAATATTCAATTGATATTACTAGGTTTAATGATATGACAGGAAAGAATTTTGCATATTGGTGTTCTGAAAATGTTTTTGAAATCTTCAAAAACAATAAAATTATTAACGATATAGCAAGTCCAAGAAAAGGATTAGTAACAATGGATAATAATCGTTTCTTAAGACTTTGGTTTGAAGTAGATATAGACAATATACGTTTTGAAAATGAAAATGCAGAAACAAGTAAAAAAGCATCAGAAAAATGGTATCCTTTATCAAAAGGCGGAAGATATAGAAAATGGTATGGTAATAATGAATATTTAATTAATTGGAAGAATAATGGGAATGAATTAAAACAAAGTATTACAGAAAAGTATAATGGTGGAAGTTATACAAAAGAAATAAGAAGTGAGTCATTTTATTTTAAGCCGTTTATAACTTGGACAGGTTTATCAAATAAAAGTAGCTTTAGAATGCAAGAAAAAGGATTTCTTTTTGATACTTCAGGACCAGCATTATTTGCAGATAATGAAAAACTTCCATATATTTTAGCAATGCTAAACTCAAAAATAACTACAAATTTTTTGAAATTTATAAGCCCAACATTATCTTTTTTATCAGGCGATATTGCAGTATTACCTGTAAAAAATGAAATGTTTAAAGATGGTGATATTCCTAAATTAGTAAATGAATGTATTGAAATAGCAAAAAAAGATTGGAATTTGTCTGAAACTTCATGGGGATTCAAGAGACCTATTATAACTATAACATCAGAGAAAACTATCAAAGAATGCATAAAGAAAATAAAAATAGTATTAGAAAATAATAAAAAAATGTTACTACAAAAAGAAGAAAGCTTAAATGAAATATTTATTAAATTATATGGATTAACAGAAGAATTAGATGCAAATGTTGATGAAAATACAATTGCACTTCGCAAATTTGACCAAGTATCTTTAGTTAAAGAATTAATAAGCTATTATGTTGGATGTTTATTCGGAAGATATTCTCTGGACAATGAAGGAATAGTATGTGGAGGTAAAAATTTCGATAAAGATAAATATAAAACTTTTGAAGTAGATATAGACAATATTATACCTATAACTGAAAATAGTTATTTTGGAGACGACATTGTTTCAAGATTTAAAAAATTTATAGAAATAATATATGGAAAAGAAACATTATATGAAAATCTTGAATTTATCGCTGAAACATTAGGAAAGAAAAATGGAGAAAATAGCGAAGAAACTATTAGAAGATATTTTACAAATGATTTTTATAATGACCATGTTAGGATGTATCAAAAAAGACCAATTTATTGGCTATTTGATAGTGGTAAGAAAAATGGATTTAAATGCTTAACCTATATGCATAGATATAATGAAAGTCTTGTGTCTAAAATTAGATTAGATTACTTACATAGAATGCAAAATACGTATGAAAAAGAATTAAAGGAAATAGCTGATAAATTAAATGAAGATATAGATTTAGCAACTAAAAGAGATTTATCTAAAAGACAGGCTGATATAAGTGCAAAATTACAAGAAACAAACGAATATGATGAAAAAATAGCACATATTGCTGACCAAAAAATAAAGATTGATTTAGATGATGGTGTTGCAGTTAATTATGCTAAATTTAGTGTTAAAAATCCAAAAACAGGAAAAGATGAAAGCATTTTAGCTAAAATAAAGTAGGGAGAGAATAGTATGTTTGAAGAAGTAAAAGAATTATTAATTTCAATGCTTAATTCAAGTTTTTCAGCTACA
>CACXGX010000086.1 GCA_902767365.1 uncultured Erysipelotrichaceae bacterium
GAAACAAGAGAAAAGATTCAAAATGCTATTTTAGAAGCTTACAATGCTCCAGAAGAAGCAGAAGGATCAGCTGAATAATTATAAAAGTATATTAGAGGAGATTATTCTAAGATCTAGAATAATCTCTTTTATTGCATAGAAAATAAAGCTATTGCTATTTAATTATATATAAATTTAAATAAAATTTGATAGAGATGTTAAAAACCAAACATTTTGTAACAAGGCAGTATTATTTTGACTAACATAACTTACTAAATTGAGCGTAACGACTTTTTAATAAAAAATGAAAGAAAAAAGTTGAAAAACATATCAAAAACGCCTATAATACCAATATGAAGGGACAATAAAAATAAAGAGTGCTATCAAATTTTTTTGAAAAAAGAATAATTGTGTAGAGAGGTTTAAAATGATTGACAAAATTGAAGAGTTTTTTTTGAAAATATTAGAAAAAATACATTTAAAGAAATTAGCAGATTGGTATAGAAAACACAAAGAAGGAATGAGATACCTTATATTTGGGGCACTTACTACACTAGTAAATATAGTAGCTTATTCAATTTTATATTACACTTTGCATATAAATAATGCTATAAGTAATGTTTTAGCTTGGATAATAGGTGCAACATTTGCATATATAACAAACAAACTATACGTTTTCGATTCAAAAGTAAATACAAAAAAAGAATTACTAAAAGAAATAGTGTATTTTTACGGATGTCGTTTGCTTACGCTTGCTGTAGATGAAGGGATTATGATTTTTACAGTAGATAAATTAGGTTGGAATGCACTTTTAATGAAAATAATTGCTAATATTATAGTAATAATTTTGAATTTTATATTTAGTAAAATTTTAATATTTAAAAAAAATAAAAGGAAGTAGATATTTATGGAAAATTGGTATAGAAAAACAGCTAAAGAGGTAGAAGAATATCTTCAAACAAATATGGAAAATGGTCTTACAGATATTGAAGTAAAGAAAAGACAAGAAGAAAATGGATTTAATGAATTAAAACAAGAAAAGAAAAAATCTTTATTTATAAAATTTTTAGAGCAGTTTAAGGATTTTATGATAATAGTATTAATTATCGCAGCAATTGTTTCTGGAATAATTGGAATTGCACAAGGAGAAGGAATAACAGATACAATTATAATATTAATTGTTGTAATTGCAAATGCAATAATAGGAGTAGCACAAGAGGCAAAAGCTGAGAAATCGCTTGAAGCTCTTCAAAAGCTAAGTGGACATGATGCAAAAGTAGTTCGTGATGGAAATATAAAATCAGTGCCTTCAAGAGAACTTGTCGAGGGAGACATAGTAGTATTGGATACAGGAGACTTTGTCCCAGCGGATTTAAGAATATTTGAAGCTGTAAATTTAAAATCACAGGAATCATCACTTACAGGAGAATCTGTTCCGGTTGAAAAACAAGCAAGTGAAATAAATAAAGAAGAAGTTCCTATTGGAGATAGAGCCAATATGTTGTTTTCTTCAAGTTTAGTAACTTATGGTAGAGGAAAAGGAATTGTTGTTGAAACAGGGATGAATACAGAAGTTGGTAAAATAGCTGAAATGTTAACAGATACAGAAGAGCAAGAAACACCACTTCAAAAGAAATTAAATTCACTTGGAAAAACACTAGGAATAGTGGCTTTGGTTATTTGTGTAATAATATTTATTATAGGTATGGTTCAAGGAAGAGAAATAATTTCTATGTTTATGACAGCAGTAAGTTTAGCAGTTGCTGCAATACCTGAGGGGTTGGCAGCAGTATCAACAATAGTATTAGCAATAGGTGTTCAAAAAATGGTAAAACGAAATGCTATTGTTAAAAGACTTCCAGCTGTTGAAACACTTGGAAGCAGTAGTGTAATTTGCTCAGATAAAACAGGAACACTTACACAAAATAAAATGACAGTTCAAAAGGTATTTGTAAATCATACAGTTTACGATGTAGGTAATTTAGACGAAAATTCAGATTTTATGAAATACAATAAAGAAAACCAAGAAGTTCAACTTTTGGTGTATAATGGAATGCTATGTAATGATACAAAAATTGCAGATGATGGTACTTTGACAGGAGATCCTACTGAAACTGCATTAGTTGATATTGCATTTAAAATGGGATTTACTAAAAATGTTTATGAAGAAATGCCAAGAATTGACGAGATTCCTTTTGATTCAGAGAGAAAATTAATGACAACTGTCCATAAAAGAGGAGATAAATATATTGTCTTTACAAAGGGTGGAGTTGATGAGCTTTTAAACATATGTACTTCATATATAGACCATGGAAAAATACAAAATGACTTAAAATCATTTATACCTACAATTACAGATACAAACGAAAAGATGGCAACAGATGCTTTAAGAGTTTTGGCTTTTGGTTATAAAGAACTTGAATCGAAGCCTACAAAAGAAGAGATGGAAAAGGACTTAACTTATGTCGGAATGTATGGAATGATAGATCCTCCGAGAGAAGAAGCAAAACTTGCTGTAGAAAAATGTAAAACAGCAGGAATTAAAACTGTAATGATAACAGGAGACCATAAAGTTACGGCAACGGCAATTGCTAAAAGACTTGGAATATTAGAAAATGAAGAAGAAGCAATAACAGGTACAGAACTTGATAAAATATCAGATGAAGATTTAGAAAAAAATATAAGAAAATATTCTGTTTATGCAAGAGTCTCTCCTGAACATAAAGTTAGAATAGTAAAAGCATGGCAAAAAAATGGCGAAATTGTCGCAATGACAGGAGATGGAGTAAATGATAGTCCAGCTTTAAAAAGCGCGGATATAGGATGTGCAATGGGAACAGTAGGAACTGATGTTGCAAAAGAAGCGGCAGATGTTATTTTGGTAGATGATAATTTTGCAACTGTTGTATCAGCTGTTGAAGAAGGAAGAAGAATATATGACAATATATTAAAAGTTATTCAATTTTTACTATCAAGTAATATAGGAGAAGTTGTAGTATTATTTTTGGCTACATTGTTTTCAACAGTCATTGCAAAATGGTGTGGAATTGAGAATATAGGTGCTTTAAATATCTTACTTCCTATTCATATACTATGGGTAAATCTTGTTACTGATTCACTTCCAGCATTAGCATTAGCATTTGATCCTGCAAATGATGATGTTATGAATAGAAGGCCTTTAAAACAGTCAAAAGGAATATTTACAAAATCAATGACATATAGAATAGTTTATCAGGGTGTAATGATAGGATTAATCACTCTAATTGCGTTTATAGTTGGTCTAAAATCAACTACAACTCCAATAGGGAATCTTACTCTTGACCAAAGCAAAATCCAAATAGGGCAAACTATGGCCTTTATAGTTCTTGCATTGTCAGAATTAGTACATGTGTTTAATATTAGAGATAATAAAAAATCATTGTTTAAAGGAAAAATATTTAATAATACGGTTTTGCTTGGGGCAATTGCTCTATCTTCAATATTTATGTTTGTGATATTATTTGTTCCAGTATTAAGAACAATATTTAGTATTCCTGCTTTGCCAGTTAATAATATAATTGAAGTGGTAATATTAGTATTCTCACCAGTTGTAATTGTTGAAATATTTAAACTTTTAAAAATAAATGGAAAAGATTAAAGGACAGAAA
>CACXGX010000087.1 GCA_902767365.1 uncultured Erysipelotrichaceae bacterium
TAAAACATCTCCTATTTTATCTTTAGTTGCATCATTGTATTTAGTACAAAATTCTTGTAAATTAATTCCTTTAGGTCCTAATACAGTTCCAACTGGTGGAGCTGGTGTAGCTCTTCCAGCTTGAATTTGCAACTTAACTTTACTTACAACTTCCTTTGCCACGAAAAACACCTCCTATATTTTTTAGTTTTCGCGAGTGGTCCTAATAGCACTCATTTTTTTGCGCAAATTGCGCTTCTTCGCTTCCCACTAATCAATCTATATAATTAAATATAGCGATTTGATATTATCACTTTTTATTATATTTTGCAAGTGTTTTTAATTATTTGCAATCTCAATTTGTGATAATTCCACTTCTACAGAAGTTTCTTGACCAAATAAATCTACATTTAATTCTAATTTTTGATTTGGTAAATCAATTGATTCGATTACACCATACATACCAGAAAATGCTCCAGCAATAATTTTAACTTTAGCACCAACTTCTAGTTCTTTATCAACATCAAGTCTACTAATTCCCATATTTTTAAGAATATTATCAACTTCATAAGGTTGAAGTGGTGTAGGCTTTGCACCTTTTCCACTTGATCCAATAAACCCTGTAACACCAGGAGTATTTCTTACTACAAACCAAGCTTCGTCACTCATAACCATTTCTACAAGAACATACCCTGGAAACATCTTCTTTACTTTTTCTTTAGTTACACCATCTTTTACTTCAACTTCTTTTTGTTCAGGAATAACCACTCTAAAGATATAATCTTTCATGTCCATTGATGCTGCACGCATCTCTAATTTTTCTTTAACCTTATTCTCATGACCAGAATAAGTATTAACTACATACCATTGTTTTTCCATAAATCCACCCCTACATAGTCTTAATTAAATATACAACTAGTTCAATCAAATAGAAGAATAAAGCGAAAAATAAAATAAAAATTATTGTAGCAATAGAATATTTAACCATTTCTTTTCTATTAGGCCATCTTACCTTCTTAAATTCAGATTTAACTCCATGCCACCAAGACTCTTTTTTAACTACTTGTTTACTTTCTTCCTTCTTAGAATCTTTTTTTTCTTTCTTATTTTCTTTCTTTTTTACTTCTTTAGTAACCTTCTCCATTTGATCTAGTATTTCTTTACTTTTTTCATCAATGGTTTTCTTTTCTTTCAAAGCCATAAATTCCCCACCTTTTTTACCAAAATAAAAACACCTTTACGTGTCATCTATAAAATAACACAAAAGGTATTATAAGTCAATATATTATATATACTCTTTTTATTGCATTTGAATAGTAACTCCCTCATTATTATAAAGATGGTCAAATCTAGCGCATTTAAATCTTCTAATAAAAAAGTATAATCCTAATCCAAACATTCCAATTGAAACTAATTGAGCCATTTTTATTGGTCCAAGCATTAAACTATCTTGTCTAGATATTTCTATAAAGAATCTTCCTAGAGAATACCACATACAATATAAACCAAATATTTGCCCAGTTTTAATATAACGTCTTTTCCTAATAACTAAAAGTGCTATAAATCCAATAATACACCATATTGATTCATACAAGAATGTTGGATGATAATATTTTGTTCCAATATGCATACCATCAATAATAAATTGAGGCAAATGTAATCCTTTTAAAAAATCAAGTGAAACTTCTGCACCATATGCTTCTTGATTAAAGAAATTTCCCCATCTTCCAATTGCTTGTCCTATTATAAGTCCAACACAGCAAATATCAAGTACCATCGAAACATCAAGTCTTTTTTTCATACAATAAGCAATCAAAAAAGATCCACCAAATATTATTGCCCCATGAATTGCAAGGCCACCATTCCATATTTCTAATATTTCTAAAGAATGTTCACTATAATAACCCCAGTTGAACATAACATAATATATTCTAGCACCGACTATTGAAACTAAAACAGTATAGAAGATAATATTTGTTACTACAGAATCAGATATTTTTTTCTTTTTTGATTCGCTATAAACCAAAAACATACCAACAAGCATTCCAATAATTATAAAGATGGAATACCAATATACCTGAAAAACTCCGAAATCAACCGCTACTCTATTCATTTTCTATTTGCCTTTCTTATAATTGGTTCAATAATTAACTTTTCTATTAAAAGATTTAATAAAGCTAAAATAATTGAAATAAAGAAAAGTATCCATATATCAGTAAAATCAAGTTTAGGCCCCATAATCCAATCAGTTAACTTTAAAATAAATGCATTTATTACAAAGTAAAACAAACCAAATGTAATACCAGTAATAGGGGTAGATATTGTAACCAAAATTGGTTTTAAAACTTTTTCAAGAACATAAATTATAACAATTGCTATAAAAGCAATAATAATATTATGTTCACTATTTATTTCAAAACTATTAAACATACTCTCAACAGCCATAAAAGCAGCAGTATATAATACTGAATAAAGAATAAACTCAAGTAATAAATTAAATTTTCCTTTAGTAACTAATTTCATAAATCCTCCTATAACATTTTCTTTAAAAACTCACCCGTAAATGAGTTTTTATTTTTAGAAACTTCTTCTGGAGTACCAGTAGCAACAATTTCTCCACCATTATCTCCTCCAAGAGGTCCTATATCAATTATATAATCAGAACATTTAATCATATCTAAATTATGTTCTATAACTATTACTGTATCCTTATTATCTACTATTTTTTGAATAATTGCAAGTAATCTTTTAATATCATCAGAGTGAAGTCCAGTTGTTGGCTCATCCATAATAAACAATGTTTTACCTGTTGGTTTTTTCTGTAATTCTTTTGCAAGTTTAACACGACTTGCTTCTCCACCAGACAATGTTGTAGCGCTTTGCCCAAGTTTTAAATAACCTATTCCAACATCTTCTAAAACTTGAAGTTTAGATTTAATTTTTGGAACATTTTCAAAAAACTTTAATGCTTCACTAACTCTCATTTCAAGTACATCAGCAATATTTTTCCCTTTATATTTTATGTTCAAAGTTTCACTATTATAACGAGTTCCATGACATATTTCACATGGAACATATACATCAGGTAAAAAATGCATTTCAATTTTTTTAACTCCATCTCCACGACATGCTTCACATCTTCCACCTTTAACATTAAAAGAAAATCTATTTTTCTCAAATCCATACATTTTTGCTTCCTTAGTATTTGTAAATAAATCTCTTATATCATCAAAGACCCCTGTATATGTAGCAGGATTACTTCTTGGAGTTCTACCAATTGGATTTTGAGTTATTTCTACTATTTTATCTATATTTTCTAGTCCCACAATTTTTTTATGTTTTCCAACATATACTTTAGAACCATAAACATGCTTCATGGCAGCACTAGATAATATTCTCATAACCAAACTACTTTTACCACTTCCGGATACTCCAGTAACACATGTATAAGTTCCAAGAGGAAATTTAACATCAATATTTTTTAAATTATTTTCAGAAGCACCTTTTATTTCTATAAAAGAACCATTTCCCGTCCTTCTTTTATTTGGAACTTCTATCTTTTCTTTTCCACTTAAATATCTTCCAGTTATACTATTTTCAACTTTCATTACTTCTTCTGGAGTAC
This sequence comes from uncultured Erysipelotrichaceae bacterium, assembly GCA_902767365.1. Lineage (GTDB taxonomy): Bacteria > Bacillota_I > Bacilli_A > RF39 > UBA660 > RUG13868. The sequence goes on from CACXGX010000087.1 coordinate 3,605, forward strand.
CTGCTGCCATAACATAACCTCCCTCACTTCCAGCATGAGGGCCAATATCTACTAAATAATCTGCAGCAAGCATAGTATCTGTATCATGTTCAACAACAATCAAAGTATTTCCAAGATCTCTCATTTCTTTTAAAGAATTAATAAGTCTTTCATTATCTCTTTGATGAAGACCGATGCTTGGTTCATCTAAAACATATAATACTCCAGTTAAGCGAGACCCAATTTGAGTAGCAAGTCTTATTCTTTGAAGTTCACCTCCAGACAAAGTTCCAGCCATTCTACTAAGAGTCAAATATTCAAGTCCTACGTTAGATAAGAAATTAAGTCTACTTTTAATTTCCTTAATTAATAAATCTGCAATAGATTCCTGTTCTTTATTAAGTTTTAAATTATTAAAGAATTCTATTATCTTATCTATACTCATAGAAGTTAACTCAAATATATTTTTATTATTAATATAAACTGATAATGCATCATTATTAAGTCTTGCACCATGACAAGTTTCACATTCAGTCTCAACCATATAATTTTCTAACCATTCTCTAATCCATGTACTTGTCGTTTCCATATAACGTCTTTGTAAATTATTTATTACTCCTTCATAATAATCAACTTGATTAGTTATATTTCCACTACGAGAAGAATAATTAAATTTTATTGGTTCTAAACTACCATAAAAAATCAAATCTTTTTCTTTTTGAGTTAACTTTTTAAATGGTTTAGTAGTACTAATTTTATAGTGCTTACACATACATTCTAATCTTTTATAATAAATATTATCAGTGTCATCTCCAAGAGTTACGATTGCCCCATCTTCAAGAGATTTATTTTTATCAGGTACAACTAATTCTGGATCAATTGATAGTTTTATTCCAAGTCCTTTACAATCAGGGCAAGCGCAATAAGGAGCATTAAAACTAAACATGCGGGGTTCAAGTTCTGGAAGTGAAAATTCACAATATGGACATGCATAAAGTTCAGAAAACAATAGTTCCTTATCTCCAACTATATCAATTACTACTTTTCCATTAGAAAGTTTACAAGAGGCTTCTAATGATTCAAACAATCTACCTCTAATATTTTCCTTAATTACTAATCTATCTACAACAACATCAATATTATCTTTAACATTTTTATCAAAATTAAACTCTTCAGTTAATTCATGCATCTCACCATTTACTCTAACTCTTGCATAACCATCTGCTCTTAATTTATCTAGAAGTTCCTTATGAGTTCCCTTTTCTCCATGTACAACGGGAGCCATAATTATCATTTTCGTTCCTTCACTATATTCAAGCAATTTATTAGCCATTTCTTCAATACTTTGACCTTTAATAGGTATATGATGATTAGGACACATTGGAGTTCCAATTCGAGCATATAAAAGTCTAAAATAATCATATATTTCAGTAACAGTACCAACTGTACTTCTAGGATTATTACTAGTTGTTTTTTGATCAATACTAATTGATGGAGATAATCCTTCTATAGAGTCGACATCAGGTTTTTCAGTTCCACCCAAGAACTGTCTAGCATAACTAGATAAACTTTCTACGTACCTTCTTTGTCCTTCAGCATAAATAGTATCAAAAGCCAAACTAGATTTACCACTTCCTGAAACACCAGTCATTACAATTAACTTATTTTTAGGTAAAGTAAGATTAATATTTTTTAAATTATTCTCTCTTGCACCTTTAATAATTATTTCATCCATATTATCACCTCAAATTGCTACTATATAATAACATACAATCAAAAATTATAAAACAAAAAAGTTAATCTTCAAGATTAACTATTAACAAAACTATATTATTTACTTTTCCCAGACATTACAGGAATATACTTATCAATTAAATATGCTATCAACCTAAGTAAAGGCAATGCCAAAATAATAGAAATTAAAAAATTAATATTTTTACTATGTAAAGATAAACAATCTATAAAATAATAAGCAATAGGAAATACAATTGGATTTTGAAAAGCATAAATAATTAAAGTATTTTTTCCTAAATCTTCAAGAATATTACATTTCCTAATACCATATGAAAATAAATAAACACAAAAAACACCTGAAAAAGCAGCAACAAAATAATATATAGGATTTCCAATATTACAATCATATATATTTATTAACCCATGATAAACACTATTTAAATGAGCAAAACAATATCCAATTACTAAAAATATAAATGATAAACATAATTTCAAATATTTATTAATTTTACAACTAAATTTATAAAAATCTCTTTTAAATAAATATCCAGTAATAAAAAAGAATAAACTAATAGGTATTAAATCAATACTATATATAAAACCATTAATATATTTAAATTCAAAATAACTAATAGTAAACATAAAAATAGCTATACAATATAAATATCTTTTTAAATATTTAATAAGAAAATAAAAGATATTTTCTATAAAAAATAATACCAAAACAAACCATAAACAAAAATAATACTTAGATAATCTAAAACCTATAAAAATACCAATAAATCTATTTTTTGCTTCTTCAGTTAAAATAAATTTATAATCAAACAAAAACAAGATAAACCATATAAATAAAGCGAGCAAAATATATGGAATAATAAATGATTTAATTTTCTTTTTTAAAAATAATTTATAGTTATCTTTATATTTATCATAATTAAATAAATATCCAGATATAAAAAAGAATAAAGGCATATGAAAAGAATAAATCCATTCTTTAAAGTATTTATTAATATACATACTATGACCAAGAGTTACTAATAACGTACCAATACCTCTTGCAATATCAATTTCTTTATCTCTTTTCACTTCTTTACTCCACATAGCCTAATATTATCATAAACAATAACTAAAAAAAAGGCTTTATATTTTTATTTTAGGTCTTCCTTTTGTAATATATTTATTATAACTATCAACAATATATTTATTAATTTCATCAAGTTTATTTTCTATTTCTTGAACCAACTTAATTTGATTTCTAGCTCTATCTAAATTATGTTTATCATAATTAATTTTAAAATATGTGTCTCCATTAATATAATCATTTAAAAATCTAATTGCTAATTCTAGAGTAATAATTCTAATAGATTCTCCCATTAAAGATACTTCCTCATATGTTAAATGATCTGCCATCTCACTCATATAACCATCTGTATATGACTTAAATAAATCCATATCCAATTGCACTTTATCTAAATTTGTTTCATCTTCTGATGCAGTTGATGCTGTTGATCTAATTCCATCTCCATAATCATATAACATACTTCCAGGCATAACAGTATCTAAATCTATAACTGCTAAATAATCATTTATATCTTTATTAATCATTACATTATTAACTTTAGTATCATTGTGAGTAACTCTAAGAGGAATTTCTCCAGCATTTAATTCACTAGTTATTTGAGAATAACTATCTTCTCTCATCAAAATAAAGACTATTTCTCGAGATACTTCTAATGCTCTTCCTTCAGGATCAATCTTTATATCATATATTAGTTTATTATATCTTTCTTTTGTATCGTGAAATCCTTTAATTGTTTCTTCGAGTTTATCCATAGGATAATGTTCAAGAAGTCTTTGAAAATTACCGAAAGCCTTACCAGTGCAAAATACAACATTTGAATCAAAAGAACAATCATAAGAAATTGCATTATCTATATAATCATACATTCTATAATATTCTCTAGTATCTGATTCGTTAGTTACATAACACAAAGGCTTTCCATCTCTTGTTTTAATAACTTCCAACACTTTGTGTTTCGTATCACCATTTTTGATTAATTGTTTCTTTAAATACGAAGTAACCCCTTCTATATTCTTCATTAATTTATATGGTTCAGAAAAAACCTTAGTATTTATCTGTTGTAAAAGATATTTTTTAATTATTCCGTCATTACCTTTTACACTTAATACATAAGTCTTATTAATATTCCCGGAACCAGTTTTTGTTACCTCAACTAACTCTCCACCAATATTAAATTTTTTAAGAATTTCTTCAATCATATTTATCTCATGAACCTCTTTCTAAAATCACAATTTTTACATAACCTACAAATTGATTTATTATTTTTAAAACCCAAAATCATATTATTTACAATATTTGAATTCAATATATCATCTAAATTATCTTCAAAAATATTTCCTAAATTAATTTCACCATTTGAATCTAAACAACAAGGTATAACAGTTCCATCAGATAATATCCCAATATGAGTATCAAGGCCATAACATTTACCATCTATATTAAAGTTATTATTTTCATTAGGCCACGTAAATAAATTATCTTTATTAACAAAAGTGTTATTATCTATCTTAATTGAAACATCATTTATTATTTTATCAACAATTTCTCTTGATAAATTATAACTATTAATAATTATATCCACAATTTTTGTGGAATTACCATCAAGTTCATAATTATTAAGATTCCATATTCTATAACTTATAATAATATTATTAGATAGTTTTTTACATACTTCAAATACATCATTATAATAATTACTATAATTATTCTCACAATGTAATGATACATTTATCTGTCTAATAGATTTATGATTGTTCAATATATCATAATTATTTTTTAACAAGGTTCCATTAGTAGTAATATTTACTTTTATATTTTCTCTATCACAAACACTTAAGATTTCATCTAAATTACTATGTAATAATGCTTCTCCTTTAACATGTAAATAAATATAATCAGTATAATTTTTAATCTTAGAAATAACAATTTTAAATTCATTAACTGACATTTCTTTTTTATTCTTTTTATTAACTCCACAAAAAGAACAATTTAAATTACAAATATTAGTTATTTCTACGTATATTTTTTTAAATCTTTTTTTCATTTATCAGCTTTTAGTTCAAACAAAATATCACGAAGTTCCATTGCTCTTTCAAAGTCTAAATTTCGAGCTGCTTCTCTCATCTCTTGTTCCAATTCTTCAAGATTTAATTCTTTTTCCTTTTTACTTACTTTAGTCTTTGTTTTCTTACTATCATCAACATTACTAATTAACTCTCTAATATCTTTAATAATTGTTTTTGGAACAATTCCATGTTCTTCATTATACTTTTCTTGAATACTTCTCCTTCTTTTCGTTTCATCAATTGACTTTTGCATAGATTCTGTTATTTTATCTGCATACATTATACATTTACCATGAGCATTTCTTGCACATCTACCAATCGTTTGGATAAGACTTCGTTCACTTCTTAAAAATCCTTCTTTATCTGCATCAAGTATAGCAATTAAACTAACCTCTGGTATATCAATACCTTCACGTAGCAAATTTATTCCTACGACACAATCATATTTTCCCAAACGTAAATCCCTAATAATTCTAAGACGTTCCAAAGTTTTAACTTCAGTATGCAAATATGCTACATTTATATCTAATTCTTTCAAATAATTTGTAAGTTCTTCAGCCATACGAATAGTTAATGTAGTAATTAATACTCTTTCATTATTTTGCATTCTATCTTTGACTTCAGAAACTAAATCATCAATTTGACCAAGAGAAGGTCTAACTTCAATCAAAGGATCTAAAAGCCCAGTAGGTCTAATTAACTGCTCAACAAACATATTATTAGTTTTTTCAAGTTCATAATCCCCTGGTGTAGCAGATACATATATTACTTGACTTATTTTATTTTCAAATTCTTCAAATTTTAAAGGTCTATTATCAAGAGCACTAGGAAGGCGAAATCCATATTCAACTAGATTCATTTTTCTTGCTCTATCACCATTATACATTCCTCTAACTTGAGGAAGAGTAACATGAGATTCATCAACTATTAATAAATAATCATTCCCAAAAAAATCCATTAAAGTTGTAGGAGTTTCTCCTTCTCCACGAAGTGCCATATGTCGTGAATAATTTTCAACTCCAGAACAAAAGCCTGTTTCAGCGAGCATTTCCAAATCATAATTAACTCTTTCTTCAATTCTTTGAGCTTCTATTAATTTATTATTTTCTTTAAAATATTTAACTCTTTCAACACATTCTTCTTTAATCCTTTTCATTGCTTCTTCAAGTTTTTCTTCACTTGTTACAAATAAACTTGCAGGGAAAATAGAAACGTTTTTTTTGTTCACTTTAATATTCCCAGTTAAAGTATCTATTTCACTTATTCTATCTATTTCTTCTCCAAAAAATTCAACTCTTATACCATTAGTACGTTCACTAGCAGGAATAATTTCAATAATATCCCCTCTAACCCTAAAAGTTCCACGTTTAAAATCAATATCATTTCTTTCATAAAGCATATCAACCAATTTATTTAAAACAACATTTCTATCTACTGTATCTCCTACAGTCAAAGTTAACATTTTATCTTTATATTCTTCAGGTTCACCAATTCCATATATACATGAAACAGATGCAACCACTATCGTATCTCTCCTTGTTAATAATGAACTCGCAGCAGCATGTCTTAATTCATCTATTTCATCATTAATAGAAGAATCCTTTTCTATGTAGGTATCAGTACTAGGAACATATGCTTCAGGTTGATAATAATCATAATATGAAACAAAATATTCTACACGATTATTTGGAAATAATTCTTTTAATTCACTATAAAGTTGTCCCGCTAAAGTTTTATTATGAGCAAGAACTAAGGTTGGTTTGTTAACATTTGCAATAACATTTGCCATAGTAAATGTTTTACCACTACCAGTAACACCAAGCAAAACTTGATGTTTCTTTCCACTATTAATACCATCAACAAGCTTCTTAATAGCATCTGGTTGATCTCCTGAAGGATTAAATTTACTTACTAAATCAAACATAAATTACCTCCATTTCATGCTTATTTTACCATTTAGGCATAATAAAAACAAGAGAACGAATCTTATTCTCTTGTTATTATTATTAAATATTTTTAATTTCTTTTCCTTTAATTATTTTATCAAATTTACTAATCATTTCATCTCTTATTTTATCTTTATCAATTACTATTTTACCAACTACATCACTAATACTATCATTAACACTAAATGTTAATACAGGAACTCCTATGGAAAAATATCCAACGATTTCATCTTTAAAATACTCATATAACATTTCCTGTTCATCTTCACTATAATTATTTATATAATCCATAGCATTGAATTCATATTTAACGGTTACTTCAAGATCATTTTCTTCTAAAAACACGTATTCATTTAATTGTGATATTAATCTCAAATTTAAAATCTCACAAACATTACGTTTATTAATTCGATACTCTTCATCCAATACTTCACATAATTCCTTGAATGATTTATTTAAGTATTTATCCTCTAAAACAAATTTTTCTACTAAACCCAACTGTAAAACTGCTTCATTATAATCTTGAATTGAATATCCAGTTTCAGATATATCATTAGTTAAAGGCATTTCCCTATTTTTATCAACATAACAATTAATTGCACATAAAGCTAATATTATTTGCTCTTCAGAAACTGACTGATTTAGTAATTCTCTGATGTTTATTACATGTAATTTATTTTCAAGTTTTTCTAAATCTTCTTTTTCCAAATGAAGGTCTTTTTCTCCATTAGGATAATTACTTGTATCACTCATTAAACGATCATAATTCATAAGCATATGACTAAAATTCCTTTTACCAATAGGTCCATAATTAGAATCATTTGTTGGATCACTAAGATTAACTAAATCCATATTGTATTTTGGATCTTTTATATGAACAGCTGCTATAGCATGATTATCTCCGATTTTAGAACCTTCTCCTAAACAATGAACTAAATACATACTTATATCATCTTCCATTCCAGAACGAGAAAGAAGCTCTATTAGTAAATTAGTATAACCAACACATACAATTCTAGTATCTGTTACTTTATCAATAAATTCATATACTGAACGGGACTCATAATAGTGATTATCTTCATGTTTATATTGTGCAAAATTAGTAACAAGAATATAAGCTGCTACAAATTTTTCAAAAGGACTTAACTGTTTTTCTCCATTACCTTCTAAGACTTTTGCATATCTATCAATTATCATTTCTTTTTTTCTTAATTCATCAATAGTATAATATCCTTCATTAAAAGATTTTAAAGATCCTTCTGTACCCCTCAAAGGCTTAACAAAGATATTATCACCTTTAATTTCTTCAGCTTTATCTAAAAAAGAAAAATCAGGATAATCAACTGTCAAATTAACACGACAATTACTTTCTTTCATTCTTTGAATTGTATTCAAAAAATTATCAACATTTATTTGATTATGTTCTTTATTATGTAATACAAATCTTAATTCATAATCATTTATATAATCAGGATATTTATTTATTATTAAATTTATTATTTTATATTTAATATTATTTTCTTCAATTTCTGTTTCGCCAGTTAAATATAATTTCTCAAATGCCATAGAGCACACTTCTTTAGAATAAGAAGCTTTCTCAAAAAATTTTGAAATATATTCATTCCATTTATATCTAATATCATTATCAAAGAATTCAAAATAATTCCAATTTTGTTTTGAAAATAACAAATCTAAGAATTCTTTATCATTCTCGCTAAAAGAATAATTATTCTTTTGACAAAAGTCTAACACTTCATCAAAATATCTCATCATAAATGAATATTTTGATGAAATTTTAGTAATATTATTTATATCTTTTTTTAAAATATACATATGATCAAATCTATCACATATATCTATATAATAACGATAATCTTCTAAATCATAAATTCCTTCAGTAGCCATTTCATACATTTTTTTAAAAATTGCTTCTCTTTTAGGGTTATCATAATCTATATAAAATTTGTTAAGTAATGTTATTGGTAATTTATTATCAAGAGCATAATCTATTATCTTGGTACTAACTTTTTCATTAATTGCAATCATAAAATTAGAATCATTAACATATTTTTCAGGATTTTTAGTAAATAGATGAAAAAGAACTTCATTAAGAATATCTCTGTTTGAAATTCCACATAATAATTGATTATATAATTCTTCTTCCGTCATATTTGCTACCGTTTCAATCTGTATATTCATATTTTTTCCTCTATTCTCCTTTCTTAATTAACTCATCAATTTCATAAATATACTTTTTATATATATTCTTATACTATATAAATAATCTATCATATTTTTTATTAATTATAAATAAAAATTATTTCTACAACATCTTATATAGTAATATATAGTATATGGAAAAATTTACTGACAAAATTATTTCATTTTCTTAAATCTTAAATGCATCATATATAGTATACAATTATATTTTATAAAGTTTTGCAAGAAAAAAAGATAATTATTATTATCTTATTTTCCAACTTTTCTATTATTAATATCACTTACCATTTTTTCAATATCTTCTTCTATATCATATCTTCTTATTTCATAATTTTCTAAAGGTTTTTTTCTATCATATTTATCACTATGAATTAACACAATAGGCAAATTATATCTTCTTGATGCATCAAGTGTTTTTTCATTGACTGAATCAAAAGCAACAACAAAACTAGGTCTAATAGTTTGATAATATTCATCATTACGAAGATTATTATTTATATTTATTTCAGAATAATCATATTCATTTCCACCTAAAACTATCTCATCAGGAGTCATTATTCTATTAACAGAAGAATTATAACGTCCTCTACAAGTCCATGAATCTTTTTCCAATACATTACTAATATTTCTATAATCAATATCACTAAAACCAAATACAACAGATTTTTCATCTTCACCAGGATAATAATTTACATTTCCATCCCCAATTAAAGAATAACAATCAAAAGGATTTACAGTAGCATCATATACATCAGATGTAGTTCTAATCATCATCTTAAATGGTTCACCATTTAATTCATAAACATTTACTCCAAATTCATTACTATATTCTTCATTAACATGTCCATTATCACAATTATATAAACTTTTTACTATTTCTTTATAAGAATGATCTTTAACTACTCTAATATTATCATAAAACTTTTCCATTACATTTTTATCTTTTAATTCATTTAAAAATGTTTTAATTTCATTAATACTTAAAGTATCAATATTAACAATCTTTTTATATAAAAGTAAATCTTCATTAGTTAATAACTCACTATTAACCTGTTCAAGATATCTAAATAACTCATTTATATCAATTAAAACATTATACATAGTATCTTTAAACAAATATTGATAAAATATTTCAATAAGCATATTTTTATCATTAACATTTGTATCATCATTAATTTTGTCAATAAGACTATCATAATACTTTGAAGCTTTTTCTTCTATTTCTACTGAACCACGTAATATTTCTATCTTATTTAATTTACTTCTAAAATCTTGAATATTATTATCTTTTAAATAATTAAAAACAAAAGAAGAATTAGCTAATTCTAAAGGTATATTATAATCACGATTTAAAAACCAAGAAAGGCCTAATTCATCAATAATTTTTAAAGACAACTCTTTATCACACAATACATCATATGTAAAATTTTTATCTTGGCTAGATAATATATCATCATAATAAGAAGTGCAATATAGCAATTCTTTTGCTTGATTTCTATTAACACACGCTTTTAAAAAACCACATCGATCATAACTATTAGTTAGTTTATTAAGTATTTTTATTACTATATCTGTATTAAAGGACATACCTATCATTTTTGCTTCATATATATCATTTTCAAAAGTATTAGATTCTATCCATTCTGAACTTTGATATTTCTTTTTTAATTCCAAATATTCATATTCAGTTGGATATAAATCTAAATCTGGAAACTTTATATTTGGATCATAAATAGATTCAGAACGATTATTATAATGTGAATCAATCTCATCAAATTCACCAACCCATGGATCTATATCTTCTAAGTTTTCCTCATTTAATACCATAACACAATTCCCTCCAATTAATTATAACAATCATTTCTTCTTTCTTGACTTATTTGAAACTAATAAATCATACTGCTTATACATATATTGAACACCATTTTCTAGATAATAATAGTGAAATATATAAGGAATTAATAAAGCAATAAATAATATTACTAACAAAATTAAACCTAAACTTACATGTACCAAAGTAAAAAAGAAAGTTATAATTGTCATTAAAGCAAATAACATAGTTACTAAAAAGTGAATTAATCTTTCATGCATAAAAAACTTAATTTTAATTAAATGCTCCTCAATAACACTATCTAAATCACTAAAATCCCCGTTTGCAATATAATTATCAATTTTATCAATATAACTTTTCATATAACTTTTCATATAAATCCCTTCTATCTATATAATTATTTTATCATATTTTAAAAATATTTTTAAATATAATTGCAATATGATATAATCATAATAGTAAAATAGAGGTAATTGTATGATTGACTTATCACTAATAGTTTTAGGATTTCAAAATAATATTAAAAATGAACAAAATAACGTTGAAATGATATATAGTAATGGAATCAATCTTATTGATACAATAAAAGACTCAAAAGGAAGATATATTGCTTTTATAAAAGAAGAAGATAATATTAGAGAAGATTACTTAAAAACAGTACTAAATAAATGTTCAGATGATTTTGATTGTTGTTTTATAAATTATAAAATAGAATTTAATTATATAAATGAACCTAAAATAATTAAAAATAAAGATGAATTAAAAGAATTTAAACCATATTATGGAGAATACATTTGGGCATTTATTTACAATAAAGAATCACTTATAAAAATACTAGAAATAAAAGATAAAGATATTTTTAATAAAAAAGTTGATGAAGAATTTTTAAATAATACTGCCATAGAAGATGTAATATATTTTCATAAACCAACATCAACAAAATTAATAAAAGATTTTCAATTATCAGATATAAAAAGAAATGATTATAGTAAAAATATAATATACATAGGTAATGGATGTAATGGCGTTTTTAATGGATATATAAGTTGGATGAAAAATATAGGTAGATGTTTTGAAAATAAATATGAAATAACATTTTTATATGATAATTGTATTGATGAAACTTTAAAAGATTTTTCTAAATATTTTAGATGTGAGCAAAGAAAAGATGATATCAACTATGTTTGTGATAGATTATTAACTACATATTCTAATTATTTTTATCCGAAAAACATTACATCATTAGAAGAAAATTATTTATTTATTCATGGAAACATGAGTGATTACCCAAATACTAGAGTATTTCATGATGACATATATACAAAATACATAGCAGTATCTAAAACAGCAGCAGAAAAAGCAAAAGGATACTTTCCAACAAATAATATAGACTATATCCTAAATCCATTTAAGTTAGATGATAGTCTTACAAAACCGCATTTAACTTTATCTTCAGCTTTCAGATATTCAGATGTAAAAAGACCGGATAGAATAGAAAAAATGGCAACAATTCTTGATGAATTACAAATACCATATACTTGGAACTTATTCACTGATAAATACGAAAATACTAATAGAAATGGATTAATATATAGAACAAGAGTAGCTAACCCAATACCATATATTAAAGATAGTGATTATTTTGTTTTACTAAGTGATAGTGAATCATATGGTTATTGTGTTGTAGAAGCACTATCAGTAAATACAAAGGTAGTATTAACACCTCTTGAAGTATATAATGAATTAGGAATAAATGATGAAAATGCTACTATTATACCTTTTGATTATTTTGAAGATAATAATAAAAATAAACTAAAAGAAATTATTATTAAAATGTATGAAGAAAAAGATAAGATAGTTAAATATAATATAGACGAATCTTTATGGGAAAAATATAATTCAATATTTAAAAAATAGACTATTTAATTAGTCTTTTTTATTGTAAAGCAAAGCAAAATATAATGTTAATTTTAGCAAATAATAGATACATTTGGTATAATTATTATATTAGGAGAGATGTAGATGAAAAAAACCTTCTTAATACTTATTTTATTTTTATCTTTCACGAAATGTTATGCTTTAGAAAAATGTACACCTAGTAAAGATTATAAAGAATATGAAAAATTAAATAATAAAGAATTATATGAAGAACCAATTTATTGTAATGAGATAAAAAATAATACATCAAAAAACTCATTTAATACTAGAATCCAACTAAAAAATGGTTTTGGAAAGATATCTCTATCCACAACTTTATCAGATAAATACAATGCATTAGAAGAAGGATACATTACAGGTATCAAAAATCAGTATAGTTTGGGTACCTGTTGGGCATTTTCAGCAATATCATCAGTTGAATCAAATGCATTAAAAAACAAATTAGATTCTTATGATTTTAGTGAAGCTCATATGATTTATTCTTTAATATCTGGAGGATATAAAGATGAAGCTGGAAAAGTTGGAAAATACAAAACAGAAAATCTTAATGGTGGTCAAATAAACTATGCTGCTACATATTATTTCAATGGTCTAGGTCAATTAAATGAAGAAGAAATGCCATATCCTAAAACATACAAAACTATTACAATAGATGAATATATTCCAGGTAGAGATATCATCTCTATTGAAAAATTTGAAATTAACAACGTAAATGATTATGGCAAATGTACAAATAACGAAATTGAAATAATTAAATCAAAATTAATCGAATATGGTGCTGTTCAAGCAACTATGTATATGGATGAAAATTTATTCAAAGATTCAAACAAAAACTATTATATTTCAACAAATAGTAACTCAACTAATGCTAATCACGGAATAAGTATAATTGGGTGGGATGATACAATAAACAAATCAAACTTTAAAGATGCAACAAGAGATGGAGCATGGTTAATAAAAAATTCTTGGGGAAATAACTGGAGTAATGATGGACTATTCTATATATCATACGATGATAACTTTATTTGTAAAAATGTAGCATCATATATAGGGGCATCTACTGATAAATTTAATTACAAATACAAGTCAGCAGATTTAGTTGGTCTTCCAATATTTTACTTTAGTAACTCTTTTTACACATCAGCTAAATTTACAAAACAAAGTGAAAATGAAGAAGAAATAAAACGAATAAGTTTTCCAACTGGAGAAAATATAACTTATAAAGTATATCTTTCTAAAAATAATACAATAAACGATAAAAATGACTGGATATTATTAAAAGAAGGACATTCAAATGCATTAGGAATTGATTCTATAAATTTAAATGAAAAAATAAACAATGATTTCACAATAATAACAGAATATAAAGTAGATACTGGAAAAAATTCTTCTATCTTAACATTATGTAATGACAAAAAAGATACTGAAGATATAAATATAAGCAAAAATACAAATTATTATTCTAATAATGGAACACAATGGTATGACATGGAATCAATTAAAATTGGAGATGAAAAAATAAGTTGTGAACCTAATATTTATGCTTATACAAATTTAATAGAAAATGAAGATGAAAATATATCTATAAGTATTTCATCCATATCAAAAATAGATAATAATACAATAAACGTTTTAATCAATAAAAATGATATTAATATTGATAACATTATATATTCAATTAATGATTCAACTAATCGTGATGTAACAAATCACTTCACAATAACCCCTTCATATGATAAAAACATTATTACAATAAAAAATGATAATCAAATATCTGGAGTATTTACTTTAAAATTACAATATGAAGATTTAATAATATCAAGGGACTTTACTTTAGATGAAATAATTAAATCTCTAAATTCAAAAACTAGAATAAATGTAGATACAATTATACTAATTGTGGATAAAGACAAAACATACAATTACAAAAATTTAATAGATAGCATATCAATAAGTAATACAACAATTAAAATATATGATGTAAATAATAACATAATAAATCAAGATACCTCAACGATTGGAACAGATTATATACTTACAACAAATAATAAAAATTATAAGCTGATTGTAAAAGGAGATGCTACCCAAGATGGGACGGTTAACTCCGCTGATTTATTAAAAATAGTTAAATATCTTAAAGGTTCAAATCAATTGAGTAAAGGTCAACAGATAGCTAGTGATTGTACAAATGATTCAATAATTAATTCTGCTGATTTATTAAAAATAGTTAAATATCTTAAAGGTACATCAAATATTACAATGTAGGAGGTAAAATGAAAAAAAGAATAATTAAAGGATTATTATCACTTATATTATTTACCATATTTATAACAGGCCAAAAAGTAAACGCAGCATCAGCATCAATAACATCGTCGAAAACATCTGCCATAGTTGGTGATAAAGTAACGATAACAATAACTTCCAAAGCCGGTTCTTGGAACTTAAAAGTAAGTGGAAGTGGAATTAGTGATTCAATAGTAGGATACGATTTAGATGGCAACAAAACAACAACAAAAACTTATACATTAAATACGTCCAAAGTAGGAACATACACAGTTAGCTTAAAAGGAGATATAACAGACTACGATACAGAAGTTAATTCAACTATTAATAAATCTGTAACAGTAACTGTTAAATCAAAACCAACTACCACAACTACTACAAAGCCAACTACTACAAAACCAACTACTACAACTCCTAAACCAGAAGTTATTGAACCAATAAAAATATCTAAATTTGATATAATTGGTTATAATATTGATTTTAATAATGATAAATTAGAATATGAAATAAATGTTGATAAAGATGTAACAAAATTATATATTATTGTTGAAGGTAATAGTATAACTACTTCCGGAGATAAAATTGTAGATATAAAAGATAAAGACGAAATAATAGTTAAAATTACAAAAAAAACATTATCAAAAGAATATAAAATAAAAATAAATAGAAAGAAAACTGAAGATGAGTTAAAAGAAGCAATAACAAAGGAGTTTGAAGAATCAAAAAGAAAAGAAGAAGAAAGTAAAAAATTAGAAATAAAAGAAGAAACAATAGAAAACAAATCAATTAACATATTTTTAATATCTACAATTATACTTGGGATAATATCTATTATTGAGTTTATAATTATTATGAAAAGAAAACCTAAGAACTTATAATAGTTCTTTTTTTTTGTAAAAAAAAAGATAGACATTAGTCTATCTTGAACTCCAAGAATTATAAGTACCTTTAGGGAAAGAAATTAACTTTCTTGGTCCATATCCTTGTTTCAATAAATTTTGTGCAAATGAATCATATGCACTCCATTTATAACAATTTTTATCAGTCGGATCATATAACCTACATGGGAATACCTCTAAATGTAAGTGTACTCCATATGCTTTACCCGTATCACCCATATAACCAATATATTGATCACTAGTAATATTCATTCCAACTTTTAATCCAGGCGCATAAGAACTCATATGAACATATAATGATGAATAATATTTACCATCTTTAACATTATAATGTTGAATTACAAGACATAATGCATGCCATTTATCTTCATATATTGATGTAATCTTTCCATCTGCAATTGGATAAATCTTTTCTTTTCTACCATTTTTACTTCCAATATCTAATGCCCTATGGAATTTAGAAGCATTTTTAAAATATGATTCTTGAGTAACATATCCTGTCTTTGTAGGTCTTCTAAATATTCCAGTACCTCCTTGAACAGCACAATCAACTCCAATGACATCATTAGTCTTACAACCTTGTTTTTTATACATAGCAACAGTTTCTTCATATATCTTAATTTGTTTTGCAGTATCAACACCACCAGATTGTAAAGACTCTTTCTTCTCTCCAAGAGATACAACATTATTTGCAAGTTCAACTTCTTTATTACTAATTATAGCCTGTCTTTTATCAATCTCTTCTTGTCTTTTTTCATTATCTTTTATTATTTGTTCCATATCATTAATTACTCTTGTATTATAATCAATAATTTCTTTAACAACATAACTTCTGTTTATTAAATCTGTAACAGAATTAGCTTTGAAAACATAATCAAGATATACATTCCTTCCACTTGATATTTGCATAAATTCTAATATCTGTTTTGATTCAGTAAGTTTATCTTTTATTTCTTCTTTATAAGAAGCAATTTCTTCATTTAATTTTACAATTTCTTTACTAAGAGATAAAGTTTCATTTTTTAAACTTTCTATTCGATTTTTTGTACTATTTATTTCACTTTGAGTTTTATTAATTGCTTTTTGATTATCTTCATATTCTTTTTTATACTTTGCTACCATTTGCTCATAGTATCCTAGAGTACGATTAGAAGCAGCGTCAACATTACCAGGTATAAACATTGGAATAAATAAACCAATTAATAATAGAACAAGAACTATATTTTTAACTATCTTTATCATATCTTTAAATACTTCCTTACTGCTCTACCACTTCCAAACATTCCTACTACTACACCAATAATTAATATAATTAATGATACTAAAAAAACAAATGGTTGAGGATCAATAAACTCTAGCCAGAAAGACATAAAATGTCCATCATCTAACATTCCATAAAAAGCTTTATATCCAAATATTGTAACAATAATAGGAACTATAGATCCAAGTAAACCTATAATAAATCCTTCAATAATAAATGGATTTTTAATTGTCATATTGCTAGCACCAACAACTCTCATTATTGATATTTCTCTTCTTCTTGAGAATATAGTTAATTTAATTGTATTTATAATTAAAAATACTGTAACAATCATAAGAACAATAGCAATTCCAATAGCAACTTTTCCGGCAACGTCAAACATATTAATCATTCTCGAAATAGTTTCATCACCATATTCAGCAGAATCTACAATAGTAAGTGACCTAATTTCTTTTTTAGTTTCTTCTATTTTTTTAATATCATTAACATTTATATCATATCGATAATGAAATACTTCATTTTCATTGTCAATTAGAGTCGCAACTGAACTTAAAAAATCATTTTCTTCTTTTAATTCATTTTTTCTCTCCGTAGGAGTATGTTTTTTCCAGTCTTTATTTACATTTTCTATATTCTCAATTGTCTTTTCAAAATTAGCTATCTCTTCATCACTTACACCAAGTTTTAAATAAGTAACAATAGTAACATTATCTCCAGCCTTTTTAGAAAAATTTTCAACATTAAATGCTACTAGCAAAGCAAGTGCAACCACCATTAAAGTAATACTAATACAAGAAATAGAAGCAATAGATAAAGAGAAATTTCTATATACACTCTTGAATGCATCGCGAATGCCATTTTTAATCATTCTAAATAGCTTCATTATCGTACTTCCCTTCCTCATAGTCTTTTACTAGTCTACCTTCTTTAATGACTATAACACGTTTTTTAAATTTATTTACAATTTCTTTATCATGAGTAGCCATTACAACAGTAGTACCAGTAGTTTTATTGATATCATCAAGAACCTTAACTATTTCAAGACTCATTTTAGGATCAAGATTTCCCGTCGGTTCATCACATAAAATTAATTTAGGATCATTAACTATAGCTCTTGCAATAGCAACTCTTTGTTGTTCTCCTCCTGATAACTCATCCGGATAATTTCTTGTTTTTCCTTTTAAACCAACAAGTTCTAAAGCTCTAAGAGTTTTAATTCTAATTTCACTACTTTTAGCACCAATTGCTTCAAGAGCAAACGCAACATTCTCATAAACAGTTAATTTAGGTAATAATCTATAATCTTGAAAAACTATTCCAAGTTTTCTTCTTAATTTATATACTCTACTATTTCTTAATTTTACAACATTAATACCACCAACAAATATTTCTCCTTTTGTAGGTTTTTCCTCTCTATATAACATTTTAATTAAAGTAGATTTACCACTACCAGATCCTCCAATAACAAAAACAAATTCTCCTTTTTTTATTTTTAAATCTAAATCATAAATAGCATTAACACCATTTTTATATTTTTTGTTTACATTAGTCAATGTGATTAATTCAGACAATAAAATCACCTCTATTCTCATATAATTATAACACACATACTATAAAAAAACTATGAAAACTCGATAAATACAAATAATTGGTTAAAATTTGGCCAAAAAAAAAGAGGTTATTTACCTCCACACACTTCATAAGCATCACATACAACAAAAAAGGCTTCATCATCTATTTTGTTAATTCCTTCTTTCAAAATAAAATATTCTCTTGTAGGAATAACACAAAATAATACTTTTTGATTTTCTTTTGAAAAACCACCAACTGAATCAAAAATTGTAACTCCATGACCTAAGTTATTTAAGATATATTTTTTTACTTCAAAAGTTTTATCAGTTACAATATAAAATGCTTTAGATTGCCCAACTCCTAAAATAACTCTATCAGTCATAACAGTCATTAAATATAAAACTACTACCGCATACATAAATAAACTAAATCCAAAGACAAAAATACTACTTGTAACTATTGCAATATCAACAATAAACATTGCTTTTCCAAGACTTATTTTAAAATATTTATGTAAAATCTGATTTACTATATCTGTTCCTCCAGTAGTAAATCCAGCCTTATAAACTAAACCTAAACCTACTCCTGCCAATATTCCACCAAACAACGCAGAAATTATAAGATCAACGTCTTCTAATACTATATATTTTGCTAAAAACTCGGTAAATTCTAGGAATACAGGTAACAATAATGATCCAATAATTGTTCCTAATGTCTTCTCTTTACCTAAAACTAAAAAACTTATTATTATTAGTAGTATTGATACTGATAAAATAAAAATTGTTGTATCAAAATTAAATATTTCTTTAAAAATTATTGATAGGCCAGAAACTCCTCCAAATACTAAATTATTTGGAAGTAAAAAGAAAGTAAAAGAAAATGAAAAAATAAATAATCCAGCTATAAAATTTATAATTCTTATAATATTCTTTTTAAATTCTTTTTTATTCTTCATATGCGTCCTCCCTAAGTTTAGATTCTATAAAACCATCTAATTCTCCATCTAGAACTTGTAATACATTACTAGTTTCATATTTAGTTCTATGATCTTTAACCATTGAATAAGGATGCATTACATAACTTCTTATTTGAGAACCAAATTCAATATTTTTTTGTTCTCCCTTAATATTATTAAGCTCAGTTTCTTTTTTCTCTATTTCTAACAATTTAAGTTTATTAAGCAATATTTTCATTGCATGTTCTTTATTTTGCAATTGACTTCTTTCATTTTGACAAGTAACAACAATTTTAGTAGGTAAATGTGTTATCCTAACTGCTGAATCCGTTGTATTAACGCCTTGTCCACCATTCCCACTTGACCTATAAACATCTATTTTTAAATCTTTTGGGTCAATAACAACATCACTAACATCTAATATTTCTGGAGTAACTAAAACAGACGCAAAAGATGTATGTCTTTTATGATTAGAATCAAAAGGAGATAACCTAACTAATCTGTGAATCCCTTTTTCACATTTTAAATATCCATATGAATATAAACCTTTAACTAAAATTGAAACACTTTTTATTCCAACTTCTTCCCCTTCTTGATAATCAATTATTTCATACTTATAATTTTTCTTTTCACACCATCTAGTATACATTCTGTAAATCATCATTGCCCAGTCACAAGCTTCAGTTCCACCTGCTCCTGAATGAATTTCAAGAATGCAATTATTTTTATCATAATCTCCACCAAGAAGTAATAATAATTCTAATTTTTCTATTTTTTCTTTATTATTATTAACTTCATCTAATACAAGATTAATAGTATCTTCATCTATATCTTCTTCAACTATTTTTTTTAAATCTTTAGCACTAATAAACAAACTATCGACATCTTTAATTACATTCTTTAAACTATTAATTTCACCAATTACATCACCATTAGACTGATCATTCCAAAAATTTGGAGAGTTCATTAGCTCTTCAAGTTCACTTATTCTTTTTCTCTTACTTTCTATGTCAAAGTAACCTCCATAAATGTTCTACTTTTTCAAAAGATTCATTAACAATTTTTCTTATTTCATATAATTCCATAAAAGTACCTTCCCATAAAATTATAACAAAAATTATGCTAAAACTCTATCTTTATCTTCAAATTTATAAGTCTTAGATATATATTTATATAGCATCATATTGTTGTTCATATTATTAAAACCTAAGCATGAATTATTACTATTATCAAAAAAAACAATTAAAGAATTATTAAAATATATCCTAAAACCATTCTTATCTTCTAAAAAGCCTCTATTTAATATTTGCTTTAATTTATTAAATAATTTATAACTACATTCCTCAAGATGTTCAAATAGAATAATTGATTGAGGATTACTTTTTAAACTTTCAAATTTAGATTTATTATCTTTTAAACTAATATTATTATTTTCATACTCATTATCATAATTAGCTAAATTAATATTTATAATATTAGAATTAAATACTTTATTAGATAATTCATAAATTAAACTTCTTTTGCTTTCATAATCATTTCCACTAAATAAAAGCGATATTGGTCTATCAAGAACATTATCATCATCAAATATAGGAATAACATTATTTAATATATCATTAAGTATATAATTATAAGTAAAATGATCTTTAAGTTCAGTAAAACGTTCTAAAACATCACTTTTTATAACATTGTACTTATTTACCTGTATACCATATTTAAATTGTAATGCTTTCCTAACATCATTGACATCTACAATCTTTTTATCTTTATTTGAAAAAAGAAGAAAATTATTTTTATTTATTTGAGATTCAATTATTCTTTCCTTTTTTCTAAGTTTAAATGCCATATTATAATTATTATTATTTAAAAATAATTCTTTTTTATTTTTAATTTCTATTAATTGTTCTTGAAGAATTTGATTTTCTTCTTCTAAAGAAGAATAAGACGATACTGTAAAAGAACATACATCATCAAGTAAATCAAGCGATCTATCTGGTTCTTTTTTATTACTTGGGAACTTTTTAGATATTTTAGAAATATAATCAATTACCTCATTTTTAATAACAACATTGTGAAATAATTCATATTTTTCTTTTACTCCATTTAAAATATTAATAGTATCTTTAAAAGAAGGTTCATTAATAATAACATTTTGAAATCTTCTTACTAATGCCTTATCATTTTCAATATACTTTTTATACTCTTCGAAAGTTGTAGCCCCTATTACATTTATATCACCACGAGCTAAAGAAGGTTTTAATATATTACTCGCATCAATTGCGCCTTCAGCCCCTCCTGCCCCAACTAGAGTATGTATTTCATCTATAAATAATATAACATTTTTACTATTATCTATTTCTTTAATAATATTTAATAATTTCTCTTCAAATTCTCCGCGATATTTTGTACCAGATACCAAATTTGCCATAGATATGGAAAAAATCCTTTTATTAAACAATTTAGCAGGTACTTTTTTATCTTTAATTCTTTTTGCAAGTTCTTCTACAATTGCTGTCTTTCCAACTCCTGCATCCCCAATTAATAAAGGATTACATTTATTTTTACGAAGTAAAATATTTATTATTTCTTTAATTTCTTTATCTCTAGAAATTACTCTATTTGAATAATCAAGTAAACATAAATCAACACCATATTCATTTAAATAATGATAACTCTTATAATTATTTTTTAATCCCTTTATTTGATCAGATATTAAATCTAAATCAACATTTAGTTCATTTAAAATTCTATAAGATACTCCTTCTCCATACGACATCATAATATAAAATAAGTCAATTAAATTAAGCTCATTCTTTTTTTCATCAAGTGCTGTATATATTGCATTTTCAATACATTTTTTAAGCAGAGGGGTAAAAATAAATAAATTTGATTCAATTTTACCTAATCCTAAATGTTCTATTACTTTTTCATTAAACAATTTATAATCTATACCAAAAGAATTAAGAATCTGAGATACTTCATTATCAAAAGACAATATAGAAAGAAAGATGTGTTCAGTTCCAACATAAGAATGCTTTAAAATCATTTTTTCTTTATTAGCACCTTTTAATACTTGTTGTAATTCAAAAGAAAAATTAATAAACATTAAATCACCCTTTATAAACTATATGATTATTATGTTTCACAATTTACTTATTTAAACAAAAAAAAAGAAGTTTCCTTCTTTTTTATACAAATAATAATATTATAAATATTGCTGCAAACAATTCTAGTAATAATAACCAAATAGACTTTAACCATTTAGTATATGAAATATCTAAATATGATAAAGTAGATAATAGAATTATACTAGTAGGTGCAATTAACATTGTTAAACCATACATTGTTTGCCAAATCAATCCTACAAGCCCTGCTTTTTCAGATGTAACAACAGCTAATATATAAGTAGATGCAGTTGTAACACCATAATAAGCTTCAACAGTAAAGAAACAATAAACTATAGCAATAATGCACATAGTTATAATTTGAACTCCACCATCTAAACTAACAATATTTTTTAATAAAGTCATTTCAAATGGAACATTTACTGCACAAACTAATATTACATATGCAAGAACTGATAGCATTGCAGGAAGTAAAGCTTTTTTAGCACCTTCACCAAAATTTGTTAAATATTTAGAAAAACTATTTTTATAAATAAATGATAACAACCAACTAGCAAATAAAATAACTAAAATTCCTTCAAAAATAGTCCAATTACCAAATGCATTAGATGTTGTAACACCAAGAACAGTATTAATAGCACCATATAATCCTTTTGTAAATGCACTACCAGTTGGATTAACAAAATTAGTAGTCATATCATTAAATAATTTAACATTTAATAAATCCCAAGAGATGAATGCTAATGCTAAAATAACTAATACTAAGTCTAAAACAACAACTATTGGATAAGTTTTCTTATTTTCAGTTTGAACTTTTTCAGGAATATAATATCCTTTTACAAGATGTTTTCTATCTTGATGTTTCTTAGCATATAATATTGTATTAACTAATACAATTGCTAAAGCTACTACTAAAAGAACTATTTTTATTAAAACATTTCCATTTGCAGCATAACCACCATATTCTTCTAATACTGCATTAATTCCTGATACATCATATGTAGAAAATACTGAACCAATTAAACCAGCAATTGTAGAACCAACTGTTAACATTGCAGCAGTTATTTTATCATATCCCATTAATAACACAACTGATATAACAAAAGGAAAAATAAATAATAATGCAAGTGATAAACCAGCCATTGAAGATAACAATGCTAGTACTATACCAACAATAACAAAGAAAATCCATTCTTTATCTTTAAATCCGTTTGCTATTTTATCTAATAATAATCTATATTGTGGTATTTTATGCAAAACTCCATATAAACCACCAATAGCCAAGACATACAAAAATATTGGTAAAAAATATTGAAAAACAATACGTAGATAAGACAAAACAGTAAATAAACCTATTTTAATTGATTCTTCTGTTACGAACTCTTTTCCAGATACTTTTGTAATTTGTAATGTCCATGATGCTAATACAACTATTAATAGAGTTGTTAACAATGCTTTTACTAAACTATGTTTTTTCATATATATCCTCCTCAAATTAAATTATACAACAATAACAATATTAAATACAATTAATTTAACCAAAAAATCTTTTTTATTCCTTAATTACTTTAGTTCTAAATATAATATCATGTAATCCCCTTTTATCATTACGACTTAAAATCATAACAAAACAACTAATTATAAATAAGAATTGTATTCCACTAAAAAAATAAGATATTATTGAATATTTTTTATAATCAACAAGAAATACAAATACTATACTTACTAATGTAGTAAATACTCCTTCAACCAACAATGCTCGACCAATTAAATTAATATGATTAAGTTCACTATCTATAGAAGGAACTATTTTTATCTTTAATAATTTTTTCCCAAATGTTTGTCCGTTATTATAATAAGCAAAAGAACCAAAGTAACCAACAATTACAACTATTTGAATAATATTTATTATCACACTCTCTTTATCAAGAGTATATCTTAACTTTGAAGATTCATTATAATATTCATCATAACTTAATTTACTGTCTTCTTCTAAAAATTCGTTAAACAATTCTTCACCTTTCTTAACCGCATTATTATATTTCTCACTTTGAGGTATCCAAAAAGTCAAGAATAATACTATAAAAGAAACAATAATCATATCAATTAAATAAGCTCCGATTCTTTGAATTATATGTGCTTCCATTAATTTTCCTCCTCTATCAAATTTCTATATTCTTTTAATATATTTAAAATCTCATTAATATCTTTAGTAGAATATACTTTATTTTTTATTTCATTAGAACCTTTAATTCCTTTTAAATACCATGCTATATGATTTCTAATCTCAAGTACAGCAACTTTATCTATTTTTATCTCTTTTAAATAATTCAAATGTTTAATACACATATCTATTTTTTCTAAAGAATTAGGTCCATTTATAATATTACCATTTTCTAAATACTCATTAATTTGTTTAAATATCCAAGGATTTCCTAAAGATGCTCTACCTATCATTATCGCATCACAACCTGTTTCATCAATCATTTTTTTTGCAGAATAAATATCTACAATATCTCCATTCCCTATTACTGGAATTGAAACACTTTCTTTAACCTTTTTAATAATTGACCAATCTGCTTTACCAGAATAACCTTGACTTCTTGTTCTAGCATGGATACAAATAGCACTTGCTCCTGCTTTTTCACATGTTTTAGCAACAACAACAGCATTAATACTATTATTATCCCATCCACTTCTAATTTTAACTGTTACAGGAATTGGAACCGATTTAACAACTGCAGAAACTATTTCATAAATTTTATCAGGATTTTTCAAAAGAGATGCTCCCGCTTGAGCCCTTACAGCAACTTTTGGAACAGGACATCCCATATTTATATCAATAATATCAGGATGCATATTATTATATATAAACTTAGCAGCCTCCACAAATGAATTTATATCACTTCCGAATATTTGTTGAGCAATTGGCCTTTCCTCATTAGTCATATAAAGCATTTCTAATGTTTTTTTATTATTATAAAAAACTGCTTTATCACTTACCATTTCAGCATAAACAAGACCACAACCCATTTCCTTAACAATTCTTCTAAAGGCCGAATTACATACACCAGCCATAGGCGCTAAAACAACCCTATTAGTTATTTCTACATTTCCAATCTTCCACATAAATTTCACCAAAACAATTATATCAAAAAAAAGGATTACAAATCCTTTTTATTTTATTTATCATCAAAAGAGTCATCTTCAATATCTATAACATCTACATCTTTTTTGCTTTTTCTTGTTACTTTTTTCTTCTCTTTTTCTTCATTTTTCTCTTCTAATTCTTCATTATTATCTTCTAAATCTTCATTTTTCTCTTCTATAGTAGATTCATCTGGCATTCTACCTGTTTTAACTAAATATTCAATTTGTTCCTTAGTTAATGTTTCATACTCTAACAAATTATCTGCAATTAATTTAACTAAATCAGAATTTTCTTTTAAGATAGTTTTTGCTTTTTCATAACATTCATCTATTATTTTACGCATTTCAAGATCTATTTCATGAGCAACTTCATTAGAGAAATTACGAGTTTTTCCATAATCTCTTCCTAGGAATACTCCGCCTTCTTGTTGCTCTAATTGAACAGGACCTAAATCACTCATTCCATATTCAGTTACCATAGCTCTTGCAATTTTTGTAGCTTTTTCAAAATCGTTATGTGCCCCTGTTGAAATTTCACCAAAAGTCAATTCTTCAGATACTCTTCCTCCAAGTAAACCAGTTATTTCTTCTAACAACTCTGTCTTTGTAGCTGTATATTTTTCTTCTTTAGGAACCATTAAATTATATCCACCAGCATTACCACGCGGAATAATTGTTACTTTTTGAACTTCACTTGCATTGCTTAATTTTAATCCAATAACAGCATGACCAGCCTCGTGAAAAGCAACCATTCTTCTTTCTTCTTCAGTATATTTTTTACTTTTCTTAGCAGGACCCATTAATACACGGTCAGTTGCTTCATCAATTTCTTTCATTGTGATTTGTTCTTTATTTCCACGTACTGCAAGAAGGGCAGCTTCATTCATTAAATTTTCTAAGTCAGCTCCGGAAAAACCAGGTGTTCTTTTTGCTAAATTTTTAAGTGATACACTTGGTGCAAGTACTTTATTTTTAGAATGTACTTCAAGTATTTCTTCTCTACCTTTAACATCTGGTAAGTTAACAATTACTTGTCTATCAAATCTTCCTGGTCTTAAAAGAGCAGGGTCAAGTACATCTGCACGGTTTGTAGCTGCAATAATAATTATACCTTCATTAGCACCGAAACCATCCATTTCAGTAAGTAATTGGTTAAGTGTTTGTTCTCTTTCATCATGTCCTCCACCTAATCCAGTACCTCTTTGACGCCCTACAGCATCAATTTCATCAATAAATATTAAGCATGGAGCATTGTGTTTAGCTTCTTTAAACATATCTCTTACACGACTTGCCCCAACACCGACAAACAATTCAACAAAATCAGAACCACTAATGTAATAGAAAGGAACATTTGCTTCTCCTGCAACTGCTTTTGCAAGTAAAGTTTTACCTGTTCCAGGAGGTCCTACCAATAAAACCCCTTTAGGTATTCTAGCTCCAAGTTTTTGGAATCTTTTTGGATTTTTCAAAAAATCAATTAATTCTTTTACTTCTTCTTTTTCTTCTTTTAATCCAGCAACATCTTTAAATGTAGTCTTATTCTTCTCATTGTTAAGTTTAGCTTTACTTTTACCAAACTCCATAGATTTACCAGCTGTACTCATTTGTTTAGTAATAAACCAATATGCAAGACCTAAAATCAAAATTATAGGTAATACATTTACCAATATAAACAAAATTGGACTTGATCCAGGATCAGAATCTGTATCTAATTTATAATTTAATCCATCATCTAATGAAACAATTTGATTAATTATAGAATCAGTAAGAGGTGTTTGAGTAGAAAAAGTCTCTTTTTCTCCATATCCTTCTAATTTACCAGTAATATGATAAACGCCTTCACTAGAATGTGGAGTAATAACAAGTTCTACAACATTTCCCTCTCTTATTTCAGATAATAATTTATCATAAGTCAAATCATTAACTTTACTTCCACCAAAAGTTACAACATATGCAACTACTAATATCACTATTAACAAAATTGCATAAGGCATTAACCCTTTTTTAACATTTCTTTTATTCATTTTTTTGCCTCCTTACTCATATTTAATTATTATATCACATTTTTCAGATTTCAACTTAGTATATTTAGATTTCTTTATACCAGGTAGCCATAATATCCTATCCTCAGAATCTACCACCACTGGCCATTTATCTCTTTCATCTAAAGGTACTTTGCAATCTATAAAAATAGATTTTATTTTTCTTGCACCATTTACCTTTTTTAAATACATTTTATCACCAAGTTTTCTTGTTCTAACATACAACGGTGTCTTAATTTCACTACTATCAAGTCTACAAACATAATTATTGTTGCTTTCAATATCATCCACCACTTCTAATTTATGTCCATTAGGTAATAAAGCATACTTAATCAATTCAATATTATAATCAATAACTTCTTTAACTTCTTTAGTAAAAATCAGTTTATTGTAATTTTTAATAACATCTATATTATGAGGTAAACATATTTTAGAATTAGACTTTTTAGAATTAATCAAATTCATAATTAATTTAATATGCTTATCTGTTATAACCATTAAATCTTCTTTATATATATCTTCAAGAATATATGCTATTATTTTTTTTTGAATTAATATATCTAAATCTAAAAACTTAGATAAATCTATTTCATTATTTTTATATACAAATTTTATGGATTTTTCAAGTTCTTTATTAATGAATCTATCGTATTCTTCCAATATTTCACTAAACTTTAAAAATTTTCTATTAACATTTGTATCTTCCTCTTTTAAAAAAGGTAATATATTCATTCTATATCTATTTCTAGTATATTTACTTTTAAAATTAGACTTATCAATAACATATGGAATGTTATTTTTATCATCATAATCTTTAATATAGTCTTTTGTTAGAAATATTAAAGGCCTTACTGTTTTATAAAAACCATTATCAACTATTTTTTCAAAACCACTATATCCTTTTAAAGTTGAACCTCTAACAATTCTCATAAGAATTGTTTCAATTAAGTCATCTCCATGGTGTGCTGTCATTAAATAATTTGCATCATATTTTTTTACTAAATCTTCAAAAAAATTATATCTGATATTACGGGCTTGATTATGAAAATTATCATCGCCATACTTCTCAATTTTCATTGATTCAAATAAAACATCATGATTTAAACAATAATTCATTAAAAATACTTGTTCACTATCACTCTCTACTCTTACATTATGATTAACATGAGCACAAACTATTTTTAAATTATACTTTTTTCTTAATTCAAGTAAAACATTAAGTAAAAACATAGAATCAGGCCCACCAGAGTTTCCAAGAATAATCGTATCATTATCTTTTAAATGTACAGTATTAATTAAAAAATCTATAACTATATCCATAATGTCACCACTCCAATATATTTTATTAGATAATTACAATATTATCAAGAAAAAAAAAGAAAGATTGTATAATATCTTCCTAATTTTGACTAGGTAGCTTAATAATATACTCATCTTCTCTAGAATATAAATATTTTTCCCTCAAATATCGGCCTACATATTCAGGATCTTGAAGTTTTAAAACATCAGTAGAAAGCTCTTCTTCTTCTTCTTTTAAGACTTCAAGTTCTTTATTTAAAATTTTCTTTTCTTCATACTTTCCAGCAATTTCAAGCGAAACATTAACAACAACGCTAAAAAAGTACACTATGAAAACAAAGCTTGCTACGCCAAAAAACAAGAAACGTAATACACCCTTTTTCCTTTTTTCACGTATAGTATTTGGCTTATTGTTGACACTTTTCACCTGTTATCACCCACTATATCAAGTTTATAATATCACAAAAGTGTCAATTTTAAAATGTAAATTAATATAAAATAATGTAAATTATACAAATTATTTACAAAAAAAGATACCCAAACGGATATCTTATTATTTAGCATATGGTAATAGAGCAATTTGTCTTGCAACTTTTACTTGGCTAGCAACATGTCTTTGATGTTTAGCACAATTACCAGTTACACGTCTAGGTAAAATTTTACCTCTTTCATTTACAAATTTCTTTAATGTTTCAACATCTTTATAATCAACATCATGCCCAGTGCACATATAACAAACTTTTTTCTTTTTTCTAAAAAATTCTGCCATTTAAATTATCTCCCTTCTTAATAGAATGGTAACTCATCAGGATCAATTTCTATGTTAGAACCAGCATCCCAAACATTAGAACCACTATTCTCAGAATCACTAGGGAAATCACTTGGACTTACAGAAGAATCGTCAAAATTTACATTTGATGGAGTATCACCTTTTCTATCCAAAAATTGAATAGAGTCAGCAACAACATATGTTGACCAAACCTGATTTCCATCCTTACCTGTATAACTATCTACTTGAAGTCTACCATCTACTGCTACTTGATTTCCTTTCTTTTGAAATTTAGCAACGTTTTCAGCTTGTTTTCTCCAAGCTACAACACTTATAAAGTCAGCAGTTCTATTTCCATCTTGATTTCCAGAATTGAAGCTTCTATCTACTGCTATTGTAAATCTAGCACGAGCTACACTTCCATTACTTGTATTAACATATTCACATGTTGGATCTTTAGTTAAGCGTCCAACTAAACATACTTTATTCATATATTACCTCTTTTCTTATTCTTCAACTTTAACAACTATGTGACGAATAATATTTTCATTAATTAGAGCAACACGATCAAATTCTTTAACAGCATTTGCATCTTTTGCTTCAACTAAATAATAGAAATAATAACCTGTTTTGTATTTGTTAATTTCATAAGCAAGTTCTTTTTGACCCCACTCTTTTGCTTCAACAATAGTAGCTTTCTTATCTTCAAGCATAGACTTAATAGAATCATTTACTCCCTTAATTAGAGATTCTTCTAAATCAGGTTTTACTATAAAGATTAGTTCATATTTATACATCTTTACACCTCCTTTTGGACAATTGGCCATTTCTGGCAAGGAGTATTAAAAATACTCGTAAGTAATATAACAAAAAACAATGAATTTGTAAAGTTTTTTCTACATAAAAAAGCAAGAATTATATTTAATTCTTACAAAATGTTATTTAATTATTTTTATATTTAAATAGCCTACTTGGTCTATGTCCTTCTCCAGTTTTAAATTTATCAGTTTGTTCAACTTTATTTGCAATAATTCTTCTAAATGCTGGATCCAATAATTTTTTACCAAGTATTAACTCATAAACTTTTTGTAATTCACCCAAAGTGAAGTATTCAGGCATCATATTAAAAACAATATCAGTATATTCTATTTTATTTCTTAATCTTTCTAGTCCGCTTAATATAACTAATGGATTATCAAAAGCTAAATTTGGATTTTCTTTTATATAAAATGAATATCTATCTGTAGTTAACTCTCTTAATACTTTTAAAATTGAAAAAGAAATTAATTCATCACCATTAGATAACCAAATTTCTACGATATTATCTTTTTCTTCAATTTTTACTATATCAAACCAAAAAGTATTACTATTTAATTTATTATTCAATCTATCTTTATCTATTAATGCCATGTAACTAGATAATACCACTCTCATACGAGGATCTCTTTTAACCCCACCAAAAGTGTATAATTGCTCTAAATAAATATGCTCAACACCTGTTTCATCTTTTAATATTCTTTTAGGAGCATCATCAAGTTCTTCATCTATTTGAACAAAACCTCCAGGCAAACACCATTTACCTTTATAGGGATAATTATCTCTTTTAACAAGTAAAACACTCATCTTTTTTTCATCTAATTTTTTATAATTTTTATCATCGACACTAGATATTCCAAATACTAGAATATCAGTTGATACAGCAAAACTAGGATATAATGATGAATCATAATCATTTAAAAACTCTTCTTCACTTTTATACATTTATTACCTCACTGATTTTTTTAACAACTTTATTGTTTCTAATAATACTAAGTCTTTATTATCTTCTCTTTTATCATAAACAGCAGTAATTCTACCAGAATAGTATTTATCTACATCTCTATCATAAACAGATATAAAAACTTCATCATCTTTTCCATATAAATTGCTTTCATCTTTTTTCAACAATTTTCCAGTTATACCAATACCATAATTAGAATTTGCAAACATAGATATTTTTAAACTCATTTCTTTTGCAACTTCGATAGAATATACTGAATATTTATCAATTATTTCACTACTAACATTCATTTTTATTTTATATTCATTTGAATAAGTAACGCAAGAAAATTTTAATACATTTGATGCACCAGGTACATTTGTAATAGCATCAACTATATGACCACCAGTACAAGATTCCATTGTAGCGATTGTCTTATTTAATTTAATTAGTTTTTCTACTACTTCTTTCATATATCTTAACACTCCTTTCACTATATTTATTTTATACTATCATTTTTATCATAACCATTTCTAAGGAAAAATATTGCAATTGCAACTGATTCAGCATCTTTATTCATTCATCATTATTATGAGAAGTACTAGACACTAACACTACTTTTTTTATAAAATCATTAGAATTGTCAAATAAAAAACCTACAGATTTTGCCATTATAGAACGCTATTACACCACTAAGCCAGTAAGCAAAGTCTTTTCCAAACATACTACACTAATTCTAAAATAATTTTTTCTAAGCTACACTTTTAAATATTTTTCCATTTTTATCGCAGTTTATATTGCAAAAAGTTAATATTGTGCAAGAAGAATCAGTACAAAACAATGGTTCCAACTTGTTATTAATAACATCTTTATCTTTTATATTCAATACTTAATTCACTTCTAATACTTCATATATAGATTAATCTATATATCCAACATACCATGTTTTCTTTAAGTTATTAATCAAATGTTAATAACACCATATATATAAATAAGAAAGATTAATCTTTCTTATTTTTATTTAACAATTCTATTATTTTATCATTTCCATGAACTATCTTTTTTAAAGATTTACCTTCATGAATATAATCAATTATTTCTGCTATTCTTTTTGAACAATTTACTATATGTAACCACTTACATTTACTATAATTTTTAGGTATATAAGTTAAATTTGTTGTATATAATTTATCAAAATATTTCTTTTTATAGGCATCTTTAAATACATCTATTCCCTCAGTAAATAAAGAGAAGGTTGTAATAAAGAATATTTTTTTAGCGCCACGTTCTCTTAATTTTTCTCCAACTTCAATCATTGATGCTCCGCTTGCTATCATATCATCTACAACAAGTACATTTCTATCTTTAACATCAGCACCCATATAAGCATGTTCAACTATTGGATTTTTTCCATTAACAATTTTTGTTAAATCACGTCTTTTATAAAACATTCCTACATCACTTGATAACATATCAGCATAATATCTAGCACGTTCCATAGCCCCCATATCAGGACTAATTACTAATAAATTATCAATTATATCTTCTGATTCAATAAGTTCTTCCAAAATAATATTAGTTGGATAAAAATTTTCAAATGGTAAGTTAGGTATTGCATTTGCAACTTTTCTTTCATGACAATCAAATGTTATTATATGTTGTATATTTAATCTTTCCAATTCCTGTAAAGCTGTTGCACAATCTAATGATTCTTTCCCTTTCCTTTTATCCTGCCTAGATTGATAAAGTAAAGGCATTATAACTGTTATTCTTCTAGCATATCCAGATAAAGCACTAACTGCTCTTTTAATATCTTGAAAATGTTCATCTGGTCCCATTGGAACTTTCATTCCATGCATATCATAAGTAATACTATAGTTTCCAACATCACTTAAGATAAAAACGTCTTTATCTCTAGTTGTTTCTTCAATTGATACTTTTCCTTCACCATTATTGAATCTAATACAATTAACATCCATTATATATGTTTTATCATTTCGATTCATTTTCTTTAAAAACTCATCAATTTCTAGACCAACTTCTTTAATATTGTCCATAACAATTAACTTTAAATCATTCATAACTTACCACCATATTTCCCTTTACTAACTAATTATATATTCTAAAGCCTTTTTTAAGACTTCTTCTCTATTACTTGATGTATCAAAATAAGGAATATTATACTTTTTACATTCACTCTCAATAAATTTTGAATATTCAATATCATCTTGAGTCCATTTTTTTAAATTTTCATCACTTATTTTGTTACTCCAAAAATTATTTTTATCATTATCTCTTATTTGTTTAACATATGTATCAGCATCTACATGTGCATAACCAAGAAATATAACTTTAGTATCACTTGTATCAATCATTTCTATATCTTTAGGATATAAAAATGGTGTATCAAACAAATATTTTTCAATTCCATAATTAGTATCAGTTTTATTATCTAAAATGATCCTGTTAATAACAGTACATATTAGTGGTGAGACAGCTTGCCAACAATCATATTTTAAATTAAAAGCTTCACATATACCTCTTTTCACCGAATCCATTTTATAATGTGTAAAACCATAATCATTCAGCATCAATGAAAGACTAGTTTTTCCTGCTCTTGCTGCCCCAGCAATTATTACATGCATTTTATCACCAACCTTAATTTCCATACAAATGATTTTCTATAATATAATTATAAACTTTTTTATCTAAAAAATCTTTATTTATTTTTCTTCTTAATTCAGTTGAACTGATTTTTATAAATGGATAATCTTGTATAATTAAAAACTTATCTTTCTGTTCATAATTATCTACATAGCTCTTAATGTTTATATTATCTCTATTTAATACAATAACATTATTATTTAATAAAATGTCATCAACATTTTTCCATTTATCAAACGAAATAATATTATCAGCTGCTATAACCAAATATAGAGAATCATTTTTATAAATTTTGTTTAAAGCATCTAATATTTGATATGTATACTGATATTTATTATTAACATCATCTACAATTAAATAATCCCTTTTAATAAGTTTAATCATTTCACATCGTTTATTAATATCTGTTAAGTTATTTTTTCCCCAATA
>CACXGX010000088.1 GCA_902767365.1 uncultured Erysipelotrichaceae bacterium
GTTGAACAAATTATTAAACAACTAAAAGATAATAGTGATTTAACTGAAGAAATGAAAAATACAGATATGCTTTATTGGGTTGGAACTATGAATGCTATTAAAAATCAAGCTGAAGAAATAATATATAAAGAATTGATTTATAATTAATAACTAGCCAAATATATAATTAAAAAATCAATTTAATTTATAAAACAAGAGGTGATTATACATCTCTTGTTTTATAAATTTTTATATGATAAAATTTTTTTAGAATTGTTGATATAAAGTATTGACTATAAAAAAATAATTATATATAATGTTACTTATAATCAACAAAGGAGATGAACTTTATATGAATTATGATGCAATAAGTCTTTTTTCTTCATCTGGAATAGGTGATTTAGGATTAAAAGAAAATGGTATAAAAACAGTTGTTGCTTGTGAATTGCTAGAAGATAGAGCGAAGTTATTTGAGAATAATTTTCCAGAATGTAAATGTTTTGTTGGAGATATATGGGATTTAAAGGAAGATATTATTAGTTATTATCAAAATAAATATAAAAAAAATCCATTTTTAATAATAGCTACGCCTCCTTGTCAAGGGATGTCTAGTAATGGAATGGGAAAAATGTTAAATGATTACAGAAAAGGATTAAGACCAAAACAAGATCCTAGAAATAGATTAATTATTCCAGCGATTGAAATTATTAAAGCATTAAAACCAGAGTGGGTTATTTTAGAGAATGTGCCAACTATGATTAACACATTAATATATGATGAAGAAAATAATTTGATTAATATTATTGATTTTATAAAAAAAGAACTAGGTAATGATTATGTAGGTGAACCTAAAGTAATAGATGTTGCCGATTATGGAGTCCCACAACATAGAAAGAGATTATTAACTGTATTAGGAAAAAAAGAAAATATTGAAAATGAAAAATACTTTGAAGTTAATAAATCATTTATACCTGCTCCAACTCATGGCAAAGAAGATACATTAATAACTAAACATTGGGTAACCTTAAGAGAATCAATAGGAAATTTACCAAAACTCAGAGCAGAAAAAAATAAAAACCAAGATAATTCATTTAACCCATTACATAAAGTTCCATTATTAGATCAAAAAAAATTATTTTGGATAGATAATACACCAGAAGGTGAAACTGCTTTTAATAATCAATGTATTAATCCCAAATGTATGTATAAAAATAATCCAATTCATGGAGCTCAAAGAGATAAGGATGGAATTAATAAAGCAAGCAATGACACACCTTTATATTGTGAAAAATGTGGAGAATTATTGCCTAGACCATACGTTGAAGATAAAAATGGCAAATTAAGAATAATGAAGGGATTTACCAGCGCTTATAAAAGAATGAATTGGGATGAACCAGCTAGTACATTAACGCAGAATTTTCAATATGCATGTTCTGATAATAAAATTCATCCAGATCAATCTAGAGTATTATCCTTATATGAAGGTTTAAAAATACAAACTATAGCTGATTACAATTATTCTTTTGAGATTAATGGTAAAAAATCATCAGATAGTTTAATAAGAGATACAATAGGTGAAAGTGTTCCACCTAGAGTAATAGATTTAATTTGTAAAAATATAATAAAAATAACAAAATAGTATTACTTTAAATGTAATACTATTTTATGTTATTAATCCATCTATTATTAAACACATCAATGTATTCGTCGTCATTAATAAAAGCAATCCATCCATTACACATTTTCTTAACACCATTACTATTCATGATTGATACACTTGTTGTTCTGCCAGCACCTTCTTTAGGTTGAACTATCTTTCCCCAATCATCTTCTATCAAATCATTTCGATAGAAACATGCAACTATAGTTGGAACTTCATCAATAAAATCCCAAAAAACAGCAAGTAAATTATTTGTTTCTCTATGATGTGCTTTCCAATCAAATTTGTTAACTAGATGTATTCTTTGGTCACCAATTGCGGGTTTTGCAACATGAGAAGCAGAAGGAGTACTACCACAAGTTGCTTTTATTTCTATACCACCATATTTATAAGGACTAAACAATGACTTATCTTTTGGATATATCTTTTTGTCCTTTTCAAAAAATAATGTATTAAAATATTGTTTTTTATCTTCGGTATCTATTAATAATAAATCAGGATAACCATCTTGATGTAAATTCGAATGTAAATTTCCTTCTGAAAATTTTTGCACACTTTTTGCAAAATATTCGCCAACCATTCCGCTTAAATTTCTCATACCTAATATTTCAAAAATATTTATATCAAATTCTTTTGTTTGTTCATAAAGTTTTCTAATAGCTATATTGCAGAAATTTATTGCATTAACAATATTTTTATTTGTTAAAATTATATTATTATTTATCTCAACATTGTGAGAATCATTAATTAAATATTCCATATCATCACCTCTATAATCCTTTAAAAAAAATCTCTAATGTAGTATCTAATGCAATTATTATTTTTTCTAAATTTACTATAGAGATATTTCTTTTTCCACTCTCAACACTTGCAATATATGTTCTATCTAAATTGGATAAAAGTGCTAATTTTTCTTGGCTTAAATTATTTTGTAATCTTATTTGTTTTATTTTTAATCCTACTTTTTCTTTAATCATTATTAAGCCCCCCTTATGTCAATAAGTATATTTTTTTGTCGAAAATAAGTCAACGGACTATAAGTAACAGAAGAAGAGTTTTTTAATATTCTATTGCAAAATTATAAAATCTATGTTAAAGTAATATTAACTTGAATGACTATTTAGTCATTCGTCAAGAGAGCCAGCGAGTTGTAAATGTCTACGTCGTTGGCACCAATAAGAGGTTGAAAAACCTCTTATTTTTTTGTCTTTTTTCAGTTGAAAAAAATAGTAATATAAACTATAATTTCATTTGTA
>CACXGX010000089.1 GCA_902767365.1 uncultured Erysipelotrichaceae bacterium
AAGATATAGTGGCATATAAAGAAGTATTTAAAATTTATGATGCTTTACAAAATAAACGTGATAGTTGGAAGAATAAATTATTTAAGGCAGTTTAGTTATTATGAATAATAGTTTAAAAGTTGATGAAAATGGACATATTATAATTGATGAGTCAATGTCAGAAGAATTAAAAGCTAAGATTATGTCATATAATTCATATTGTAATGGTGGAGAAGATGAAGATAGAGAATTATCTGATGAGGAAGTAGATGCTTTCCAAGATGATTATGTAGAAGGCCTTGAAGATTATGATGATGATGAATCAAGTGAAAATAATATTGAAGAAGTAGCTGCAGACCAAGAAACATTAAATAATTTAAATGATATATTTATGTAGTTTAAAAATATAGGATTATTCCTATATTTTTTTTAAATATATTTATTTAAAATATTAGACTTTTGTTATATTGGTTGATATAATAATCATAGAATAGGGAGTGGGGCTATGTTAATATATATTATTCATAGTGATAATATATCTACTTTTAGACTACCTAAAGATGTATCTGGAAACTATATGTTAACAGATACTGATTCTAATGGAAAAAATAGAAGTTTGATAAATATTTCTGCTAGTGGAGGTAAATGGTTCTTTAACTCTAATTATGATGTTAAAATAGTGGAAAATGGTATCCCTTTTGAGCAAAAAGAAGTTATGCCGTATTCTTTCTATGCTTTATATTATTTTGAAAGAGAATATGTTTATTTATATGTTTTACCTAGTTATGAAAATAATTATGTTTTAAGTTCGGTTAATGGTAATTGTAATTTGTTTGTTGGTAGAGATACATCTTGTGATATAGTGTATGATAACATATATTTATCACCAAAACATATGCAGCTAACTTATGAAAATGGAGTTTGGAAAGCGAATCTTTTAGATGGGAAAGTCCCTTTTTATGTTAATAAAAAAAGTTTTAATGGAAATGCGTTAAATAATTTTGATTGTATCTTTTTGATGGGTTTAAGAATTGTTTTCTTAAATAATACATTAGTTATTATAGGACCATCTTCTAAATTAGGATTTAATTCTAAGTATCTATATACAAATAATGTTAAATTATGTGTAGAAAATAAAAAATCAAAAGAAATTGTTAAAGATTTTTATTCTAAAAATGATTATTTTTATAAATCTCCAATATTTAAAAAGAAATATGATGAATATGAGGTAACTATTACGCCACCTGAAGCAAAGCCTGAAAATACAAATGGAAATATTTTTGCTGAAGTTATTCCATCATTATTAATGGGATTAACATCATTTGTTTCACTTTATTATGCTTTTGCTAATAAAAATGAACAAAATGAAGAAGCTTTTGTAACCAATATAGTCATGTGTGTTGTATTTTTAATTACAGGAATTCTTTGGCCATTTGTTGAAAGAATTGCTTCTAAGATAAGATTAAAAAGAGCACAAATTAATAGAGTTAAAAATTACAAAAAATATTTAGCTAGAAAAGAAGAAGAATTAAAGACTGCTGTTGATAAAGAAAGAAGTGTTTTATATTTTAATAATATTTCTCTTGAAGAATGTCAAGAAGCTATATTATCAAAAAATGCCAATTTATATTCTAGAAGTATTGAAAATAGTTACTTTTTGAGATTGAAATGTGGTACTGGTAGAGTAAAATCTTCAGTTAAAATTGATTATTCAAAAGTAGATGCTATTGTTCAAGAAGATTCTTTGTATGATGATATAGATAAACTTATAGAAAAGTATAGATATATAGATGATGCTGGTTTTATAGTTAATCTTAGAAATACATCTTTGGCAGTTATAAATAGTCAAGAAAAATATGTTAGTTTTATGAATGCTTTGATATTACAACTTGCAAGTTTACATGATTATTTAAGTTTAAAGTTAGTTGTACTTACAAAGCCTGGTTCATCTTTAAATAATATTAGAAATTTAAGTCATTGTTGGAATAATGATAGATCATTTAGATATTATGCAACAAGTTTACATGAGGCTGAAGATGTTTCTTCTGAATTGATGAAAGAAATAGCTAAAATGAAAGCTAATGATAAAAATGGGATGATTGATTCTTATTATGTTATTATCTCTGATTGTGTAGAAAATTATAAGGGATTAAAAATAATAGATTATGTTGCAAAAAATGGTAAAAATAGTAACATGTTTAGTTTGTTATTATTTGCAGATAAAGTTACAAATATTCCAACTGGATGTAATTATTTTATTGATTATAACGAAAATGAGTCTACGTTTTTTAATTCGGAAATGGATGAAAAACAAGTTATTAAGTTTAAACCTTCTTGTATAAATAGTTCAATAAATTTTGGTAAATGCATTGAAAAATTGTCAAATATTCCAATTAAGTTAAATGCAAACGATGTATCATCTTCTATGGCTTTACCAACTAAATTTGGATTTTTGGAGATGTATGGAGTAGGTAAGATTGATCAACTTAATGTTTTAGAAAGATGGAAAAATTCTTCTATTTCTTCAACATTACAAGCTCCTGTTGGCATAGATACAAGTGGAAATATTTTATCTCTTGATTTACATGAAAAAAAACATGGACCACATGGTTTAATTGCAGGTATGACTGGTTCTGGTAAATCTGAGTTTATTGTTACATACATACTTTCCTTAGCAATTAATTATAGCCCTGATGAAGTTCAATTTGTTTTAATAGACTATAAAGGTGGTGGACTTGCTGGGGCATTTGAAAATAGAATGAATAATATAAAACTTCCACATTTAGTTGGTACAATTACAAACTTAGATAAAGCTGAAATGAATAGAACACTAGTATCTATAAAGAGTGAATTGCAAAGAAGACAAAGGGTTTTTAATGATGCAAAAGAGAAACTTAATACTGGTTCTATTGATATATATAAATATCAGATGTTGGTAAGAGATGGATCACTTACTGAACCAATGTCACATTTATTTATAATATGTGATGAGTTTGCTGAGTTAAAAGCCCAACAACCGGATTTCATGGATGAACTTGTATCAGCTGCTCGTATTGGGCGTTCTTTAGGTGTACATTTAATTCTTGCTACACAAAAACCAAGTGGGGTGGTTGATGATCAAATATGGTCAAATGCTAAATTTAAAGTTTGTTGTAAGGTTCAAACTGCTGATGATAGTAATGAAATGTTAAGAAAACCTGATGCTGCTTATATTAAAGAAGCTGGAAGATTTTATTTACAGGTTGGATATGATGAATACTATGCCCTTGCTCAATCTGGTTATTCAGGTGTTCAATATATTCCTTCTGAAGTAGTTGCTTTAAATACAGATAATTCTATTTCATTTGTTGATGATAGTGGTAATATTTATAGAAATACTTCTTTAAAGAAAAATAGTAAAGATAATAATGGAGAAGAAAAAAAATCTTTGGGAGAAGAATTAGGAAATATTTTAAATTATATTATTAAAATAGCAAAAGATAATAATTATAAAACGCATCAGTTATGGCTTGATAATATACCTAAACAATTATATTATGCTGATGTTGTAAAAAAATATCCTGATTTTAAGACAAGTGCATATAATATTAATCCATTAATTGGAGAATTTGATGATCCTGAAACTCAAAGTCAAGGTTATGTTAGTTTGCAATTAACTGGAGCAGGTAATACAATTATACTTGGTAACGCTGGAGCAGGAAAAACAACACTTTTATCAACTATGTTATATTCAACAATAATTAGACACTCAAAAGATGAAATTAATTTTTATATACTTGATTTTGGAGCAGAAAAATTTAATATCTTTAGACAAGCTCCACAAGTTGGGGATGTACTAAATATTAATGATACAAACAAAATTTCTTATTTCTTTTATATGATTGAGGGAGAACTACAAAAAAGGCAGAAATACTATTCTGAACATGGTGGAGACTTTGTTCTTGATGTTAAAAGTAATAAACCAAAATTTCCTAATATAGTTATTATTATTCATGGATTAGAAGTATTTAAAGAAATGTTTATGGATTTGTATGAAACATTATTTTTACCAATAATAAGAATGTCATCAAAAGTAGGTATTGAATTTGTAATTACAGCAGCAACTTCTACTGGAATGGGATTGTCTTTAGATTCTAATATAAAACAATATGTTTTATTACATTTGCAGGATGAATCTGATTATACATATCTTATTAAAAATGGACATGTTCCATCTAATAATCCTGGTAGAGGTTTAATGGAATTTAATGGTAAACCTGTAGAATTTCAAACTTCTCTTATTTGTGAAGAAATACAACAAAAAGATTATTTAGAAAGCATTATTGTTCAATTAAAGAAAATTATGCCAAATCCAGCAAAAAGAGTTCCTGATGTACCTAAGAAAGTTTCGTTATCTGATTATCTATCATCTATTAATAATATAAAAGAAGTACCATTAGGAGTTAATATTCTAACAGCTCAAGAAGTAAGAAATGATTTTTCAAGAAAAATTAGTTTATTTTCTTCCGCTTCTTCTAAAAATACTGTTAAGTTTTTTGAAAAATATAGTTATATACTTACAAGAATACCAAAATCTAAATTAATAATATTAAATTCTGAAAGTGAAATGAATTTAAGAGTAGATCAAAATGCAAAATACTATGACAAGAGTTTTGGAGATATTGTTAAATTATTATATAACAACTGTTCTAGAATAAATAATGAACCTAATGAAAATAATTTTATAATTTTAATTATTGGCTATACAGGATTAAATAATCATCTAAGAGAATTAAAGAAGGAAGATGAATCAATTAGAACTTTAGATGACTTAGTTCTAGTATCAACTAATGATAACTTTAAATTCTTGATATATGATAGAGAAAATAATTTTAGCAAGTTATATTATACAGAAATATCTGATCTAATTGATAATACTAATGGTATTTGGATTGGTGTAGATTATGATGGTCAAAGTGCATTTGAAATGCAAAATATATCAAATGAAATAAATGCTAGCAATGATATGGTTGTAAAAATAGATGATACAGTTGGTCAAATAGTTAAATATCCTATTGTATAGAGGTGATATTATGGATAAAATTTTGGTTTCTATTTATGTTTTGTCAATAGATGAGAATTATGATGTATTATTACCAATCAATTTAAAAATGATGGAAGCTCTTGATTTGATTCAGAATATAATTGTTGAATTGTCTAATAATAATTATGAAAAACATGATAATGCGATGTTAATTAATGGAGATTCTTTGGCAATAAATAATGAAAATGTAGTTAGACTTTCTGGATTAACTAATGGATGTAAAGTTATTTTAGTATAGTTGAATGTAAACTTTAAAAAATAGTTTTAATTATTATTGACATTAACATATATGATGTTATAATGATATTACATAAGCATAGCGAAAACATTAAAAAAATGGTTTTGATATAGCTTATTAGGATATTTAAAAGATATTCTATATAGTGATTAATAAATATCTTTTGTGATATTAATTAATTTTCTATTAGGGTATTATATGGTATTCTTTATAAAGTAAGATATTCTTGACGTTTCGAATTGTTAGTAGAAATAAATACTTAAAAGTATGAAAGAGTATACTAAACGTTGAACTTCTAATCAAAAGTTGGTGGGTGCGCACCTCCTTGATAGAACTGAGTTGTCTATTATTGAGAAACATACGCTTTTTGGGAATATCTGAAAGTGAGAACGAACTCACAGCTTGTTGTCGCTGAATAAACGCGTAGGGTATTCAAAATAGCGCTACGAATACACCTTTAGAAAA
Source organism: uncultured Erysipelotrichaceae bacterium (assembly GCA_902767365.1). Lineage (GTDB taxonomy): Bacteria > Bacillota_I > Bacilli_A > RF39 > UBA660 > RUG13868. The sequence continues at coordinate 5,766 of CACXGX010000089.1, forward strand.
ACGATTCTATTTGGAAGTAAAATTTTGAATATGATTTATCATTTTTTGGTGCAAGGACGATTACCTTGTGCTTTTTTTTGCAAAAAAATAGAATTCTGTTATTTATAATGAATTCTTTAAGTTTTTTTCTTTTATTACTTTCTTGTAGTAAATTTCTGTAGTGAATTATATTTTGATTTATTTCTATATTTTTATTAAATAAAAATTTTATTATTTTATCTTTAGATTTATTATTTTTTAGCATTTTTTCTATTTCACTTGCTTTTTTTAAACTTTTTTCCCAACTTGTGTATAAAATTTTTTGAACTTTCTGATAATAATAAATTTCTTATTTGCATATATATTTTTCCTTTTTTTGTCTCGTAATTTTTATTAATATTATTCTATAGTGTCAATATTTAAATCTTTTATAATTTCATATTTTACGATTATTTGTTGATTATTTTTATTAAATTTAATTGTATATGTTCCATCTTTATCATATAAAATATATAAGTATTTTATATGATATTCGTTAGGTTTTAAGTCTTCTTCATAGTATAGCGCTTCATCAAAATAACCAGCAACTTCATCTATTTCATTATTATTAGGACCATAAATTGTATAGTAAAAGAGATTTAAACTATGATTTTTTTCATAATTATTTTTAATACTTACTGGGATTACAATTACATCTTTACCATTATATATAGAATATTTATTTTCTAGTTTAGTAATATAATATTCTTTTTTTATAGTTATTTCTAAATCATCAAATTCAAAAGGTGTATCTATTTCGAATTTTTTTATTGGAGTTTTTAATACTTTAATATATGGTGCATCATGAGTACCATTTTTTTCTTTGAAAAAAAAGTACCATATTCCAAAAGATGTTTCTATTAAAGTAATAAAAGATAATATTCCTAGTGTTAGTACTAACCATTTTGTTGATGGGGCTTCAATTACTTGATATATAACTCTTGTTTTTATTGGCTCGTTTATCGGTTCATTATTATTTATTTCTTTTTGACAGAAACGACATACTGTATCTTTTTTTTTGATAATTTTGTTACAATTTGGACATTTCATAACAACACCTCGCTAAATACTATATCATAAAGAGTATTCTTTTTTTTAATAATTTTATTTTTTTAACAATTTTTTAGAAAAAATGAAATCAATGAATAATAATCATATTGAGGAGGTGAGTTGTGAAAAAGTATGAATGTGTAATCCAAGATGGACCAAAAGACTGTGGGGTGTGCGCACTTTTAACTATAATTAAAACTCACGGAGGCTTGGTCTCAAAAGAATATTTAAGAACTCTAACTAATACTGATTCTAATGGAGTTAATGCTTTATCTTTACTAGAAGCTGGTAAGAAAATAGGATTTTCTACTGAAGGGGTAAAAGGAGACGTATTAGATATAGAAGATAAATATCTTCCTTGCATTGCACATGTTGTTATTGATAATAAATATAAGCATTTCGTAGTTATTCATAAAATTGATAGACGGAATGGTTATATAATTGTAGCTGATCCATCAAGAGGTATTTTAAAGATAGATATTGATAAGTTTAGAGCTATTTCTACTAATTATTATTTATTTTTTATACAAAATAAAGTTTTACCAATTATGAAAGATAATAATATGATTAAAAATAAAATTCAAAGTTATATTATTGATAATAAAAATATTTTTATATTTATAATTATTTTATCTTTTTTATTTACAATTTTGAATGTTATTATATCATTTAATTTTCAATTTATTATTGATAAGGCTATTGGATTAACTTCAATAAAAAATCTATATTTAATATCTTATATTTTTATATTTATTTATTCATTGAAAATAATTAGTGAATATATAAGACAAAAATTAATGATTTTTATAAGTCATAAATTAAATTATATATTAATTAGTGACTCAATGAATCATATTTTATCACTTCCTCATTTGTTTTATAAAAATAGGACTACTGGTGAAATATTATCAAGAATATCTGATTTAGATGAACTTAAAGATATTGTATGCGAGTTTATATTGACCATTTTTGTTGATTTAATAATTACAATATTTACTTTAATATCTATATTTAGTATTAATTTTGAACTTTCTATTTATTTTTTACTTATTATTTTAATATATTCAATTATTATATTTTTATATAATAGAATCTTGTATGATGATATAAAAAAAATTAAAGAAGAAAATTCAAAAGTAAATTCTATTTTAATTGAATTAATCAATGCTTCTAATACAATAAAAAGTCTTAATATTTTAGAAAAAGTTAAAGAAGAATTCTCAATTATTTATAATAATTATCTACTTATAAGTTTTAATTTTACAAAGAAACTAAATAATAAAAATACGATTGATCATATCACAATAAATTTAATATCATTAATTACTTTTGTAATAGGAGGAGGCTTAGTTATTAATGGAAAATTAAATTTATCTAGCTTGATTACATTTAATAGTATCGTTTTATATAATACATCATCATTAAAAAATATTCTAAATTTCGATATTTTAGTGAAAAAAACTAAAGTAATAGTTGAAAGAATTAATGAACTATTAAACATTAAAGAAGAAAAAATTCATTTTGACCTTAATCCCTTAAAAAATATAAATGGAGATATAATAATAAAAAATCTATCATATAAGTATGGAGATAATTATGTAATAAATAATTTAAGTGTTATCTTTAAAAAATCAAGCAAAATATTAATAACAGGAGATTCTGGATGTGGAAAAAGTACACTTGCGAAAATACTATCAGGTTTCATTAGTGTAGAAAGAAACAAAATATTTATAGGTTCATACGATGTTAATGATATAAATTTATGGAATTTAAGAGAAGAAATAACATATGTATCTCAGGATGAATATGTTTTTAATAACACATTATTTGAAAATATGAATATTAAGAAATCTCGTGATAAAAATAAAATTATTGATGTTTGTAAAATGTTTCTTTTGGAAGATATTACTAATAAAAATAAAAGCGGATATAATATGATTTTAGAAGAAAATGCTAACAATCTAAGCGGTGGAGAAAGACAAAGAGTAATACTTGCAAGGACATTTTTAAAAAATAGTAGAATTTATATTTTGGATGAGACTTTTAGTGAAATTAATATAGAAAAAGAAAGAATAATATTAAAAAATATTTTTGAAAAATATAAGGATAGGACAATAATAGTAATATCACATAGATTTGATAATAATGATTTATTTGATAATGTTTATAGGATGACTGAAAATGGAATTAAAAGTTTTTAATAAATATATTAAAAATATGGATATTAGTTTAAAGCCTTATATTGCAGTAGTCTCTATTTTTATTTGTATAATTATACTTATTGTATTTTTTAATAACAGACTAGAAGAATATTATGTAACTGATTCATTAGTTGTAAAAAATGAAGTAAAAATAATTGTTAATTATAATGACTTAGAAAAGATTACTAATAATAAAAAATTAAAAATAGAAGGAGACATATTTACTTATAAAGTTGTTAAAATCAATGATTTAGTGATAGATAATAGTTTTTATAAAGAAGTATTTTTATTAATTGAAAATATTAATGAAAAGTTGCTAATAGATAACAATGTTATTAAATTAAGAATCATTACTGATAAAACGACAATAATAAGTTATTTTTGGAAAATAGTAAAGGGGGAATGAAGTATTATAAATGTAAGTAATGATGAACTAAAAGAATTAGATGGAGGGGGATTATCTTTATTGGGTGTTGCTGGAATAGTTGCAGGTGCTATATTTTTGATAGGAGTAGTAGATGGAGTTATAGCACTCAAAGAATAAATGCACCTAAATACGTTGTTATTACTGAATTTAAAAGGATAACCTTTGATACAAATCCAAAAAAAAGACATAACTATGTCCATCAAACAGTTAGATTTGATGCATATTTTGTTATAGATTTAAAAGAATTAATGGATAGATAACGATCTATCTTTTTTTTAAGGAGGGATGTATGAAAGAATTTGAAATAGAAAAAGAAGATGGTTTTTTTATAGGACCATCTATAATAGGAAGAAACAAGAATTTATCTTTGACTGCTAAAGGATTGATGTATGTTTTTTTTACATTACCTCCAGAATGGGATTATTCATTCAATGGATTAGTTTCAATCTGTAAAGAAGGAAAACATTTGGTAAGAAGAACAATCAACGAATTAAAAGAGGCAGGATTCATAGAAATAAGCCAGTATAGAGACGATAAAGGACACTATCAGTATAAATACATGGTTTTTAGAAAACCTCGATTAGAGAGGCATTTATGTGAGAATTCACCGAGACCCGATTTACGGACGTCCGTAAATCAGCATCAATTAAATAATAAAAAATTAAAAGATAAAATAGATAAAACAAAAAATACAGTATTTGAGCACAATATTTTATCTATTGAATTAATTAAAACAGGTTATGTTGATGAAAAAGAAGATAACCTGTTATTTTTATTTGATGAACTATTTAAAAAAGAATTGGACAAAGGACATAGTTATAAAGAACTATTTGGAGCCATTCATTATATAGTACCAAAGGTGATATTAAGAAACTTTTTAGATGAAGATGGAAATGAAATAGAAAATAAATATGGATATTTCAAAACATCATTAAATGATAATTTTAAAAAATTTGAAGCAACTATTGGAGAACTATGGGAAGATGAAAAGAATATAGGTGATGAAAGGAGTGAAAGGTAATGTCTAAATGTGAAATAATAGCAATTGCTAATCAAAAAGGTGGAGTTGGAAAAACAACAACAACTTTTAATCTAGGTGTGGCACTTGCTCAAAATGGGAAAAAAGTATTGCTGGTTGATGCAGATCCACAAGGAGATTTAACAACATACATTGGAATTCATAATTCAGAAAATATTGAAACAACTTTATATACACTTATGGGAAGAACAATGAATGATGTAGATCCAAATCCTAAAGAAGCAATATTGCATCATAACGAAGGAATAGATATAATTCCGACAAATCTTGAACTTGCTTCAATGGAGATGAGTTTAGTAAATGCTATGAGTAGAGAATTTACAATGAGAAATAGCATAAAAGATTTAAAAAAAGATTATGACTATATTTTAATTGATTGTATGCCATCTTTAGGAATGCTAACAATAAATGCTCTTGCTTGTGCTGATAAAGTAATAATTCCTGTGCAATCAGAATTTCTTGCAGCAAAAGATATGAGTCATTTGATGACTACAGTATTAAAAGTAAAAAAACAAATAAATCCTGATTTAAAAGTTGGAGGAATCCTTTTAACTATTGTTGATGATAGAAGAAATTTATCAAAAGAAATATATGAAGAATTAAATTCAACTTATGGAAAAGTATTTAAAATGTTTGAAACAAAAATACCAAGATCTGTCAAAGCTGCCGAATCAACAAGATTAGGAAAAAGCATTTTATCTTATGATAAAAATGGAAAAGTGGCAAAAAGTTTTTTAGAACTTGCAAAGGAGGTACTTGAATATGAACGAGAATCAAAAACAAGAGATAAAGATGCCATTCAATGTAGATGACTTTTTTACAACACAAGAACAAAGAGATGAGGATAAAAAAGAAAAAGTTGAAGAAATTGATATAGATTTAATTGATAACTTTAAAAACCATCCATTTAAAGTAGAAGAAAATGATGAGTTAAAGGCACTTGAAGAAAGCATAAAAGTAAGTGGTGTTTTATCGCCAGTAATTGTAAGACGAAAGGAAAACAACAGATTTGAAATGCTTTCAGGACATAGAAGAAAACTAGCAAGTCAGTTGTTAGGACTAAATAAGTTACCTTGTATTATTAAAGATTTGTCAGATGATGAAGCGACAATTTTTATGGTAGATAGCAATCTTCAAAGAGAAAAACTTTTACCTAGTGAAAAAGCGTTTGCTTATAAGATGAAATATGATGCTTTAAAACATCAAAGAAAAATACCTGCGAACCAACTTGACTCATCAGTGCGACAAGTTGTCGCAGTTGTAAGAAGTGATGACTTGTTGGGGGATGAACAGGGTGATAGTGGAAGACAAGTACAACGATACATAAGATTAACATTTTTAATACCAGAATTATTAACAATGGTAGATAATAATGAGTTAGATCTAAAACCGAAAATGGCAATGTCTCCAGCTGTAGAAATATCTTTTTTAAAAGAGAATGAACAGTTATGGCTTTTAGATGTAATAGAAAAGAACGAGTCAACCCCATCACATGCACAAGCAATTACTTTTAAAGAAATGAGTAAATGTGGAACTCTTACTAAAGAAGAAATAGAAAAGCAAATGTTGCAATTAAAACCAAATCAAGTTGAAAAATTCAAAATAGATGAAAAAAAGTTATACACAGTTATTCCAAAAAATGTAAAAAGAGAAAATATTGAAGAATTTGTGTTAAAAGCTTGTGAGTTTTATTCTAAACATATAAAGAATAGAGAACTTGAAAGATAATCGCACATTTGTAATTTTTATCAACAGTTAATATAATGCAGTCAAAGAAGGGAAGGTAAAATGAAAAAAATATTTATATTTTTATTATCTATTCTGCTAGTATTAACAATAACAATTAACTTAAAAGAAAGGAACACAGAAAAAGATGTCAAGGAAAGAAAAATTACAACAACTTTTAACGAAGAAGTTGAAAAGACCTATGAAGATAACGAAAGAAAAGAAACAGAAGAAATTAAAGAAGAATCTAGAGAGATAATAGACGATAAAGAAGAAGTTAAAACATCTAAATCTATAGAAGAAAATAATAATGAACATGCAGTTCAAACAAAAGAAACTGTAAAAGAACAAAAAACAAAAGAAAGTACGACAAAGAAAAGTAGTACAGAAAAGAAGAATGAAACCACAAAACCTGAACCAACACAGTCAAAAGAAGAAACTAGAAAAGAAGTAGAAAGTGGAACTGTTGATTCAAGTGGTAATTCAGTAAAAGAAGAACAAGTTAAAACGGTTGTAAAAGAGCCGTGGGAAAAACTTGGAATATCAAAAGAAGAATACGAAAATAAACCTATGTATTCTTGGATGAGAGTAGATTATTCAGTATCAAGTTGTGGTAGTGTTCAAAATTGTGAATCACAATGTATGACTGATTCTGAAGAACTATCATATACAGAAAATGTGTCTTGCATCGAAGTATATTCACATTCGGGAAAATATTTAGGAGAAATGTTAAAAAGAAATTAACACAAATTGTTAGGAAAAAATCCTAACTTTTTTTATTTAAGAAAATGGAGGAAATATGAAAAAAACGAAAATAATGTTATTAATAATGATAGCAATAATTAGTGCAATATTTGTAAATACAAATGTTAATGCACAAGAATATATTGGGGATTTTGTTTATGGTGATAATACCGAAACAAAAGTTTATATAAATAAAAAACAATCAAATGGTTATACAAAGTGGAAAAGATCATCGACTATTGTTCAAAGAAGTACAGGTAAAATTGTATATTGTCTTGAACCAATGGTAGATATTGTAGAAGGAGAATTATATAACGTAACAAGTGAAGATTATTTAGCAGTAGCAAACCTTACTGAAGCACAATACGATAGAATTAAACTACTTGCTTATTATGGTTATGGATATGGAAATCATACAGCTCTTGATTGGGTATCAGTAACACAAGTATTAATATGGAGAACAACAAGACCTGATTTAGACATATATTTCTCTTGGAGTTCAAATGCTCAAAATAGAGATGATTCTATATTTGCTGATAAAATATCAGAACTAAATAGTCTAGTAGCAAGTCATTATAATAGACCTAGTTTTAATACGAATACAATTAACACAACAATAGGAAAAACAGAAACAATAATTGATACAAATAATGTATTAAATTCATATAGGATAAAATCACAAAGTAACGTAAGTGCAACTATTAGTGGAAATAACCTAGTAGTAAGTGCAACAGGTGTTGGGAATGGGGTAATAACACTTGAAAAAGTATCAAATAGATTTGGAGCAGATCCACTAATTTTTTATGCAACTGATAGTCAAAATGTTTATATGCCAGGAGATCCAAAACCAGTTGCAGCTAAACTAAATGTTAAGGTATTAGGTGGAAAAGTTAAAATTAATAAATTAGATTTTGAAACTGAAGATAATACACCACAAGGAGATGCAACTTTAGAAGGAGCAGTATATGGAATCTATACCGAATCTGGAGATAAAGTATCAACGATAACTACTGATTCTAATGGACAAGCAACTTCCGATTATCTTCCTAGTTTAGGTAACTTTTATCTAAAAGAAGATAGTGCATCAAATGGATATGAACTTGATACAAGAAAATATAATTTTACTATTAGTGAAGATAACTTAAATCCTGAAATAAATGTTTATGAAAAAGTAATTAAAATGACATATAACTTAACAAAAGTAATTGCTCAAAATGAAACTGGAGATATGCTAGTTGAAGATGGAGCAAAGTTTGCTTTTATAAATAAAAATGGTGAAACAGTACAAGAAGTTATTACTGATACTGAAGGAAAACTAACTGTAGAACTTCCTTTTGGAGTATATACAGTTAAACAATTAACTTCAAAACAAGGACATGAAAAAGTTAAAGATTATACTATTGAAGTAACAAAAACAGAAACAATTAACAAAGTAATAGCAGATGCAGAAATAACAGCAAAGTTAAGAGTTGTAAAAATTGATTCTGAAACAGGTGAAGTTATCAAAAGAAGTGGGATTAAATTTAAAATACTGAATGTTAATACTAATGAATATGTTTGTCAAACAATTACATATCCTACCCAACAAACAATATGTGAATATGAAACTGATGCAAATGGAGAATTTACTACTCCTAAGGCATTAAAACCAGGTAATTATAAATTAGAAGAAATGGATCAAAAGATAGAAGGATATCTATGGAATAAGGAATCACATGAATTCTCTATAGATGAGAATTCTACCTTAAGAACAGATTCAGAGTATGGAGTTATTTTTGATACTAACTTTGAAAATAAAAGAGTCAAAGGAAAAATAATAATTAATAAAGTCGGTGAAAAAGAAAGTATAGTAGAAGATGGATTTGAATATACAAACGAACCATTAAAAGGAATTAAGTTTTGTCTTTATGATATGAATAATACTGAACTGGACTGTGGAACAACTAATAATGAAGGCAAATTAGTATTTAATAATATAGAGTTAGGTAATTATTATGTTAAAGAAATTGAAACACTGGATAATTATGTATTAGATAATACAAAACATAATATTGAATTAAAATACAAAGATCAATATACTCCAGTTATAACTTATGAAACAATAATTGAAAATAAGTTAAAGAAAGGAACTTTAGAATTTACTAAAACTGATTTTAGTGAATCAAAGACACTACCAAATACATTAATTGAGATTTATACAAATGAAGACGAATTAATTTTTTCTAAAAGAACAGATAAAGATGGAAGAACAGTTATAAATGAAATACCAGTTGGAAAGTATTACATTTTGGAGAAAGAAGCACCAGAGGGATATTTGTTAAACGAAGAAAGAATGTATTTTGAAATTAAAGAAAATAAAGAAGTTGTTAAATCATCAATTAAAGACGAAATAATAAAAGGAACATTAGAATTTAGTAAATTAGATTTTTCTACCGAAGAACCACTACCAAACACTTTAATTGAAATATATAACGATAACGATGAACTAGTCTTTAGTGGAAGAACTAATGATGAGGGAAAGATTGTAGTAGAAGAATTAGAATATGGGAAATACTACATTTTAGAGAAAGAAGCACCAGATGGATACTTGCTAAATGAAGAAAGAATGTACTTTGAAATTAAAGAGGATGGTGAAATAGTAAAAGCGGTTATGATGGACGAAATAATTAAAGTACCAGATACATTAAAAAATGAATCATATGGAACAATTTATTTTGGATTGATATTAATAATTGTAGGAATAGGAGTAATAGTTTATGAAAAAACAAAAAAGAAGAAATAATATTCTTATGTTGATATCATTTGTTTGTATCGCTCTAGGTTCTATTTTAATTGTATATAAAATAACTCTACCTCTTGTAAAAGAAAAGCAAGAAAAAGAAGCATTAGAAGAGTTTTATGAAAATGAAATAAAGTATGATACTCAAGTTGATAAAAATGATAAAATTGATAAAACTTCTTCTAGCGAAGAAAAAAAATCAAAATCAAAATTAGAGTATGTAGCGGTTTTAAAAATTCCTAAAATAAAATTAGAAAAAGGAATTGCTGGTAAGGGTAGTAAATATAATAGTGTCGATTATGGAATTGAAGTATTAGATAGCTCTGATGCACCTGATGTGGAAAAAGGCAATGTAATTCTATGTGCACACGCAGGTAATTCAAAAGTATCCTATTTTAGAGAACTAGATTTATTAAAAGTTGGTGATGTTATAATGATTATTTATAAAGGTAAAACATATCAATATGAAATAGTGGATATTTATAGTATAAAAAAGACTGGAACAGCACCAATAAGAAAAGATAGAACTAAATCAACAATTACTTTAATAACATGTATTCATAATACTGATAGACAAATTGTGCTAATCGGAAATTTGCAGAATTCTGAATAATAAAAACTTATGTTATATTTCATATCGAGGTGGAAAGTGTGTCTTTAAAAAAATATGATGGTAAAATTGATTACTCTAATAAAACAAGAATTAATTTTATAGAGAGAATGTCTAGTTTAATGGTTAATTTTGTAAGCACGTCTGATGAAGTTAATTCTTTAATAGATTTATTATATTCCAAATTAACCAAAAATATAGTTAATGATGAAATAATACATAAAGACAAAAATAATAATAAAATTGAAATGGACAAAGATAGAATAAAAATAGAAGTTAATGATATAGATTTATTTCTATATGGATATACAATATTACTTTATGAATACAATTCATGGACATGTAATGATGTTTTAGATGAAATTATTAAAGATTTATATTATAAACTTTATGATTTAGTGTATCCAAAATTTTCGGATGACGATAAAGAAAAATACAAGTTTTATATTGAATATGAAAATTAGAAAGAACATAAATAAATGTTCTTTTTTTGTGGAGGTGATGCCTATGGGCTGTTACTAGCAACTTTATTGTTGCTTTTTTATTTATAAAATTTGATTTAAGAATGGGAGGTAATAATTATGTTGAATCAAGTTGTATTAGTTGGGAGACTTGTAAGAGATCCTGAAGTAGAGGAATCAGAGAATGGAAAAAAACATTCTAAAATTACAATAGCCATTCCAAGAAGTTTTAAAAATATGGATGGTGAATATGAAACAGATTTCGTTAATTGCGTATTATGGGACAATTATGCCACTTCAACTTCAGAATACTGTAAAAAGGGAGATATAGTTGGAGTTAAAGGTAGATTACAAAGTAGTACCTATGAAAAAGATGATAAAACTATGTATAGTATGGATGTTATAGCAGAACGAGTAACTTTCTTATCTAGTAAAGCCAAAGAAGAGCCAGAAATGGAAAAAGAATAAAATAAGCTACTATTAATTTAGTAGCTTACTTTATTGAAAGGAGGAAAAATATGAAAGAATATAGTGTATATATAAAAGCAATGGTAAATAAAGAATATATAATTGATTGTTATTCAAAAGAAGAAGCAATGGAAGAAGCATTAAGTGTTTTTAATGAGGCAATGACTGATGGTTATGTTGATTTTGATAGTGTTGAAACAGTTAGTATGCAAGTAGAAGAGTGGAAAAATGATAAAAATAACTACTAATAATAATAGAATAATAGTACTAGCAAGCAATGGATTTGTACTTCCAAAAGAAAAATCCATCTATGTGGACACCCCAATCCCCGCATTATTTAAAATGATATGAGAAAAAGAAATATAAGAAAAAATATTTGGCTTAATGAAGAAGAATACAAAAAATTGAAAAAAAAGTCAAATCTTTGTGGTATGAATGAATCAAACTATCTTAGAAGCTTAATCTTAGATTATACTCCAAAAGAGAGCCCTTCTAAAGAATTCTTTGCTATTCTTGAAGAATTAAGAAAGATTAATACAAAATTTAGTATTATTTTGCAAAGATCACTTGAAATTGGCTATTTAACAGAAAATGAATTCAATTTTTCTATAAATACTATTGATAATTTAGTTATGGATTTGAAAAAAAAATATTTATAGCTTAATAAAAATGCTATATAATATAAAGTCAAGTGGATGGTGATTATATATGAAAATAGGATTTTCGGTTGATACAAATATTCTTCAAGGAAAGAATTCAGAAAATACTGGATTTAAAAAAAATGTTAAATTTTTTTTAGATTACATAAAAGCATTTAAACGAAAGGATAAAAGTAATGAATTAATTTTTTATCTAACTAGTTTAGTAAAAGATGAAGTATTAAATCATAAAAAAGAAAAAATGAATGAAGAATATAATAAGTTCTGTCAATGTTATGGGAATATTAAGTATTTTATTGATGGTGAGATACCTAGACAAAATATAGATAAAGTAATTGAAGAGGAACTTAAATTTTTAAATAAAGTAAATATATTATCATTACCAATGACACAAGAAATATTTGATGACATATTAAAAAGGTCAATTGAAAAAATACCCCCATTTTTAAAAAACAATGGAGATTCTGGATTTAAAGATACTTTTATATGGGAAACTATACTTAATTCTAAAGAAATAGATGATTGTGATATTTTCTATTATTTTACTTGTGATAAAGATTTCATTAATGAAAATTTACAACAAAATTTTAGGCAATATCACAAGAATACGAAATTGAATATTATTTATATTGAAAATAATGATCAAAAACGACAAAATATTTTAACAGTATTAATCAATGATAATCATTTAATCGAAACAGATATAACAACTCTATTTAATGAAGAAGTTATCTTACCTTATATAAAAGAATTACAATTTGAAAATATTGAAATAATGACGAGTGATAATACATTTGAAAAGGCATTAATTAATTATAATATGTTTTCATGCAGTGATTTTGATATTATTGATGTAGAAAAAATTGATAATAATACATATAATATTAAAATATACATCAAGACATACAATCATAGTAAAAAAATATTAATTCCTATTTATGGTGATATGAATATGACTTTTCATAAAACATCTACAAATAAATTTAAACCTTTATCTCATAATGTATCAAATATGAAATACGGAACTATGATGATAGATAGATATATAAAAGACTTAAATAAACTAACAGATTCTTTTTCAATTATTACAAATTCTCCAATATTTGAATTAAGCCAAAATATAGAAATATCTAATTTTAGTAAGGTTCTTGAATCTACAGCTATTGAACTTCATAAGTATAATGAGCCAATAAAAATAATGACAAACAGTTTAATTAGTGCAACCAATCAGTTAAGTAATTATTGGAAAAATATAAATGATTCTTTACCACATACATATTTTTTAAATAACTATTCTAAATATTTTGAATCTTGTAAAAGTAGCGATAATATTTTTAATGAACTTAAAAATATAAATGCATTCACAGATGGAATGTCTTCCCAAAATTTATCGACAAAAATAAACGATAATCAAGAAGATAAAGAAAAAGAAAATGATGAAAGGTAAATAAAGTAGCATATGCTACTTTTTTTGATATTATGGCAACAACAAAAATATGGAAAATTACAAATAGTATAAACAAAGTAATAAATTATGTAAAAAATAATGAAAAAACAATGAATGATAATTTAAAAGATGTTATAGACTATGCAAGAAATTCTGACAAAACTGAGAAAGAATTATATGTTAGTGGAATTAATTGTTTTTCATCTAGTGCTTATGATGAAATGCTTATGACAAAAAAAAGATTTAATAAAAATGATGGGATTTTAGCATATCATGGCTATCAATCTTTCAAGGAAGATGAAGTAAATCCCAAAATAGCTCATGAAATAGGAATTAAATTAGCAGAAGAAATGTGGGGTGATAAATATGAAGTATTAGTAACAACTCATTTAAATACAAAACATATTCATAATCATTTTGTAGTAAACTCAGTATCTTTTGTTGATGGTAAGAAATATAATAGTTGTAGAACAAGTACTGCTGAGTTTAGAAAATTAAATGATTTGATATGTGATGAATATGGTTTAAGTGTGTTAGAAGAGAAAAAAACAAAAAGTGGAATCAATTTTACAAATTACCAAATAAAACTTAATAATTCTAGTTATTCAAAACAAACAAAATTGGATGTAGATTTAGCAATAGCTCTAGCATCATCATATAGCGAATTTTTAACAATTATGGAAAATATGAATTATGAGATATATGTTAGAGCAAATAAATTAAGTGTTAGAAATATGAATTATAAACGAAATATTAGAATAGAAAGACAGTTTGGTAAAGATTACACAATAGAAAATATAAAAAAACAAATTGTAGGTATATATTTACCTGAAAAAAATAAAGTCTATAGTAATTATTTTAAAAGAGATAATACTATAGATTTTTTATTTCAAATGAATCTAAAAGGATTAGCAAAATCTTACATAAGATATTTAAAACTTTTAGATAAATATCCAAAGTATATAAAAAAACATAAAGTATCTTACGAACTTCAAAAAGATATTTATAAAATGGAAGAAATCAGTAAAGAAACTATTTTATTAGTAGATAATAAAATAGAAACTAAAGAAGATTTTGAAAAATATTATCATTTTATTGAACAACAATTGACTGAGAAGAAAATAAATAGAAAAGAACTTGTTGAAAAGAAAAAAATATGTGATCGAATACGAGAAAGGTGTTCAAGAGTTGAAGATATAGTTAAAGAAACAGAAAAGGAAGTGATGATAAGTGAACTCAAGTGAATCAGCAGAACAAATTGTACGAATGTATTTACAGGGATTTGAAGTAGCTGCAAAAATAACAGGTAGAGGTGCAGAAAGAGTAGGAGCACTTCTTTTAGCAGTAATGAAAGATAAAAACAAAAGCAAAGGGAAAACCAGGCTCAATAGCATGCTTAAATCAGGAAAAGAATTAAAAGTTTTTTCAATTAAGAAGACAGAACTAAAGAAATTTAAAGAAGAAGCTAAAAGATATGGAGTTCTCTATAGTGCTTTAATAGATAAGAAAGACAAAGATGGAATATGCGATATCATGGTTAGAAGTGAAGATGCAGCAAAAATAAATAGAATTGTTGAAAGGTTTAAATTATCTAACTATGATGAAGTAGCTATAAGAAGTGAAATAGAGAAAACAAAAGAGGAACGAGAGAAGAAAAAGAAAAAAGAAAAAGTAGATAAGAGAATTAAAGAAGAACTTTCAAAAGGAGAAGATATAAACCCCCATTTGGCAACAACAGAAAAAAACCCTCTGTTAGAGCATTCCTTGAAAACGCAAGAAACTTTGGAAAAGGGTAGTAGGAATAAGAATAAACCTTCAGTAAGAAAAAAGCTTGAAAAGGCTAGAATTGAAGTAAGTTTAAGAGAAAAATCCAAGGTCAAAGCCAAAGTAGAAAAACCAAAAGAAAGAAAAAAGGTAAAATCTAGGTGAAAAAAGAATTATACAAAGTAATTGAAATGGATAGAGAAGAATATGGGATCGTAATAAATGCTCTTAATGAAATGAGAAAAAAACTATTAAAAGAAGAAAAAGAAACTGAGATTTTAGATGAACTTCTTTTAAAAGTATTAGATGCACCAGAAAAAAAGAGATATTTTAAAAGAGATGATTATATTGAAGAAAGATCATGATAGATTATTATATATTTTAGGTAGTATTCCAGTAGTATGGATATCTCTTTTAGTCGCACCATCAATAAACGGAGGACTTTCAAAGGTAATAAAGGATTTTTCAAAAATAATGGAAAATCCTTTTTACATTAAATGGTGTAGTGAATCAATAAAGACTATTTTTCTTTTTATTGGTGTATATATAATTACGATTATTATTTATTTATCAACTAAAAAAAACTATAGAAAAAAAGAAGAGCATGGAAGTGCAAAATGGGGAAATAGCAAAAAGATAAATAAAAAATATAAACAACATCCATTTTCATCTAATAAAATATTAACCAAAAATGTTTGTATCGGATATAATGGTAGAATTCATAGAAGAAATCTAAATACATTAATAATTGGAGGATCTGGAGCTGGAAAAACAAGATTTTATGCAAAACCAAATGTGATGCAAGCAAACACTACATTGATTGTGTTAGATCCAAAAGGGGAAATATTAAGAGATGAAGGATATTTGCTTGAAAAAAACGGATATTCAATTAAAGTATTGGATTTAATAAACATGGAGAAAAGTCATTGCTATAATCCTTTTGTTTATCTTCAAACTGATAATGATGTTCAAAAGTTAGTAACAAATCTATTTAAAGCTACAACACCTAAAGGTTCAACCACTCAAGATCCATTTTGGGATACTGCTGCTGAAATGCTTTTATTATCATTGATGTTTTATCTTTGGCATGAGGCACCAGAAGAAGAACAAAATTTTCCAATGGTAATGGAGATGTTAAGATCTGGAGATGTTAAAGAAGATGATGATAGTTATATAAGTCCACTTGATTTATTATTTAATCAGCTAGAAGCAGAAACACCCAATCATATTGCACTGAAATATTATAGATTGTATAGAAAAGGACCTGCAAAAACAATTAAGTCTATTCAAATAACTCTTGCATCAAGACTTGAGAAATTTAATCTAGAAAGTTTAATAAGTCTTACACAAACAGATGAGCTAGAACTATCAACTATTGGAGAAAAGAAAACCGCTTTATTTGCAATTATTCCAGATAATGATAGCTCATTTAATTTTCTTGTAAGTATCTTATATATTCAATTATTTCAACAACTCTTTTATATAGCTGATAACAAATATGGTGGAAGATTGCCAATGCATGTTCATTTTTTAATGGATGAGTTTGCAAATGTAAGTTTACCAGATGACTTTGACAAAATATTAAGTGTAATGAGATCTAGAGAAGTATCTGTATCAATTATTTTGCAAAACTTAGCACAATTAAAAGCACTTTTTGAAAAGCAATATGATTCAATAATTGGTAATTGTGATGAATTTTTATATTTGGGTGGCAATGAACAATCAACACATAAATATGTTTCGGAACTATTAGGAAAAGAGACAATAGATTTAAATACATATGGAAAAAGTAGTGGCCATTCTGGTAACTATTCAACTAATTATCAGATAACAGGAAGAGAATTATTAACACCAGATGAAGTTAGAATGATAGATAATGATTATGCGCTTCTTTTTATAAGAGGAGAAAGACCTATAATGGATTTAAAATATGATATTTTAAAACATCCAAATGTTTCATTATCACATGATGGAAATCAAAGTGTATATATTCATGGCAATACAAATGAATCGATTGCAACAATCAATTTAGATTTTTCTGATATTAAAAAATTAGTTAAAGAAGAAAAACCAAGTAAAAAAAGTATTTTAGATGATTATGATTTAGTATCATCAGAAGATATTGATAATTATTTTAAAGAGAAAGAAGGTAAGAATAATGAAAAATAATATTAATGACAAAAAGAGAAATAAAATTTTAAAGGCATTATTAATATGTCTTTTAATTTTGGGAATTATTTCATCAAACATAATTGTATTTGCAGCAGAGGAAGATCCATTACAAGTAGTTAATAATTTATCAGATTTTATATTTGGGCTTATAAGAGCAATAGGAATGATTATTTTAGGATTTTCAGTAGTACAAATAGGGCTTTCGATTAAGAGTCACGATGCAAGTCAAAGAGCAAACGGGTTCTTAACTTTTGCTGGAGGACTATTTATAACATTTGCAAAAGATATTCTGGATTTTATAACTAAATAAGGAAGTGATTTTGGATGAGTGATAACTGGATTGTACAAAATATTCAAAATGCACTTGATACTTGGAACTCTAAACTTGCAGAGATTTGGAATTTAGTAACACAAACACCAGAGACATTTAAGGGAGGAACAATTTGGAAAGTAATAACAACAATACATGGTGGTGTACAAGCAATAGGACTTGCCCTTTTAGTATTATTCTTTGTAATTGGTGTAATGAAAACTTGTGGCTCTTTTGCAGAAGTAAAAAAACCAGAACATGCAGTAAAACTATTTATAAGATTTGCAATATCTAAAATAGTAGTTACTTATGGACTTAATTTAATGTTAGCTATTTTTAGTATTTCACAAGGAATAGTTACAAAAGTAATATCTTTATCAAGTATTACTGGATCTACAAATTCTGTTATACCAACATCAATAGTAGATGCAATTGAAGATTGTGGTTTTTTTGAATCAATTCCATTATGGGCAGTTACCTTAATAGGTGGACTTGTTGTAACAGTATTATCTTTTATAATGATAATGACCGTTTATGGAAGATTTTTTAAATTATATCTTTATACAGCACTTGCACCAGTGCCACTTTCAACATTTGCTGGAGAACCAACTCAAAGTGTTGGAAAAAGTTTTTTAAAAAGTTATTCAGCAGTATGTTTAGAAGGTGTAATAATTGTATTATCTTGTATTATTTTTTCACTCTTTGCAAGTTCTCCACCAGTTGTAAATGTAGATGCTTCAGCAGTAAATCAAGTATGGAGTTATATTGGAGAATTAGTATTTAATATGTTAGTTTTAGTTGGAACAATAAAATTGTCAGATAGAGTTGTAAGAGAGATGATGGGATTATAAAATATGATATAATAATATTGAGAGGAATGATTATTAATGAAAAAGGAAAGAAGTAAAATAATAATAGATTTAATTAGAAATAATATTGATGTTCTGCAAGCACTTCAAAGCCTTGACTTAATGCTAGAGGATATAAACGATAAAGAAATCAAAGATTGGGTTAATAAAGAACTTAATGGATATGATGTAAAAGATAAAATACCAAAATATAGGTGTGTAACTTGTGTGTTGAAGGGGGACATACAAATTGGATATAATATTTATTATGATATGGTAATTCCGTTGACAGATAAAAAACTATCTGAAAAATGTAATAATTATCAAATAATTGAGCCTATTTCCATCGTTAAACAATATTCAATTGCTGAAAATGAAATAAAAAATCACTCATTGTCAATTGATACAAATGTAAGCGTAGTAGATCAATATAGTGCCACTTCTGGAGAAGTAATTAGAGCTCATAGAGAATTAAGTATGTATTCATTTAATAATGTTTTATCTATAATAAAGGATAAACTATTAAAAATTTTTAAATTGCTAGAAGATAATTATGGGAATTTAGATAATTTATATATAGATTTTTCTGATAAAGAAAAAGAGAAAAAATCAATAAATCAAATATTTAAAATAATATATAATGATAACTCGAAAAAAATAGGAGACAATAATATAATAAAGGGTTCGGTTATAGGTGATGAGAATGAAAATTAGGATTGGGAATAATAATACAATAAAAAAATCAAATATTGGAAATAATAAAATTGAAGCAAAAGAGAATATTATTACATCAATTATAATTCCTATCATAACTGGATTAATTATTGCTGGAATCGTCTTTTATTTAGGATGGAATTAGTTTTGACGTTAGTTGATATTTATAAAGCATCATATAAAAATGAAGAGTTTTTGTAAACTCTTTTTTGTGGAGGTGAAATAATTGAAAATTAAAGGATTACTGGTAGAACCTTATAAACTACCAAATGAAATAGAAATAGAAAATACACTTGATAATTTGCAAAAATTAGTTGATGGATATATAGAATGTGTATATCTACCAAAAGATAATGATGTAATACTTATTTGTAATGATGAAGGTAAAATAAATAATATGCCTTTAAATAGAGATATAGGATACGACATAATTGCCGGTCCTTTTTTAATTGTAGGAAACGATTATGAAAATGCT
Source organism: uncultured Erysipelotrichaceae bacterium (assembly GCA_902767365.1). GTDB lineage: Bacteria > Bacillota_I > Bacilli_A > RF39 > UBA660 > RUG13868. Next base: position 25,677 of record CACXGX010000089.1, read on the forward strand.
GATTTCAAATCATTAACAGATGAACAAATACTTAAATATAAAATTAGATTTGATAGAAATAGTATTAAAGAAACAGAGAATAAAATAATGTCAATATTATTAAATAGTAAAAAAGAGAGAGAAAGGTAGTGATTTAATTGAGAAAACAATATGAAGATTTTACACAATTAAAATTAAAAGATATGAGTAAAAGTATAAGTGATATGACATATAAATATATTAATCCAGAAACAGAAAAACCAACAGTAGTTCCTGCTAACCATTATGAAAAAATATTAGACCAGGTTACAGAAAAATATATGAGTGAAATAACATCAAGGCAATTTCTAAATATTATGTACAATCAATTAAGTTCCTTAAAAAAAGAAGACGAAAAATACTTTCAAGAAGCCCTATTATGTATAGATCTAGGACTTAATCCAAAAGACTTAAGACTTGATGAACAAATAGCTCTTGATTATACATCACATTTTGTTGATGAAAAGAAAGACTTTGAAAAGAAAAATTTTCATTTTTTAGGTAATGATATAGTTGAAGCTTTTAAAAATGCTAAAAGTGATCCGAGTTTACAAGCAGAATATATTAGAGAATCTAATGATGTTGAAGATAAGGAAAATGACGCATTTAATCAAAAAAATTATGAAAGAAGTGAAAGATAGTGGAAGTTAAGATAAATAAAGAAATAAGAGACTATACAGAAAAAGTATATTTTGGACTGTCATTAAGACAGTTCATTTTTTCATTACTTGCCTGTGTAGTTGCGGTAGTAGTGTACTTCTTATTAAAATCTTATTTTGGCATAGAAACACTATCTTGGATATGTATATTATGTGCTTTCCCATTTGCAGCTTTAGGTTTTATTAAATATAACAAAATGAACGCTGAAGACTTTGCTATAGCATTTGTAAAATCAAAAATATTAACACCAAAACATTTAACATTTAAATCAAAAAATCTTTATTACGAAATAATGAAGGAAGGAGATGGTAAGAAAAATGTTAAATCTAAAAAAAATACTAAAAAAGGATAAAGAAAAGTTTATAATTCCTAAAAGTGTTCAAGACTGTATTCCTATTAAAGCAATTTATGAAGATGGGATTTTCTTATTATCTAGTAATAAGTATAGTAAATGCTTTAGATTTACTGATATAAACTATGCAGTAGCTTCAGATGATGATAAGAAGAATCTATTTTTAAAGTATTCAGAACTTTTAAATTCATTTGATACTGGTGCTACAACAAAAATAACTATTCTTAATAGAAAATTAAATAAAGTAGATTTTGAAAAGAATGTAATGATTCCTAAAGTTGGAGATAGTCTTGATGAATATCGTGATGAGTATAATAAAATGTTAATGAATAAATCAATTGGAAATAATTCTATAATTCAAGAGAAATATTTAACAGTAACAGTTACAAAAAAGAATATAGAAGAAGCAAGAACATACTTTAGAAGAACAAGTACAGAATTAAACACTCATTTTAATCAATTAGGTTCTAAATGTATTGAACTTAATACTGAAGATAGAATGAGATTAATTCATGATTTTTATAGAATTGGAGAAGAAAACATATTTACTTGGGATAGTAGAGATATATTAAAAAAAGGACATAGTTTTAAAGATTATATATGTCCAGATACTTTTAGTTTTAATGATGACTATTTTGAAATGGGAGATAAGTTTGGAAGGATATTCTTTTTAAAAGATTATGCTAATTTTATAAGAGATGATATGGTATCAGAATTAACAGACTTAAATAGAAACTTAATATTATCCATAGATTTATTACCAATCCCAAAAGATGTTGCTATTCGTTTAGGTGAGAAAGTAAGACTAGGAGTTGAAACAAATATTACTAATTGGCAAAGAAGACAAAATAATAACAATAACTTTAGTGCAATAATTCCTTATGATATGGGGCAAGAAAGAGATGATTCGATTGACTTTTTAAATGATATGACAGCAAGAGATCAAAGAATGTTTTTATCTGTTTTGACGATGGTAATAATAGCAGATTCAAAAGAGAAACTAGATGAAGATACAGAAAGTTTATTAACTATATCAAGAAAACATTTGTGTCAGTTAGCAAAAATGAAATATCAACAACTACTGGGGTTAAATATAACACTACCTATTGGTAATTTACTAATAGACCAAAACAGATCATTAACTACAGAATCAATTGCAGTATTTATGCCTTTTAGAGTTCAAGAAATACAACAAGAAAATGGAATATACTATGGACAAAATGTTATATCAAAAAATATGATAATAGCAGATAGAAGAAAACTATTAAATGGTAATTCGTTTATATTAGGTGTGTCAGGAAGTGGAAAATCTTTTGCAGCAAAAAATGAGATTGTATCAATTGCTTTAAGAGATAAAGATGCGGATATTATAATAATAGATCCAGAAAGGGAATACTTTAAATTAGTAGAAAAACTAGGTGGACAAGTAATAAGAATATCAGCAACAAGTGATAATCATATAAATCCTATGGATCTAAATGCTAATTATAGTGATGAAGGAAATCCTGTTATATTAAAATCAGAGTTTATGTTATCTTTATGTGAAAGCTTGATAGGAGCAAATAGTTTGGGAGCAAAAGAAAAATCTATTATAGATAGATGTACAGCAAAAGTATATAGAGCATATCAACAAGGAAACTATATGGGAGTTGCACCAACTCTACAGGACTTTAGAGAAGAATTATCAAAGCAACCTGAAAAAGAAGCAAATGATATAGCAGTAGCAATGGAATTATATACAAATGGTTCATTAAATACTTTTGCTAAGAACACAAATGTTGATATCAATAATAGAATAGTTTGTTATGATATTTTAGAACTTGATAAAAGCTTAAAAACATTTGGTATGCTAGTGGTACTTGATGCCATATTAAATAGAATAACTATAAATAGACAAAAAGGGAAAAATACTTATATATTCATTGATGAAATATATTTATTATTTCAACAAGAATATTCTGCAAACTTCTTATTCACATTATGGAAAAGAGTAAGAAAGTATGGAGCATTTTGTACAGGTATTACACAAAATGTTGATGATTTATTACAAAGTCATACAGCTAGAACAATGTTAGCAAATTCAGAATTTTTAATTATATTAAATCAATCAGGAACAGATGTATTTGAACTATCTAAATTATTATCTATATCAGATACACAAGAGGGCTATATTAAAAATGTTGATGTTGGAGAAGGTTTATTAAAAATAGGTAGTTCATTAATACCATTTAAAAATGAATTTCCAACTAATTTAAAACTATACAAGTTAATGACTACAAAACCTAATGAAAAATAATTTTACTAATATTATTGAAATGTTATATAATATTGATTGAGTTGTGTGAACTCAATGGAGAGGTTTATTATTCGACGATAATAAACAAGTAATGAGAACTATTAGTAGAAATATTAGTAGTTTTTTTTTGTATTGGAGGTGAAATTTTGAAAGATATAAAAACAAAAGAAAATAAAATAAAAAATATTAAAACACTTGATAAAACAAAAGCATGGACTGAAAGAATAAAAGATCCAGCTATGTATTTAAATGAAAAAGTTAAAGATAATACTACAGGAAACACTAATGCTGTAGATTATGCAAGTGATAAATTGAAGTATGAAGCAAATAGAGCAAAGGATGAAGCAGAGTATTTAAGCAAAAAAGGAATAAATAAAACAAGAAATAGTGTTATAGAAAGAAAAGAAAAGAAGATAATTAAGGAAAAAATAGATGGTGTCAAAACAAAAGAAAAAATAGAAAAAATTGTTAAATCCGAAAACAAAAAGTTTAGTAAAAAAATAACCGAACAGGGCAAAAGATTAGCAATTTCTATAAAAGAAAAAACAATAAAAGGAAGTAAAAAAATATTTAATAGTAGTAAGAGTGCAATTAAAGGAATGATAGCAGGTTTGAAATCGTTAGTTAGTATTTTACTAGCAGGAGGATTTGTTTTAATGATTCCAATAATAATTATTTGCTTAATCGGTCTTTTAATATATTCAATATTTGGTATTTTCTTTTCATCTGATTCAAGTAATTCAGTCAAGATGAGTGATTGTATTGTTGAATTAAATAATGAAATGGAATACAAAATAAAATCCCTAGAAAAAAGTATAGTTCATGATGAAGTTGTTATTGATTCAGATAAAGCACCATGGAAAGATGTTTTATCGGTTTATGCCGCAAGAGTTTCCAATGGTAATGAAGAAGAAGTAATGACAATGAATCAAGAAAAGGAAAAAATACTTCGAGAAGTATTTTGGGATATGCATACAATTACTACAGAATTAAAAATAGAAAAATATACAAAAAAGACAATTGATTCAAGAGATGATTTTGAATTGACTGATGGAGGATTATCAAAGAAGCCAACATCTGCTTTAGATAAATATGAAGTAGACGTTGAAACAACTACTACAAAAAACATATTACACATTTATATAAGACGAAATAATCCTAATAGTTTGATAGAAAAATATAATTTTAATGAAGTTCAAAGAAATCAATATGAAGAATTGATGAAAGATGAACATAATAATTTATGGAGTTCTGTTATCTATGGTACATATGGTTCTAGTGGAGAATTAACAGAATGGAAGAAGAGAGGTAAAGAGTGGTCTAACATTAGAATTGGTACATCATCAAAATATATTAGTAATGCTGGGTGTTTAGTAACATCAATAGCAATATTAATTAAGAAGAGTGGAGTACCAACAAAGAATATTCAGCCATTTAATCCAGGAACCTTTGTAATAGCTTTAAATAATGTATATGGTTTTGATGGAGCAAACCTTAAGTATGATGCAGTATCAAAAGTTGTTCCTAACTTTGTTTATCAAGGAAGAGTATATTTAACTGGAAAAACGAAACAAGAAAAATATAATGAGATAAAAAAATATTATGAAAACGGGTATTACCTTGCCATTGAAGTATTAGGAGCAACAAAAATTTCTCAACATTGGGTTGCATTAGATAAAGTAGAAAATAATATAATATATATGTTAGATCCAGATACATATGAAGTAGACATGTGGAAACAATATGATTTTAATAAAACAACCCAGTTTGTATTTTTTAAGACGACTATGTAAGGCTATTCTCTTATGAGATTGTTCTGTTTTCATTTGCAAAATAAAAAATGTTGAGAACTAAATTGTTAACAATATTTTTTATTTATCTACAATATATATCGTAGATGATGGTATATATATGAAATATGAAGAAATATAATGAAATGTATTAATGGTAGGTGATGATATTAAATATGCAAATTAATTAATAAATGTTTTGACTATTATTTATTGTAGTTTGTTAATAATATCAATTATTAAATCATTAGTTTTTTTAATAGTATCAGAAATATCTTTAACCATGTTATGACTTGCTAATAGTTTACCATTTGCGTGACATAATGGATTTTCATTTCTTTTATTACATAAATTTTGGATATTATCAAAGTCTTGTATAGAAAAACATAAACCATCAACATAAATGTTTTTTAATTGTTTAGTAGTATAATTTATTTTTTGAGTTTTTTTTCCTAAATATTTGTATTCTATACAATTTGTGAAACAATCAAAATAATTTTTGTTATATGATTGAGCTGCTAAATAATTCTTTTGTTTAATAGATGTTATTTCGAGATATTTGAAAAGAATTAGTTTATTCATCGAAATATCAATTTTAGTAGATAATAGAAATAGTTCACTGGTAATAGCATTGTTTCTCCAATCATTAATATAGTATTTTTCTATAAAAGAAGTAATTTCCGGATAATTAATCTTTATAGCATTTAGCAGTTTTGTTGATTTGAAGTTTCTATTTAATAAATATTGTAATGCCATAAAATTATGGTTGATATTCCAAAAATGACTTTCAGATTTTTGAAATAATCTATATAGAAACTTTTTTATGAGATTTTCATCTTTTGTATTAGTAATAAGAGAAACCATTTTTCTTGGATCAACACTTATTACATCAATATCATTATTAATGATGTCTGTTATTTTTGAAATGATTTTTGGTGCGTGTAACCAATCAATATTTCTATATATTAAGACATATAATATTTGATTTGCGTGAAACTTCGAATTTGGATTTTCAAAGTATTTATTAATAAGTTCACGATAGTCCTCATAATTAAAACTTTGCTTTTCTGAGAATTTACTTAACTCGTTAAGAAATTGATAAAGTTTAACTTGATATTCTAATGGTATAAATACATTCGTATTAAGCAAATCTGGTATTAATGAGAAACTTTTTAAATCTTCATATATATATGATGTGGGTTTAAAGGCAATCTTATTTTTATTAATTGATAGATTGTATTCAAAAATAATACTTTCATAAGTTGTAACAATTCTATTTTCTATTTTTCTTTTATTTTTTCTTCCATCAAAGTTCATAAAAATATATAAATCATCAACATATCGACATATTTCAAAAGCTGTAATATCTTCATCTTTTGTTAAAAAATTATATAATTTATTGTCTATTAAATCAAAATAAACTATAGTTGCTAAGTATACAGAAGTAGTTCCACATTCTGTTTGTGGGAAATTTCCTTTTCCAATGCTCATTAAAAATTCTTTTAAAAACAATTGGTCCATTGGGGATAGACTCATTTTGTTTGACAACAATGATATTAGTTTATTTATATCGAGTTTATTAAAATAGTCAGAAATGTCTAATTTGCAATAGTATTTATATTTTTTAGAAGATTTATCTACATGGTTAATGAAACTTTGATAGCTTGTATCATAATGCAAAATGTCATTTTCAAAGTCTCCACCATATTTAACAAATATATTTTTGTTTCTTTCTTGCTTATAGTTCTTTTCAATATTTAATCCGATTGCAATATAATAAATGTAGAAGATAGGAGTGATTAGATATCTTCTTCTAAACCCGCCATCTCCTTTTTTACTATAGTTATCAATTATATCAAAGTTTGAATAGTTATTTAAAAAGAATCCATTTTTTATGCAAGAATTGAAATATTTTTCTTCTTTTATTGTGCTTAAGTCATTCCATTTATAGAAAGGATAAAGTTGTAGGTAATACTTACCAAAGACTTTTGAATATTTTTCAATAATATTACAAGCATTTATCCAATCTTCATATTTTAAATTAAACATTTGATACCTCCTTTGAATTATTACGTGTTTAAAAATAGAAAAGAGTATAGTATTCCATTTTTTTGAAAAACTATACTCTTATTATCAAACTTATTATAACATACTTTTCATTTTTTTAATAATTTCGTTATTTTTTTTAAATAATCCATTAACAAAACTATATTTTTTTTTAACTATTATAGTAATAGTTCTTTACAACATAGTAATTTTTTTGATTCAAATGTATTGACATATTAAAAAAAAAATATTATATTATTCTCGTGATTGAGCTTTGGTTACCCGCGTGGGCCAGAGCCTTTTTCATATAAGGAAGTGATTTTTTTGAAAGATTTTAAAACTTATGCTGAACAAATTGATTTGCTTAAAACTAGAGGTTTGATTATAAATGATGAAAATTTTGCTTTGGAAAAACTTAAAGAGGAAAACTATTATAATATAATTAATGGTTATAAAGAATTGTTCATTACTCCAGGAACAACAGATAATTTTATAACTGGTACAACTTTTGAAGAAATATACTGTTTATATGATTTTGATAGAGAGCTTAGAAATATATTATTTAAACAAATATTAAAAGTAGAAAACATTCTTCGTTCATTAATAGCATACAATTTTTCGGAATTATATGGAAATGATAATTATCTAAAATTATCAAATTTTGAAACTTTAAGAGGTAGTAATTGTAATCAAAAAAAATATCAAGAAAGAATTGAACAAATTCAAAAATTATTAACAAATTTGCAAAATGATATTTCTGGTGCCATATCAAAGAAACCATATATTAATCACTATATGTTGAATTATGGTTTTGTTCCATTATGGGTATTGGTTAATGCAATTTCATTAGGAAGGCTTAGTCAATTTTATTCTTTGATGAATCAATCTGTTAGAGTAAAAGTTGCAATGCATTGGAATATAATGGAAGAAGATTTAAATCAATATATAAAAACATTAGCTTACTATAGAAACCAATGTGCACATGATGAGCGTATTTATAATTCAAAGTGTAATCAAGATATACCAGATTGCGATATTCATAATAGATTGAATATTCCAAATGTAAATGGGAGATATTCGAATGGTAAAAATGATTTGTTTTCTCTAATTATTGTTTTAAAAATATTACTTCCTTCAGAAGATTTTAATAATATGTGCAACAAAATAGATGGTAGAATGAGAAGTTTAAGTCAGAAAATAACCCATATAAATTATATAGATGTATTTAATGCTATGGGGTTTCCATCTAATTGGATTCAAATAAAAACGGCTTAGGGCGACACGCGTATCCTAAGCTCCTTTAATATTATGCATTAATAACAAAAAATATATACATTTTAATATTTTGATAAAGTTTAATTATCTTAATGGAGTAGAAAATGGGAGATTTTGGTATAAGATTAAAAAAAATAAGAATGAGTAATAACCTAACACAACAAGATTTGGCAGATATGTTATTTTTATCAAAAAGTATAATATGTAGCTATGAAAAAGGAACAAGAATGGCTTCTCTATATACTTTAATTAGAATATCTGAAATATTTGATTTAGATATAAATTATTTAATAGGAAGAGAAATAAGCATAGTAAACAAAAATAGATTTATTGGAAAATCTTCATATGAAGAATATGAACTTATTAAAGAATTAAGAAAGTATAGTAAGTTATATTCTTTGTTAATTAATAATTCAAGAAGAACTTTATCATATATTAATAAAAAATTTTTTTAAAATAAGTAACTATTTTGGGAAGATCACTTCTTAATGGGTAATAATATAATTAGGAGGTGATGGTCAATATGTTTTTATATGAAATAAGTGAAAGTGGATTAGATATTACAGAATTAGATAATGATATATTATTACAAATAGTTATGTTATATTAATATTAGCTAATCATTGTATTTTTGCTATAATCTCTTATTTGGAGAGTAAATTCTCCAAATAAGAGATTTTTTTTTACTATTTCTATGTTATAAATTAATTATATGAAAAAGGAAAAATATGTTAACAACATTTTTTATAAAATGCGTACGAGTTATAATAAATGTTTGTTATAAATGATAGGAGGAAATATGAAAAAAACAAAAACAATACTATTATTAATATTAGTACTAACTATGATTGGAATGCCGTTAGTATATGCTTCTTATGATTCAACAAAAGCAGTTGCTATGTCTGTTGGTACAGATTATAGCGGAACTTGGCCATTGGAATCAGATATAGATACTACTCAAGATGCAATAGATGCTCAAGCTGCTTTTGCAAATATGGGTTTTAATTCATATTATCAGAGTATTCCAACATATCAATACTTAAGAGGCAATAATCCATATACAGGAAGTCCAAGAATGGAGAGTAGAATATTGTTCTTTAGTGGACATGGAAATTATCAAAGTGTAACGTATGATTATAAAAAGTATTCAGGGGATTATAAAACTGGTGTTTTTTGGTACTATAATTATGATTCTCCCACTTCAGGATATAAATATGCAGGAATTTATTCTTATAATATGAATAAAGTTAAATTAGCAATTTTTGGCGCTTGTCAAACTGCTTTTGGAACTGATAACATAGCAAAAAGAGCAAATACAGCAGGAGCGGGAACAACTTTAGGATGGTCAGTATCGATAGGTTCTACATCTCATTCTCAATGGTTTAATAACTTTTTTACTAAATTAAAACAATCTGGAAGAACAGTTCAATCTGCTGTTGATTATGCAAATAGTTTTTCATACTCAGATAATGGTGTAAAAAATGTTATTGTATATGGAGACACAACTTATGTTCCTACTTGGAATACTAGTTCTTCAACATCTTCAAATAATCCATCTCAATCAGATCGAGGTAATACTACAAATATTTTATTATCTGACATTTCAAATATAAATTCTAATAAAACTATTATAGAAGATTATATTAAAGAAAATATGAATAAAGATTTTAAAATTGATGATTATAGCCTAGAAATAAATGGAGAAGGAAATAGAAAATATTATGATCTTAAATTACTAGTAAATGGTGCAAAAACAAATAGTGCTTATACAATAGTAATTGAGAATAATACAATTGTTGAAATAATTGATAATACAATAGAATCATTTGATTGGAAAAATGTAAAAGAAAACACAATTTCAAAAGAAGAGCAAAGTAGGATTGCAAATGAAATAAAGGAAAAAGTTGAAAAGAATGATAACTATAAAGTGATGTCTCAAAAAATTGAAACAATTTATGATATTGATTATTCAGAATATAAAACTCTAATTTTAACAGAAGTAAAAGAAAAATCTACAAATACATTATTTGTAATGGAAGATTTATTGTAGAAAAAATGGCTCATTGCGAGCCATTTTTTAATTCATATTACTATTTATAAAAAATATGTTATAATTAGAGAGTAAAAATTATTTTAATTTGGTGATAATATGAAAAAGAAAATTGTAATTATAATTAGTTTACTATTAGTTATATGGCTATTTTTGTTAATTGTTAATCTTATGAAAGTAAATAATAAGCAAAAACCAGTAATGTGTTTTACTTCAAATCTAAAAAAAGATGGAGGCTCTGGACACTATATATGTTTAGGATATTCTTTTGACATTGAAGGAGATTTTAATCCAGAATCAAATAATTATGGAATAAATAAATATAGTTTTAGTTTTTTTGGAATTAAAATAGTTAAAGAAAAACATATTTAATTATAATTGTTTAAGTATTAACAAGTATCAATAAGGTACTTGTTTTTTTTATGTAAAAATCAACTAGCAAAAAAAGAGAATTGTGTATCTAATTTAGAGATTACAAAAAGGACCAAATTTGTCCTAAAGTAGCAATTTAAGGTTATATGAGAATGATTATTATTTGTTATTTTTAAATTGTAGAAGTCTATTCTATGGATTGGATGGTGGTTTTTAATGACTTAAAATTTAATAACATTTTATAAAAAAATATGTAATGATTCAAAGGAGGTATGATTTATGAATGAATATGATTACATAATAGATGCATTTACAAGAGACGGAAATAATACAAATTTAGAAGTAGATAATTTAACAGTAGGATGTATATCATCTGCAAACAACAATTTTAGTTTAGATAGTAGTGGAAATTTAACAGTAAACTCAATTACAACACAAAGTGGGCCAACTATCGATTTTGATTCAATTTATCCAATTGGTTCAATTTATTTAACTGTTGGAAGTGTAAGCCCAGCAACATTATTTGGTGGTACATGGGAAAGAATAAAAGATTGTTTTTTATTGGCAGCGGGTGATACATATCAAGCTGGAAGTTCAGGTGGAGAAAGTACTCATGCTTTAACAATAAATGAAATGCCAAATCATAGCCATACAAATAGTGTTACAACAAATGGTGGACATAGTCATACAGGACATACAAAAGAAGTAAGAGCTCAAGTAAGTGGACAACCATCAAGTGATTGTGCAAGAAATATCAGTTCGTCTTATGATCATAGTGGAATTACTATCACAGATGCCGCTGGTTCTCACTCACATTCTGTTACAATCAATAATGCTGGAGGTGGAGTAGCGCATAATAATATGCCACCATATTTAACAGTATATATTTGGAAAAGAACAGCATAGAGGTTAAATATGATAGAGTTAATTGATAAAAGGAAACCTAATGAAAAGTATTATTTAAAAGATAATGGAAATTGTGAAGTTCATATATTTAACCATAATGTACACTTTTTTAGAGATGGAAAATATGAAGAGATAAGTAACATTTTAGTTGAAAATCAAGATTTAATTGAAGTTAATAATCGTGAAATTAAAATATCATTTGATAAAAAAGATGGTTCAATAAAATATATGAAAGAGGGAAAATATTTAAAAGTAATACCTTATACGTTTAAGCCAAATGATTATGTTATTGAACTTAATGGAAAAGAAAGTAGCAAGATTAAGTTTTTATCAGATAATGTTGATTTAGAATATATTATATCTTCTGGAACAGTAAAAGAAAATATAATTATAAAAAATGAAATAAAATATAATATGATTGAATATATACTAGATAGTAATCTTAATTTAGTAATAGAAAAAAACAAACTAATTGCTTTTCAAAAAAATGTTAAAATATTTGAATTTATACCACCATATATGAAAGATGCAAATGGTGTTGAAAGTAATGATACTAAATATGAATTGCAAAAGGAAAAATTGACTATAAATTTTGATAAAAAATGGATAAATAGCTCAAAAAGAAAATACCCAGTTGTCATAGATCCAACAATAATAGAAAAGGGAACTAATGCAGAAGACACTTATATATATGATGGAGATACATCTGATGTTAGGTATAATCGAGAATATCTAATTGCAGGAGTACAAAAAGTAAATAATCAAGATAGAGTTAATAGAGCTCTTATAAAATTTAATTTACCTGATCTTGGAACTTGTGACGAAATAATACGAGCAGAATTAAGAATAATTGGATTTTACAAAACCGAAACAGGAAATAATGATTATAAAACGTTAACTATTCATCAGATAACTACTGCATGGGATGAAACAACAGCGACTTGGAGTAACATGCAAAATAATTATAATAATGAAGCTGAAGCAGTAGCATATATAATGAGAAGTATATATGATTCTTCCAATCCACAAGAATCAATTTATCAACAAAGTTTAACCCCTTGTTTAATCACTGATTTAGTCAAAAAATGGTATCAGAATACACCAAATAATGGCATTTTAATAAAACAATCTAGAGAAGAATATATTGATAATGTACCTCCAATTTTATTTTCAAGTAATTGTGGGATAAATTCTTTAAGCCCATGTTTGATAATTGAATATAGAAAAGGAAATGGTCTTTTATCTTACATGGACTATAATACACAAAATTACACAAATGGTAAGACTAATATAAATACATTTAATGGTAATTTAAATGCAACGTTTGATGTTGCGTCTACAATAGGACTGTTTCCTGCAGTATTAGGAATAACTTACAATACAAATGATGTAGTGAATAATTATAATACACAATATGGACTTGGGTATAGTTTAACATTAGATGAAACAATAAGGAATATAAACATATCTAATGTAAATAAGTTGGAATATAGAGATAGAACAGGGGCAATTTATTATTTTTCTTTAAATGGAGATAAATATCATGATGAGGATGGATTATTTTTAGAAATATTATATGATGATAATAATAACAATTATATCTTAAATGATAAAAATGGTAATAAAATGACTTTTACTCAATATGGTAATACATATTATCTAAGTAATATCAAAGATTTAAGAAATTATGAAATAAATATAATAAGAAATACCAATGGTATAGTAACAAAGGTTATAGACTACAATAATAATGAAATAAATATTAGCTACGAATCTAATAGTATTATTTTTACATCACCAAGTGAAACTACTACATTAAATTTTCAAAATAATATTTTACAAAATATAGTGACTAAGGATGGTATAACTTCATTTTCATATAATTCAAATAACCTTATTACAAAAATAATTGATGTAACTGGATTGTCAATTGAATATAATTACTACTTAAAAAAGCCATATAAAATACAGAGCATAGTACATTATGGGTTAAATAATGCAGAAGGAGAAAGCTTGTACTTTGAATATAGAAATTTAAGTACAATTATAACAAATAGTAATGGGATAATAATTACAAATATATATAATTATTATGGAAATCTAATATCATCAAATATTTTGCCTAACAATGGTAATTTAAATGAAATGTATTCTATATCAAAAACATATGGAGAAGAAAATGATAATATAAATAAGATTTTGCATAAGATTATTCCAGTGAAATTTTCAAAAAATTTCTTTAAAATTACAAATCAATTTAATATGTATAGTGTTACGGATGTTTCAAACTATATGGAATATGATGACGAAATAGATAGTAATTATACTGGTGCTGGACTAGTTAAATTTATAAGTACAACTATTAATCAACATGCAGTGTCATCTTTTGAACTGACTAGTAATAAAACTTATACACTAAGTTTAGATATTAAATCAAGTTCAAATTCTAAAATATCATTTTATTATGATGGTAATGAGGAAAATCCATTATTTGAAAAAGATATAAATGCAAATAGTGACTATCAAAAATTATTTTTTACTTTCAATAAAACAAATATAAATAATTTGATAATGCACTTATATCATCAAAATATATGTGAAACATACATAGGTGACATTAATATTACAGAAGGAGAAATGTTAAATAATTGCAATTTAATAGATAATTCAGATTTTTCCAATGGAACAGATGGTTGGAGTACAACAGTTTTTAGTTATGGAGATTATACTTTACCAAGTGTAAATAGTGTTTTTTCGGTAGTTGATATTGACAATTTTTCAAATAAAGCTTTAAAAGTATCTATGGATCCATATTATGGAAGCAAAATTACAAAAAATATAGATGTTTCAGGAACAAATGATCAATTATATTATCTATCATTTTGGTACAAAAATAATGGTGTTGAGACAAGCAATATATCAGGACCTGGTAGTGCCATAGGAAATTCAGTTGGAGTGTATTTTCAACCATTATATGGAGAAGCAGAATATTGTATTCAAACTTATGAGTTAAACTCAAATAAAGGGGTATGGCAATATTTTTCTCTTCCTTTTAGTCCAAGTGAATCATTTAAAAAAATAATAATCATTCTTAATCAAGGAAGACAGTCTGGTGAATTATTTATTACAAATTTTTCATTATATAAAGGCATAAAGACAAATAAATACACATATGATGAAAATCAAAATATTGTAGAAGTTAGTAGTTTGTCAAATAATAATATTTTTAGCTATGATAATGTCAATGAGCTTGTAAATATATCAGATACAAGAGGGAAAAATTTTAAATTAGAATATGATAATAATTATCGTAATAGAATTATCAGAGCTATTTCGACATCGGGTATATCAAATAAAATAAAATATGATAATCATGGAAATAAGGTAGAAACTAGAATTTCAAAAGAATATAGTAATGAGATTGATACAGGTTATTATAAGATTAGACAAAAAGGAGCAAGTGACTATATTAAACTTCAAGCCAATACTATTACTTTAATGCATGATTATTGTAGTAATTCAGTATTCAAAATTGAAAAGATAAATAATGATTTTAGAATTAGAGATGCTGCAATACAAAATAGATATTTATCAGAGTTAAATGGCATGTTAGTAATAAGTAATAATGAAAATAATACATTTAAATTAGAAAAAAACAATAATTCTAGTTATCATATATATACGGAAGACAACAATCAAAATAAAAAGTATTTAAAATGGATAAATAACCATTTTGAGTTTGTAAGTAATTACTCTGATATTGAAGATAATTATTTGTATGAGTATTATTTTGAAGATCAAACAAAAAAGTTTTTTTCAAATGAGGCAACATATTCAAGTGATGGTAGATTTTTAACAAGTATAAAAGATACGCTCCTAAAAGAAACTGTATTTACAACAAATTCAATTAACGGGCTTATAACAAAAATAAAAAAACCAAATAATATAGAAATAAATTATACATATAATAATAAAGAAATGATATCCCAAATATCGTGCGGAAACAAGCAAGTAAATTATTCATATAATAATCAAAATTTATTATCAAATATAATAAGCGGAAATAAAAATTATAAGTTATTCTATGATGACTTTTTGAATATTAGTAACATTATGATTAATAACAGAAATATAATAACTAATACATATGGTCAAAATAATGGAAGTTTATTATCTTCAACATATGGTAACAATAATGCTATAAGTTACCAATATGATTCTTTTGAAAGAATAAAAAAAATAACTAAAGAAGATAATGTCTATGAATATTTTTATAATAATAATGGTAATGTTTATAAAATTAAAGATAATATAGATGATATTAATTATGTATATGATAATGAAAACAGGGTGATTGAGTATAGAAAAGGACTTTTTTCAATAAAATATAAATATGATAATGAAAATAATATAATTCAAAAAATTGTAAAGGAAAACAATTTGTCTAAAACTATAAACAACACATTTAGTATTGAAGGACAATTAACAGAGACAAATTTAGATGATACAAACATAAAATATACTTATGATGATCTTTTAAGATTAACTTGTAAGAAAATAAATAATAGTTATGAAACTAAATATGATTATGTTTCAATTGGCAATAGGACTTCATCAATTATAAAATCGATGACAAATGGTCAAAATAAGTATTCATATGAATATGACAATATGTATAATGTTACAAAAATATATTTAAATAATATATTATTATATCATTTTATCTATGATGATTATAACGAATTAATTGTTTCTGAAGATTATAAAAATAATATTAAATATGAGTATGTATATGATAATGGTGGTAATATTTTATCAAAGACTAAAAAGAATTTAACAACAGGAGTAACAATAAGTTCAGATTCGTTTGAGTATAATGATTCAAGTTGGGAAGATTTATTAACTAAATATAATAACGAATCTATTACTTATGATACAATTGGTAATCCGGTTTCTATTGGTAATAAAGTTTTAACATGGAAAAATGGAAGACAATTAGCTTCCTATACTAACAACAATTATTCTATTTTATACAAGTATAATTTAAATGGTGTAAGAACAGAAAAAGTTGTTAATAACGTTAAAACAGAATATTGTTTGGAAAATAACAAGATAATTTTTGAAAAAACAGGAGATATTATTATTTATTATTTATATTCAGATGAAGAGATTATTGGATTTGTTTATAATAATAACAAATATTATTATATAAAGAATTTGCAAAAAGATATAATTGGTATACTTAATTCAAGTAATGATTTACTAGTCAGTTATGAATATGACGCATATGGAAATATTTTGAGTATAAAAGATTCAAATAATCAAAACATAGTAGATCAAACACATATTGGTATAATTAATCCGTTTAGGTATAGAGGATACTATTATGACAAAGAAACGAATCTCTATTATCTAAATTCAAGATACTATAACCCTGAATGGGGAAGATTTCTTAATGCTGATTTTGCATTTGGAGAAAACAAAGATATTTTTTCATATAATCTATTTGCCTACGTATCTAATTCACCAATCACATATATAGATGTTGATGGATATGGAAGAACTGTTGTTATAGTTTATAATGGAGGTAAAAAGTTAACTTTACAAGCTGAATATTCAGAATATTTTGTAACAGGAGACTTAGATGTTGAAATGTATTATGTTGTATATGTAGACGATTTTGTCGAGGTATGGAATGATTTAAAGGGTAGAGAGGACATAGATAGAATCTACTTATATTTACATGGTATTGAAGGAGCACTTACTTTCTATGGAAAAGAAGAAATACTATATTCAAGTGAGATGAATGATCTTGAATATATTCAAGTAAATGATTTAGTTGCATTATTTAGTTGTTATGGTGGAAAGGGAACTGATACAGAAGTAAGTGTTGCAAAAAAATTATCGACAAAAACAAATGCTCCTGTACATGCAAATACTGGAAAAGTTTCATATGGCAAAGAAAATGGAAGATATTATGCAAGAAGTGCAAAAAATCCATTTGTATCAGGTAATTGGATTGTAGAAAAAACAAGTAAGTTTACTGTTACGTTAGTTGACAATATCGTAAAGACTATATATAATTTCATTAGTAAGGTTACTAAAAATATTTTGAGCCTTTTGAGGTGATTTTTATGCGTATTAGATATTTTTACATCGTTTTGTTAATCATTGTATTTTTTGTTGTTTTTGTGTTTTTTTGGGGAAAAAACACAAAAAATGTAACAATTCATAATGAAACTAATAAAGTAAATTATATAAATACTAACAATATTGCCAATAAATCTAATTTAGCCTTCATTAATGATGATGTATTTGTCTATTATTGTGATATTTGTGAAAAAGAGGGGTTGTATTTAAGATTAAATAAAGATGAAAAAATATTAATTGATATTGGAGACATCTCTAATATAATTATACTTGATGATTGGATATATTATATTAAAACTAATTATATAAATGATTATGGACAATATATTCTTTATAGAAGCGATTTTAATGGTGAAAATCGTAGCATTATATTAAAAGATGTTCAAGACGTTCATATTATTGATGGCAAAATATATTATAGAAAATCATATTTTGCATTGGGTGGAAGCAAAAATATAGAAATGGATGATTTAGGATATATTTATGTTTGTGACATGAATGGTGAAAATATTCAAAAATTGATAGAAGAGAAAACAAACATTTTATCAAATATGCTTGTTTATGAAAATTCAATATACTATGAGATAGATAATAATATAATTCAATATAATATAAATAGTAAAAATAGAAAAGTAATATTGTCATTTAAAGATGAACTAAAGAACAAAAGATTTCTAATATGCAATGATATACTTTTAATCAAAAAAAATAATAAATTTATTGTATATAACTTAATTACAGAAAAGGAAGAGAAATCCATAGACAATATTGGATATGTAAACTTTTTTACTTTTGATAATAATAAAGTATATTTTTTAAAACCAGACAAAACATTGAATATTTATAACTTAGAATTGAATAATATCGAAACTTTTATATATACTGGGATTCAAAACTATATACAAACGTATAACAGTAAGCATTATGTAGTATCAGGTGATGGTATTTTTTGCATAGAAGATATTATAAATAATTAAGTAGGAGATTTTAATGAAAATAACATATATGTTAATTGTAAGTGTAGTAACATATATTTTAGGCGCTATTAATAAAATGTTTTTTGAAACTTTACCTAATAGGTTTATTCCAATACAAAATGTAATAGTAGGGTTAATCAGCGGATTTGTTTGCTATTTTGCAAATATTGAAACAAGTTTATTTAATTCAATCATTGTTTGTCTGGTTGCTGCACAAGCTGCAGGAGGTGTATCTGATTTATTTCAAACTAATAAAGATACAACTGTAAATGCAATTGGTGATAGCAGTGAAGTATATGATGAGTTAGAAATAAAGGATAAAGATGAATAATATTGAATTTGCAAACAAGGCAAGAAGTATCGCTATAAATTATAAAACATTATATATTTTAGGGTGTTTTGGAGCACCACTAAATAATAGTAATAAAAAGAGATATAGTAATAATTATGATTATAATAGAAGAAGTGTTAGAAAAGAAAAAATAATGAACGCTTCTTCTGATACCTTTGGGTTTGATTGTGTTTGTTTAATTAAAGGCATTCTATGGGGATGGAGTGGAAATAAAAGCCATATCTACGGAGGTGCTGACTATAATATTTCAAAAATACCAGGTAAATGCCCTGATTATAATGCTGATCAGATGATCAAACAATGTACATCAATTTCTACTGATTTTAGTAGTATTGAAATAGGAGAAATTGTTCATATACCTGGACATGTTGGAATATATGTTGGTGCCGGATTAATTGCTGAATGTACACCAATTTGGAAAGATGGTGTCCAGTTAACTGCTTTGCTTAATATTAGTTCTAAAGTAGGATATAATGGTAGAACTTGGAAAGAACATGGAAAACTAAAATACGTTGACTATGGTTCAAGTAATGAGCCTAATAAAAAGAGTATTGATGAAATAGCTAGAGAAGTTATAGAAGGCATTTGGGGAAATGGTGAAGAAAGAAAGAAAAAACTTCAAAATGCAGGATATGATTATAATGAGGTTCAAAAAAGAGTTAATGAATTATTAGGGAATAATTCGAATTCTAGTCAAGAATACTATCCAAAATCAAATTATAAAGGTAATAGTATAGTAGATGCTTTAAAAGAGTTAGGAATAGACTCAAGTTTCAAAAACAGAAAGATAATTGCAAATAAAAATGGAATAAGTTTTTATTTAGGTACACCTAGTCAAAATACAAAGTTATTACAGTTACTAAAAAACGGAAAATTAAAAAAATAAATAGTTGAGATTAATTCTCAACTATTTTTTTATCTAAATAAATTATCAATTGAAAAAGGTTCATAAATGCTTAATAAATTTACTAAATAAACTGTTTTTATAAGATTTTTTCCATTTTCATAATCACAATAAGTACTAGAAGATATATTAATTTTTTTACTAACTTGTTCAATTGTCATATTACTTTGTTTTCGTAGTTTTCTTAAATTGCATCCTATTATTTTTTTATCTATTGTAATAAATGAATAATTATTTATTCTATTAATGCCCAAAAGATTATCTATACTTATTTTGTATATGTTTGAAATGTCTACTAATCTCTTTAAAGGAATATTATCATGATTATTTATCCATCCGGATACTGTTTTATATGATATTCCTAATTCAGTAGCCAAATCTTTCTGCTTAATTTCATGTGTTTCGCAGAAATTTCTTAATTGATTCGCTATATCCATTCATATATCACCAAAAATTATTATTCCAAAAACATTATTGAATTATTTAAAAGTCTGGGAAATACGAAAGAGAATTTTTGTAATTCTCCCGATTGGAGATTTTTCAATTATCTATTTGTTTTATAATGTGTGTAATAAATATAGCGAGGAGGTGAAAAAATGAGTGGCAATAAAGCTACTATAGCTAAAATAGGAAAACATATTGCAGAATTAAGAAAAGAAAAAGGTTTCACTCAAAGAACCTTATCTGAAATGGTATATGTTGGTGAAAAAACAGTATCTAAATGGGAGAGAGGAATTGTTGCACCAGACATTGCCATGATTAAAACTCTTTCAAATATATTTGAAGTTAGTGTTGATGAATTATTGAGTGGAGAAAAAATAGAAAATAATAATGAAAATTGTACAGTTAATGCTATTAATGCTTATACATATCAAGCAAAACATAAAGTATTAAAAGTATCTTTGTTTATTGGGACTTTATTTTTAATAACATTTTTACTAGTATTTTTCATTAGCAGATATTATATGTGGAAAGTTGAACGATTTGAAATACAAGATCAATTATCAGTTTATGGCTATACAATAAGTAATAATTTGGATACTAAGGTAATAGTGGATAAAATAATATATGATGATCCTTATGCTGGAACTAGTGATGAACTTAAAGCTAATTACATTAAAATGAGTTTATACTCTGAAAATGAAGAAATCTGCAGTAGTGAATTTTCATATGATAACGATATTGCAGTATTTTCAATTATGAATAATTATATTTTTATATGCGATAATGAAAAGAGGTTTAATGATAAAGAATTGTCCTTAAGGTTTGACTTTGTTGGGAAAAATAGTTCAATGAAAAAAGAAATTTCGTTGAAAAAGTAATGTAGCAAAATTGGATACTAATGTAACCATTTTTGCTACAATAAATCTTAAAACAATAATATAAAATATTTTATGAAAGGAGGAATAATGATGGTAAAGAAGATATTATTATGTTTTGTTGCAATTTTATTTTTATTTCCTGCATTGGTCTTTGCAAAAGAAGATGATTTTGTTGTATTGTCAGAAAATACAAAATATTATAAAACAGAAACATACTTGGAAGGAATTAATAAAAATAAAAGCATTACATATGAAATAACAAAAGATGAATACGATTCAGTGAATGTTGAAGAAATGTTAAGAAGTAATCCAACTACAGTTAATACTACATATAAAAGTATGACATCTTCAATATTAGCTAATGGTAGCTACTATAGATATAAAAATGTACTTAACTGGAAAACAATGCCATCAACTAGAAGTTACGATATAATAGGAATTGGTTTTTTGCAAAGTGTTAAAGTTCATTCAAATACAACATATTTTGAGCAATACTATTGTTATACAGGTGGTTCTTGCTATTACTCATATAGTAATACTCCACAAATATTTGTTTCAGGTGCTGGAACATCTTTTGAACTTCCGTCTGGAAATTTAAATACACTTCGTCAGACATTCTATTTCGATGTTGAAAAAAATACTAATAGTACTATTTATTCACAATATGCTTATGGCGATTATTCACATGCTACGAGCACTATCTCTCAAAGTAATGCAATGAATTACTCAGTAATACAATCTGGTGGAATTGTTTTAGATAGTAGTATTATAAGTTATTATGATTCAATTTCAACTGCAACAGCATCATGGTCAGGAAGTTGGTAAAATCTCAAAATAAGTTACAAACTAGCAAAATTGGATACTTATAATAAATTAAAATGGCTATATCATATCTTATCAAAGAAAATATATTTCTTTGATGGGGTGGTTGTATGTTAAGAAGGGTTGAATATAATGATTTTATTCTAAAAAGAGTAACTTTGGGATTTAAACCAATTATTCTTTTATGCCAAAAATTAATCTTTATTATAAAGAAACTACGCATTTGATGTGCGTAGTTTTTTTGTGTTGAATTATTAAAGTCAAAATAAGAAGCCCAACTCCTTTCAATTTTTGAAAAAAAGTTGAAAGGAGAATACAAATGGACAAACGTCCTTGTCGAAGAAAATTTAAAGACAATCCTTATACATTAACTAGTAATAAGGATGAAAACGTATATATTATAAATTTTATTGATAGCAGGGGTATATTACAAAATGTTGAAGTAAATAAAGATATTTTTGAATTGTTTGATAAAAGTGAAAAAGAGGAAAATGCACGATTTTACGAATATGCAAAACATTTAATGCATGAAGATTTCAATTCTGAAGTTATAGCTAGTGATTATTCTCTAGAAGAAGAAGTTTTTAATAATATGACAATTAAGGAATTGAAACGGGCATTAGATGAACTTCCATCAATACAAAAAAGAAGAATAATTAAATATTATTTCTATGATATGACTTTAGAAGCAATTGCCAAGGAAGAAAGATGTACAGCAAAAGCAATTCGATTCAGTATAAATATCGCTTTAGAGAAAATTTTAAAAAAATTTCAAAAATAGACTACGTTTTTATTTGATTTCACTACTAATGGTGAGAGGAGAAATTCTCTCACCAATTTTTATGAAAATTTAATAACATTTATCAAATACAGATAATGATACATATACTTAGTCGACAGTCGAGCGTGATAAAACCGTCGCAACAATCGAGAGTATCCACTTTAAATGGTGGTGGTGAGAGTCCAATGGTTACTGCTATAGTCGTTTGATAAAAATAGTTTATTTAATGAAGAGGAGGAAATATGATTATTTTTTTAATAATTAGTTTTATTATATTGTTATTATTTTTGTTTTCTTGTTTAAAAATTTCAAGTGAATGTGATGGATTGGATAAAGGAAATGAAAATAAAGACATATAGAGTAACAATATTTAATAAGAAGAAAAAAATTGATTCTTATATAATTAGTGGTGAAAGTAAAAAATCAATTTATAATACTTTAAAAGAATTCTATTATAGAACAAAGAAAATAAAATCTAAGAAAGATTTCGATTGTCATCTTGTGAGAGTTGAATTTGATGGAAACTATTATATTGAAGCTAAATAATAAAGAATTCATAGTTAAATGTACTGAAATTGATATTATTCTTTTGTTTAAAGATTATATTAATCAAATAAATGATTTAAGACTTATAAATTATTTGTATGAAAATGATAAAATATCCAAAGAAGAATATGAAAAAATAAAATCTACAATAGGAGAATTTGTAGATTATTAATTTTTTGATAAAATAATTATTATTATGATATGAAAGAGAGTGATAATTTAGTGGCATTAGTTAGAGTTATTGAGTCAAATAAAAATAATAATTTAGAACACATATCTCTAAAAAAGAAAAAAAGAGTGTGTGCATATTGTAGAGTAAGTACTGATATGGAGGAACAAAAAAATAGTTATTATTCACAAATTAATTATTACTCAAATTATATTAAAAGTAATAAAGAATGGGAATTTGTAGGAATATATGCTGATGAAGGAATATCTGGGACAATGATTAAGAAAAGAAACGAATTCAAAAGAATGGTTGATGATTGTAGGGCACATAGAATAGATATTGTTATTGCAAAATCAATATCTAGATTTGCTAGAAATACAGTTGATACTTTAAACACTGTTAGAGAGTTTCGTGAATTGGGAGTAGATGTTTATTTTGAAAAAGAAAACATTCATACATTAAAGTTAGATAGTGAAATGTTTTTAACTTTATATAGTGCATTTGCCCAAGCTGAGAGTGAATCTACATCTATGAATGTTAAACTTGGATATAAAGCAAAAATGAAAAGGGGTGAACCTTGTGGAAGTATTGCATGTTATGGTTACACATGGGATAAAACATTAAAAAAATTAATTATAAATGAAAAAGAGTCAAAAATTGTAAAAAAAGTATTTAATATGTATTTAAAAGGTGATGGTTCTTCTGTAATTGCTAGAAAACTTACTGAAGAAAAAATAATAGCACCTTCTGGCGGAAATACATGGCATCCTAGCGTTATAAGATCTATGATCCAAAACGTTAAATATGTTGGAGACATATGTGGGCAAAAATATTTTGTAGAGAACCCTATGACTCATAAGTTAATTAAAAATAGAGGGCAAAAAAATATGTATTATGTAACTGAACATCACGAACCTATAATTAATAAAAAGATATTTGAAAAAGCACAAGAAATCTATAGAGCTAGAAGTATTACAATTAAAGATGGAAAAGAATATTGCCCTAAATATAGTTTAAGGCATACTTTTAGTAGTATGATCTATTGCAATAATTGTGGAGAAACATATACAAGAAGATATGCTAAATATAAAAATAAAGATGGAATCATGCACGAACATGTATATTGGGCATGTTCCTCTATACCAAAAAAAATAAATTGTGGTAAGTCGGTTGCTATAAGAGATGATGAATTAAAATCATTGTTTGTTTCTTTATATAACAAATATCTATGTGGTTCTCAAACAACAAATTTATTAAAAAAAATAAGAGATGTCATTTATAAAGAAAATAGTGAAGAAAAGATTAATAATGTTGAAAATAAGATAGTAAAAGTTAGAGATCAAATTAATAAAATAATTGATTTAAGTTTAAATAATGAAATAAGTGATGAAATTTTTTCTTCTAAAAACAAAGAGTTAAATGAAGAACTATTAAGATTAGAAGATGAAAAGGGGAAAATACTTAATTATAGTTCACATATGAGAACAGAAGAAAAAAGAATGCAAGAAATAGAAAAAATATTAGATAAAGCTAAAACAATGAAAAAATTTGATGATGAGATATTTAAAAAAATCACTAATAGGGTTATCATTGGAGAATATGATGATAAAAATGCATATAATCCTAATGTAATTAAGTTTATTTTAAACATCAACAAAATCAAACAAAAATATGAAAAAGTGCATTTGTTACATGAGTTCGATGAGCGGATA
>CACXGX010000090.1 GCA_902767365.1 uncultured Erysipelotrichaceae bacterium
AATGAGAAGATGGCTTTATTTCAAAAGTTAAATTAAATTTTGAAATTGGATTTGAAAGTTCTGTAACAGGGTATTTTTTTCCATCTATTTCTACATGAGTTTCTTCACTATTTTGGTATACAAAATAAGTGTTAAACATAGAATTTAGTACTTTATCATTTTTAATTGGCAATTTTTTGATAAGGGTATCAAAAGGATAAGGTTGGTTTGATAAATCAGAAATTGCTTGTTCTTTTATGCTTAAAACAAAATCTTTAAAACTAGAATCCTTATCTATAATTCCTCTTAATACTATATTATTTACAAACATACCTATAATATTATGTGTTTCTTCAAATTCTCTATTAGCAAAAGGTGTGCCTATATTTATATCTGTTTGACCAGTATATTTATAAAGTAAAACAAAAAATGCTGATAGGAAAACGATATATGGAGAAACAGAGTATTTAGATGAGATTTCTTGAATTTTATCAAAATACCTCTTGTCTATATTTTTTGATATTTTTAATCCTTTATATGTAGAATTATGAGACTGAGTAAAATCATAAGGTAGGTTTAATTCTGAGAATTCAGAGCCTTCGAATTTTTTTACCCAGTATTCTTCGTTTTTTTGTATTAGATCATTTATATTATATTCATTTTCCCAAAGCGAATAATCTTTATATTCAATAGGCAGGGTTTCCAAGGTTTCATTTTTATATAATGCATTGAATTCTGTTATTAATATATTTAGAGAAATTCCATCCATAATGATATGATGAGAATCTATTAATAGTAATGTCTTAGAATTGTCTATATAATGAAGTTCTACTCTAAATAGAGGTGCTTTATCTAATTTAAATGGTTTAGCAAATTTTGATATTATTTCAGCTATTTCATCAGATGTATTATTATAAGTTGGAATATCAAAATTTACAGATTTAGATACTTTTTGAACAACCTCATTTCCATTTATAACAAAATATGTTCTTAAAGAAGAATGTCTTTCTATTAGCTTAATAAATATATTCTTTATTTTTTCTGCATTTACGATATGATCTATTAGTACACTTCCGGGCATATTATATACAGTATTTTTTTCATTAATCATTTTTGTGTTATAGTAAATTCTTCTTTGCGCAGAAGAAAGAGGGTAGTACTCTTTTTCTACATAATGTTTGATGAAATGCTTTGGCTCGGATTCAGTTTTATTGCTTTCTATAAAATCAGATAATTCTTTGAATGATGTATCAGATAATAACTTTCTGATATCAATTTCTACACCAAAAGTGGCAGATATTTTTGAAGAAAGAGTTATTGCTGATAAAGAATCACCTCCTAAACTAAAAATTGTATCAGCTAAGCTAACATCACTAATGTTTAAAGATTCTTCAACAAGTTCAATTAATTTCTTTTCAGTGTTATTTCTAGGCTTTATTTTTTCTCTTTCTTTACTATTGATTGAAGGAAGTGGTAAAGCTTTGTTATCAACTTTTCCATTAGGTGTTAAAGGGAACTTATCAATTTTTACAATGTTTGGAACCATGTAATATGGCAAAGTTTCCTTTAAAGACTTATATAAAACATTTTCATCAAAAGAATTATTCTTAGTGATGATATATGCAACTAAAATAGATTTATTATTAAAATCAACTTTTTTGGTTACTAAAACATCTTGTATATTTTTATTCTTTAAAATATTTTGCTCTATTTCTTTAAGTTCAATCCTATATCCATGTAACTTAATTTGATTGTCACTTCTTCCAATGAATTTTATATTTCCATCTGAATTGTATTCAACTAAATCACCAGTTTTATATAATTTGTATTTGCTATCAAAAGGATTATTTAAAAATCTTTCCTTTGTAATATCCTCTCTATTTAAATATCCTTCTGAAACCCCTGGGCCAGAAACATATAATTCACCTTGATATCCTATTGGAAGAGGTTGTAAATCATTGTTTAAACAATAGCATTTACAGTTGCTTACTGGCTTTCCAATATATATATCAATATCATCAGCTTTTAATTCATAATATGTTGAACAGACACTATTCTCAGTAGGACCATATTCATTTATTAATCTAACATTTGGAAGTTTTTCAAAATGTTCTTTTACAAGAGGAAGATTGAAGTCTTCTCCTGCAATAGTAACAATTTTTAAGTTTTTTAAGTATTCAGGTTTTTCTTTTAAAAGAATTTTATAAAGACTTGGAACTACTAAGAAATTATTTACATTGTATTTCACTATATCTTCGCACATCTTGTTAATATCAATTTTTGGAGTAGAAGGAAGTACTATTTTTCCTCCTGAAATCAAAGGAGTAAATATATCTTCTACTGAACTGTCAAATGAAAATGAAGGTATCTGAAATACTGTAAATTCTGTATTAAACTTATAAAGTTTTTTCCTCCATAATAGTGTATTAATAATGTTTTTATGCCTTATTAATACTCCTTTAGGATTTCCAGTTGTTCCTGATGTGTAAATAATATATGCGTAATCTTCTGGGGTAGCTTTACTTTTATAACCTATTTTATTGGAAAAATTAAGCTTATCTAAGATTATTTTATTTTTATAATTCTTAGTAATTTCATTTTCACTAAGAGAGATAATCATAGATGAATTACTATTTTCTAAAATATATTTAATTCTATCTTTAGGGTACTCTGTATCAATTGGGATATAGCAGTTACCTGATTTCATTATTCCTAAAAAGCTTGCAACTGTCAATGCAGATTTATCACATAATACTGCAATTTTTTTCCCTAGGAGTGTACCAATTTTGTCTGCAATAATATTAGCCATATTATTTAGTTCTTTATATGAGTATTCTTTTGAATTATATATTATAGCAGTTTCACTTGAATTCTTTTTTACTTGTTTTTCAAATAAATCTATTAAGGTTAAGGATCTATTGTAAAAAGAATGGGTTTTGTTAAATTTATTTAGTATAGTGTTTTTTTCATTATAAGTTAATACATCTATATCGTTAAGTAAGATGTTTTCATTTTGAAGTACTTGATAAATAATATTAATAATCCTATTATTAAGTTCATTTATATCTTTTTCAGAATAAATAGATTTTTTATAATCATAGCATATAGTTAATACCCCTTGATTATCTATATCATAGATTTGAATACCTAGATTTTCAGCAGAGCATCCATTAAAAATCCAATCAGTTTCATTTTTTACAAATATTTCTTTTGATTGTGCAACTGTAATCTGATAAGAAAACACAGTATTATATAGGCTAGAAATATTTCCATGTTCTTTTCTTAAATCTTCAAGTAAATTTTGATATGAGTACTTCTGATGTTTCAACATAGATATAGATTTTGAAGATACATGTTTAATAAAATCATTTAAAGATATAATATTGGAAAAATTAACTTTAAATGGTGCCATATTTACAAACATACCAGAAGTATTTTTTTCTTTATAATTTACTCTATTTAAAATAGGTGTACCAATAACAAATTCATTTAGATTTGTTGTTTTATTTATATATATACAATAAATTGCCATAAAGAAATTAAAT
>CACXGX010000091.1 GCA_902767365.1 uncultured Erysipelotrichaceae bacterium
ATGTAGATGAAATTAAAATATTACTTGCTAAAGCAAATGATATTTTAGAAAAAGCAAAAAATGAAGATATTGATTTAGAATTTGATGTTAATCTTGATCAAAAAGCTTTGTCAAGTTATAGAGATATTATATTTAATAAAAATCAACTTGAATATATTCAAAATGAAGTTAGGGATTTAGAAAAAAAATATAATGATAAAAAGGCAAGTAAAACTGCTAGTAATTTGAATTTATATTTAGAAAATGTTAAAGAAATAAATGGTGTTAATTCTATAATTATGAAAGTTAATAATCTAGATATTAATGATATAAAAACTATTGTAGATGAACTTGCTAATAGAATTAATGATAGTGTTATCTTCTTTGCTAATGAAAAAGAAAATGGAGTTAATTTTATTTGTAAAAGTAGTAGTGGAAAAGTAAATGCTGGTTTACTTGTAAAGAAAATTTCTCAATCTGTTTCAGGAAGAGGTGGAGGAAGTCCTACTTTTGGTCAAGGTGGAGTTAATACTTCATGTGATGTAGATAAAATCTTAAAAGATGTTGAAAATGATATAATTAATAATTAAAAGTTACTTTATTGTAACTTTTTTTGTATTATCTTTTCTTTTTTTGGTAAGAATAATAATGGAGGATAATATGAATGAAGAAAATGAGTTATTAGAAATAATGTATCAAGATTGTTTTATGGCTTGTAAGAATTTATCTGTTTTATTACAAGAAATAAAAGATAAAGATAATAAGATAAAAGGAAAATTAGAATTTATTTTAAAGTCATATGAATGCTATTTAAAAGATGTAAAAAAGTATTTGAAAAGTAATAAAATTAAACCAAAAAAGGTTAGTAAATTTGCTTTAATTGGGGCAAAAATGAAAATGAAAAAAGATGTTAGAAATGATAATTCGGATTCTAAAATAAGTGATATTGTTATACAAGGACTTGTAATGGGAATTATTGATATTAATAAAAGACTTGATGATTATAGAGATATAGTTTCTAAAGAAATAGTTAATATATGTGAAAACTTACTTAAATTTCAACAAAAAAGTGTTGATGAATTAAAATCATATTTATAGTTAAAAACTTCTAATTAGAAGTTTTTTTTAATTGGTAAAGATATGATATTTAAAAAAAAATATATCTAGCAAAGACATTTTTATTGATGAACCTACTGAATTATTCATTCAGGGTAAAAATTTATTAAGAGATTTTGACTCTACTATTAATTTTATTGGATTAGCTGATATGATTGATGTTAAAGAAACAAGAGAAATCTAGAAAAACAAGTTAAAATGCTTAGAAGATAGTTAATTAATCGGACTTTTTGTCCTTTTTTTGTTATAATATATTTAGGTGATGATATGTATACAATATGTTTAGTTGAAGATGAAATTAGTTTATCTAACTTAATAAAAATGTATTTGGAAAAAGAAGGTTATGAAGTATTACAATTCTTTTCTGGAAATGATGCCTTACGTTATGTTGGTAATAAATGTAATTTATGGATTTTAGATATAATGCTTGGTGATGATATTACGGGGTATGACATTATAAAAAAAGTTCGAGAAAAAAATCAAAATGTACCAGTAATATTTACTTCTGCTAGAGATCAAGATATAGATAAAATAATAGGATTAGAAATGGGAAGCGATGATTATCTTGCTAAACCATTTTCTACTAAAGAACTTGTTTTAAGAGTAAATAAATTAATTGAAAGAATATATAAAGAGAAAGAATCATCTAAAGAAATTGTTTATAATGATTATATAGTAGATTTAAATAAAAGGATTGCTAAGGAAAATAATATGGAAATAAAACTAACTACGTTAGAATTTGATTTGCTTATAATGTTTTTAAATAATAAAAATATTTCATTTTCAAGAGAACAAATATTGAAAAATATTTGGGGAGAAGATTATTTTGGAAGTGATAGAGCAGTTGATGATCTTGTAAGACGTTTAAGAAAGAAAATGCCAAAGTTAAATGTTTCTACTATATATGGTTTTGGGTATAGATTATTATGAAATATATAGAAAATAAATTAGGAAGACAATTGTTATTAATATTAATTATTACTTTTGATATTATTTTAGTAACTATTATTTTCTTTCTTCCAAGGATGTTAAGTCCAATTTATGAAGCTGGAATATATAATTCTCTTAAAGGACCAATAGATATGATAGGATCTAATTTGGAAGGAAGTAATATTAGTAGGGATGTTGCTTATATTTATATTACAAAAGGTAATATTTATACTAGTAAAAATTATAATAAAATAGTAAGTATTGATAGAGAAAAGTTGTTATCTTTATTGGATGGAGAATTTGGTGACTTTAAGTATAAAGGAAAAACATATTATTTTTATAGTTCTAATGCAAATGATGAACTTAGAGTAGCTATTGCTAATGAAACATATTTAAGTAAAGTAAAAAATGACTTTATGGTTTCTGTTATAACTATTTTCTTGATATCTTTTGCCTTAATATCGTTAATAATATTTGTTTGGAGTTCTATAATCGTTAGAAAGATTATTAAGTTAAAATCTAAAATAGATAATATAGATAATGATAATTTTAATCATAATATTAATTTTAAATCTGATGATGAGATACAGTCTTTAGCGTCATCTATAGAGGATATGAGAATTTCTTTGAAAGAGCAAGAAGAATATAAAAATAATATGTATCAAAATATTTCTCATGATTTTAAGACCCCTTTGACAGTAATTAAGTCTTATATTGAAGCGGTTGAAGATGGAATAGAAGATAAAGATGTTGCTCTTTCAGTTATTAAAGAACAATCTAATAAACTTGAGAAAAAAGTATATTCTCTTTTATATTTAAATAAACTTGAATATTTAAAGGAGAAAAAACAAGATAATTATGATGTTATTGATATTTCTTTTGTTATTAATTCATCAGTAGAAAAGTTTAAATATCAAAGAAAAGATATTAGTATTACTACAGAAATAGATAAAAGTAAATTTATTGGTACTTTTGATTTATGGGAGACTATTATAGATAATATTTTGAATAATTTTATGAGATATGCTAAATCTAAAATTAAAATTACAGTAAAAAATAATAGAATAATATTATATAATGATGGACCTTTAATAGAAGAATCATTAAAAGATGCATTGTTTAATCCATTTAAAAAAGGAATAAAAGGACAATTTGGTTTAGGACTGTCTATAGTTAAAAAAACATTAATTTTATTAAATTATGATATTTTAATAGAAAATAAAAAAAATGGAGTATATTTTATAATAAAAAAGGGAACTAGATAATAGTTCTTTTTTAGTAAAAAATGTAAATTATTATATTGTTGACGACAATGTAAAATTATTGGAAAAAAAATTAATTAATAAAAAATAGAGTTAAGTTATCTTAACTCTTTTATTTTTATACTTGAAATGTTTCTATATTTATGTTATTATCTATATTGTGATTTATGGCGAGATAGCTCAGTTGGCTAGAGCGTCCGGTTCATACCCGGAAGGTCGTGGGTTCGACCCCCTCTCTCGCTACCA
>CACXGX010000092.1 GCA_902767365.1 uncultured Erysipelotrichaceae bacterium
CAATTTGAAAAACAAGAAATGATTGTAATATGTGAACCAGAAGAATCAATGGATTACTATGAAAAAATGTGGAGATATACTGTTGAAATATTTAGAAATTTTGATGTTCCAGTAAGACAATTAGAATGTTGTAGTGGAGATCTTGCAGATTTAAAAGTAAAATCATGTGACATTGAAGCATGGAACCCAAGACAACAAAAATATTTTGAAGTAGGATCATGTTCTAATTTAGGAGATGCTCAATCTAGACGTCTAGGTATTCGTACTAAAGGAGAAAAAGGTACATACTACTTACATACTTTAACCAATACTTTTGTAGCTACACCTCGTGGGTTAATTGCTTTGTTAGAAAACAATTATCAAGAAGATGGAAGCATTAAAGTACCTAAAGCATTACAACCATATATGGGTGGATTAAAAGTAATTAAACCTAAAAAATAATAAAAAATAATCTAAAACTACAACTTAAGTAGTATTAGATTTTTTTTTTAATATGATATAATACTTTTAGATAATGGAAGTGATTATATGAAGGAAAAAAGTAGAAATTATGGAATAGACTTATTAAGAATAATTGCTATGTTATGTGTGGTAATACTTCATGCAATGAATTCAGGAGGGCTACTTTTTTATACCATTAAAGACTCTTCTCAATATAAATTTGCTTGGTTAATTGAAATAATAGCATTTTGTGCAGTTGACGTCTTTGCCATTATTAGTGGTTATGTAATGTGGAATAAAAAAACAAATTATAAAAAGTTAATTAATCTTTGGTTTCAAGTAGTTTTTTATTCTTTAATAATTACCTTTGTTACAAGTTTTATATATCCAAATTCAGTTTACAAAAGTGATTATATTAAAAGTGTTTTCCCAGTTATAAATAAAACATATTGGTATTTTACAGCCTATTTTGGATTATTTATAATTAAACCATTCATAGATAAAGGAATACAAGATATTAATGAAAAAACATTAAAAAAGATATTTATTATAATACTAGTTATATTTTCATTGTTTGGCATAATAACAAAAGGTTTTGAATTAAACAATGGATATTCAATAATATGGCTTATTATTTTATACATAACAGGTGCTATTATAAATAAATGTAATATAGGATCAAAATTAAAAAATATTCATATTTTATTAGGAATCATAATATTAATTACTATTACATATTTATTTAAAATATTTGGTTTTGACACAATAAATACAATAAAAAAAAGTTTTGATATTGTTATAAATAAAGATACACTAATTAATTATGTTTCACCAACAATATTTGGTATAGCAATATTATTAATAATTGGATTATCAAGATTAGAAATTAATAATAAATCTAAAAAAATAATTGAATTTGCTTCTTCATCCACGTTTGCAATTTACTTATTAAATTCACATCGTTTTGTTGATGAAATATATATGAAAAAGAGATTTACTTATTTAATTGATGATTCTATTTTTACAATATTTATTACTATAATTGGTTATGCAATAATATTTGTAATACTAGCTATATTAATAGATAAAATAAGAATATATTTATTTAAAAAATTAAAAATAGATAATTTTTCTAACTGGATTTATTTAAAGATAAATATATTAATAAACAAAATATCAACTAAGTTATAATTATTGATATAGGATTATACTTATTACTAGATAAGTATGAAAAAAATTATAAAGATTTCTTTAGATTAGAAATAACACCAAAAAACTTCATCAAATAAAATAGTGGCAAGGAAATTAGCACTTTTTTTCATTGGATATTATTAAAATAAAAAAAAATAAGTATTTTGCTATAAATACTTTTTTTTTTACATAATTTTTGATAAAATTATTATTATAGGTGGAGGTATCTAAGATATGAATACATCAATTGATATAAAAAAGATATTTGAGCTAATAGATTTATATAAGTATGCATCTATTGAAGGAGAAAGAGTAGAGATAATTATAACTCCTTTTGATGAAGATGGAAAATGGGACGATACAAAAAGAAAAATAACAATTGGACTACAAAATGGTCTATCTCGTGATAGAGATACTTTTATTGTTGAAAATGCAAGAGAATTTGATAGAGAAGCATTACCTCAGTTATTAGCATATTTTTCGTGCGATGATAAATTAGGTAGTTGGTATATTACAACGCCAAGTCTTGAAAATCAAACTTTTAAAGGATATAGTGACACTCAAAATGGTAATACTGTCTATTTAGAAACATTTGATGAAGGACTATATGATTTAGTTAAAGAACAAAAAGAAGATATTGAACAAAAAACAACATATAAAAATAATTCTTTAACAGATAATGATAAAGTTTGGGATGAAATAATATTATATGCAAAACAAAGAAGAATAGCTCAAGATTTCTTTAATGATGCTCCATTTACAGATGAAGAAAAAAATACTTTATATGAATTAGTAGTTAATTTATCAAAAGTAAAAGAAATTAATATTAGTAATTCTAGAAAAAGTAAAGAAAATAACGAAAAATATTTTACAGAATTATTTAATAATAGAGATAGACTGCTATCGTTAGGACTTACTGAAGAATTAATTAATAAAGTAATTGATAATTCTTTAGTTAAAAAAATGGCTAAATTAACTAGTAGTGAAAAACGTATTAGAAGAAGAGTAGATATAGCTAATCCAATAATCCAATCAAAAATTGATTTTGCTACACATGAACTTGGTAAAGTAGATTATTTTGACCTAAAAAATGCAACTCTTACTCAATATGAAACAGATCAATTAGAATTTAGTCAACCAGGCGCAATAAAAAAACTTATTGAGATTGAAGAAAAAGAAGAATATAAAAACTATTGTAGTGAGATATTAACTTATCTTGAAAATAAATCCAATAATAATAAAAAGATTGTTGAAACAAAAGTAGAATTATCTAACTTATTATTTGAAGAATATGATGATGCAATCGTTGATTCATATGGTAAATTTAATGAGGCTATAGAACTAGTTACTCAAGGAAAACTAGATGATGAGCATTATGAAATAGTTGTGGAAAATGGTTACAAAAATAAAGATATGAGAAGAGTTAGAATATCTATTACTGATGGAGTATCAAGAAATGATACATTTAACTTTTTATTCACAGATGGAGAAAATTTTGATAAAGAATTTGTAAAAAGAATAGATGAAATTGCCAAAAATGATCCTAAATTTATATCTCAAATATCTTTTGCAGATGTACCAGGTATTGAAGGATTCTTAAAAACTTCTCTACATACAACACAAAAAAATAATGAGATTTTGATTAAGAATGATGATAAGTTACTTTTAAATAAGACAAAAACTGTTGTAGAAGACAAAAATTTAGAATCAAATATTGAAATAAAAGATTCATCATTAAATGAGGAAGATATAATTGCAAAACTTAAAAAATTAGAAAAAGAAATAATTGAAACAGCAAGAAGACAAGATAGAAAATTTGATACAACTGTATCATTTGAACAAATGCATGAATTCGTTAAAAAATATATAATATCAAATAGTAATGGGCCATTACAAATATTTAATAGAGAAACACATGAAGAATATATTCCAGAAACAGAAGAAGATAAAAGAAATATTGAGTTTGCTATTTATTGGGCAACAAAAGCTGGACTTAATGAAAGCGTTAGTGATGTAGTTTCAGGAGAACAATATGCATTTAGTGAAGAATCTAAAAAATTATTTAATCTATTTGAAGTTCAATTTAAAGAATCAATTAGAAGAGGAATTGATGTAGATTTAGAATCACTAAGAGAACAATTCCATGTTAGTGGCGTAAAAAATGCTGATACAATATATGAAAGATTATTTCAAAATAAATATTACTTTGAATATGTACTTGAGTATTATAGAAGATCGCTTGGGGAAAGCAAATCAAATGATTATAATCTTAAAGAATTAGGAGATCTTACAGAATCTACTAAAGAATTAGCAAAAATGATTGAATCAAGAAAAGAATATGAAGAAATACAACAAAGTGCTCAAACAGAAGCAGAAAGATTAAATTCAAGAGAGATAGATAATCAAGAGTTAAGCAAGGCGGTACAAGAACTAGTTGGAAAACCTTTAAAAGAAAAAGGGAAAGCAACTGAAGCTTTACTTGAACAAAGAAGAAAACTACTTGAAACATTAGAAAAAATAAAAGCAAAAAATGGTGGAGCTGAACAAGCAGCTATGTTATTAGGAGAAGCTGAAAAAGAAGATTTAGTTAAAAAATCATCTGCTGAAGCACTATCTTTAAGGGGGCAACTTGAAAAAAGTGAAGTAATGAGAGATGCTCCAGTACAAGCAGCTATGTTATTTGGACTAGATGGAAAACAAATTGCAACAAGTGGCGGATTAGAACAAGCTTTAGATATTATAGATAAAGAAGATAAAAAAGATATTAAAAGATCAGCACCTGTACAAGCAGCTATGTTATTTGGACAAGATGGAAAACAAATTGCAATAGAAGGTGCAGAAGCTCAGGCAGACTTAATTATGTCTAAAGCAAAAGAAGAACAGACTCCTTCAATGTTTGAAATAGACAATGAAGAAACAACAAGTGAAGAATTAGATTCACAATTAAAAGAAATCAAAGAATACTATGAAATGGTTAATTACTATTCAACACCAGAACAATCTCCAACAATTAAAATAAATGCAAATACAGAAAATGATGAAGAAACTAAAGAAGATGAAGAAGATGAAGTAGTCATCTCTAATGGATTTGGAGAAGATGAAAAAATTGTATATGATAGGTCTTTTGATAGAAATGAATTAATAGAAAAAATTATGCCATTCCTATGTGGATTGTTCGTTGGTAGTGATAGTAAACTAGAATATGATAGAATAATTGAAAATCCAAGTCATCATAGTTATACTCTTACAGCATTAGGAGAAAATGGAAAATCATTCATTGTAACAAGTGATGATGAAGATTTTGTTAAAAAATGTGATGAAACATTAAAAAGAGAATTATATAATAATAAAAATACAGAAAAAGAAAAAGAAGATATCGCAACAAAATAATACATAAATATTATTTTGTTAATGGAGAAGATTAATGAAACTAAATAAACCAATAATTACAATAGTCATTATTATTATTCTAGTTATTAATTTAATCTTCTTTTCTTTTACTTTAATTTCTAAAACATTAGTAAAAAAAGATAATTTATTAACAATTGTTGAACACTTTAATACAAAAAAATATTTACTAAATAATAAAACAATAAAAGATAGTATTGATAATTATAAATATCCAAAAGAAGTATTTAATTATATAGATAATATTAATTTAAATAAAATAAAAAATGATATTGTTAATAATATTTATAACGATAATGATATTTTAATTGATTCAAAAGATATTTCATATCTATTAAAAAATTCAGTTTATGAATATGAATCAATAACAAATGAAATAGCTAGTAATTATGTTTTTGATGATATAGATTATTTTGCAATAGATTCAAGTAATTATATAAACAATATAATATTGCAACAATTTAGAACATATATATATTTTTCAAATAATATATTTACTTATATGTCTATAATATTATCAATATTTTTATTTAGTATAATTATAATAATTGAAAAAAGAAATGGTTATTTAATCAGTTCAATAACTCTTCTTACAACTACAATTGTATTATATTATCTAGATAATAATATTTATACTATTATTCCAAATATAAAAAAATATATAGATAAAGTTGAAAATACTAATATAGTATTAGATAATAAATATATGATTTGTTTTATTTTAGGTTTTGTATTATTATTAATATATATTATTA
>CACXGX010000093.1 GCA_902767365.1 uncultured Erysipelotrichaceae bacterium
CCCGAAAGTGGTAGGATTTCTATAGTCCTTCTTTTTAAAAAGTATTGATAAATAGTAAAAAAAATCAAAAGTCAGAATCTCAATAGGTGCGGGGGAAGGCGGTTCTTTTATTTTTATAATTATATAGGTTCTTTTGATTATTGTGTAAGTGCCTAGTAATCCAAAAAAGCACTATATTCAAGCATAAATATTTATGCATAAAAATAGGGCCCTACCGTTAGATAGTTCCCTTGCAAAAATGATTTAACATTTTTTCCTTGCACAATTATATTATCATATAATCATGATCAAGTCAAACTATTTTTTATCAGTGTATACAACATAATTCTTTTCTATAATCTTTTTGAAATAAGTGTAAACTGATTTTAATAGTTCATTATTATTATAGTATTCTTTATGATATATTATTCTTCCAAAAAACAATTTATTAATATCTTCTGTTACATTATATCTTATTCCATCACTCGTTACTATTTCGTTAAACATATATAATGTATAAGTAATTTGTCTTATTCTTGAATTTGCTAGTTTATTACTTCTCGTCTCTTTTCCTATCTCACATTTTTGTAAATAATTAGTGATTTTATAATCTGGAGGATATGGATTATCCTTTCTCTCTAAATCGGAAAGAACGCAAGAATTATGGGCCACTGCATTTCTTAGTTTTCCAATTTCTCTTAAAATAAATATATTTTTATTTTCTTCTTCCAAATTGTACTCCTCTGTGAATAGAGCATAAAAATTAATTAGTTCTCCAAAAGTTATTATTTCAAGGAATTCCCATACAGGTATATTTTCTAGTTTTTTATCCTGGTCTATATCATATTTTGAAAAAATTTGATTATAGTAATCACTTCCTACTTTCTTAAAAATGCTTTTGTGCACTCTTTTAGGATTTTTTTCGTCATTAAAATCTTTTTCTAAAAACATATTTACTATTCTATAGCCATCTTCTTCATCAATAGTTTCAATTGTATTTAAAATTTTAATTTTTAGATAATGTTCAATATCTATGATCATTTTAAATAAAACTAAACGTAATCTGTGATCAATGATAGACAAATCTTTAAGATATGCAAAATCTAAATCTTGATATAATCCTTCCTTTTCTCCTGCTGGAGATGGATATTTCAAGAAATTATGTTTATATGATGTAACATTATAGTAATTATTGTTATTTCTAAGGTACTTCTCTGCATCACTTTCAGATATTTTCTCAAATTTTATATTTTTTTGTTTCAAGTATGGGACTAATTCACTTACTCTCATCATTTTTCTTAATTCAACTATATCATCATTTTTATCCATCACTTAGTCACTTCCTAACTGCTACATGCATTATACCACAATTGCTGTACTCTTTTGGCATTTATGTAAAATTATATAATTCAAAAACTTTTATTTATCTTTAACATTATTTACAACTTCAATTTCCATTTGATTTATAAAATTTTCTAGATTGTCTAATATTTCATCATATAAGACTATTTGAATATGTGCATAAGAATAATTCAAATCTCTTAATGCTTTTCTGATTTTCTTTTTTACTAAATTTGTTGATATATTATTTTTACTTGCGTAGTTTTCAATATTTTGTTTACTCATCAAATAATTGTCACATCCAATTACAAGCATTCCTGTTGCTGATTCTGATCCCTTAATTAGTGCTCCATTTTCTATATCATATGGAAGCATCATCAAGTAATTGTTTACTTGCGAGATTGCAGTACTTAGTTTTGCAGTTGGAACAATATTATCATGAGAATCATCTAACTTAAATAAGTATTCATCAGATTTTTTTAATTCAACAATATCTAGAAAACCATATCTATTCATTGTTAAAAAGTCTAACCTACTTTCAGTGTTTCTCAATTCTGATTCTACTTTTATCCATTCTTCAGGTTTTTTTTGTTCTATAGAACCAAATAATAAGTATGAACCATATAACTCAAAATATCTTTGCCATGCATATTCTTTTCCAATATATTTTCTTTCTAATCCTAGTTTTTTCTCAACTCCTATTTTTTTAGCAAGTAAATCTCTTCCTATAGTAACAATGTCTCTCAAACGATCTTTATTTATATCAGTTACATCTTTTAAAGAAATTTTCACATTGCCATCTTTTATTAATTTTGGAATAATCTTTGCTATTGTATTTCTGTCCTTTTCGTTTAGTTCAACATCTTCTATTCCTTCTGCTATTGTAGTTATCAAATTTGTATATTCATATGATGATATTTTTTCTTTATTAGATAATTTTTCAATATTTTTCTTCAGTTTTTTTGTTTTTTCAGCAGGTTTTACAACATCTTCCTTAAATGTTGTAGTATATACTATAACTGTCTTCGTTACATCATCAAATTCAATTTCACCTTCACCTGATTTAAATAGTAGTTTTATATTATTATCTATTTTCTCTTTCAATTCTTTTACACTATCAACATTAAATAATTTTAAAAGTTGATCTTTAAACATAGTTGTAATTATTCTATTGTCTGCATCTGCAAAATAATGTGTTCTACAAAAAGAATTCTCATCTTCAACTCTGAAACCATTTTTAAATAACACTATTATTTGTTTTTTATTAGCATCATATTCATACTTTACAGATTTTCCCATATTTATCCTCCTAATACTAAAAAAGAGTATATTCCATTATTAAAATGAAATATACTCCTATCATCTATATCTATTGTACATCATTAATGGCATTTTTAAAATACTCTTGTAAATTTTTATCAACACAATATACATAGCATCCTTTCATTTCTCTTGTCATTAAAGTTTTATATGTATTTAAATGTTTGTAGTAAATGATGTAACTAATGATGATAATTATTACTTTTTCAAGTATTCAATATTTCCCTTATGTACCTCAAGTACTGCTTTTTCTAGTTTTTCATAAACAATTTTATATAAGTCTTCTTCTGACATGAAATCTAGTATTCTAACAGAACCGTACAATGACAAGGCTTTTCTGATATATGTATATATATTATATGTTTCAATCCCTATTTCGCAACGTTCTATTGTATTTTTATATTCTGGATTAGAATTATACTTATCATATATATCCTTTTCTGCTCTAATCGTACTTAATACTATATTTCTATACTTATTATCAAAAGTAAGGTTTCTAATTCTTTCTGTCTTATCAAATACAAATCTAGTTAATTCATACTTATCTTCTCTTTTTTCATCTACAGTAAATTCTACCCAGAAATACCCTCTAGCAAATGTATTTCTCCAAATACCTCTTTTTCCTTCTTTAAATAGCCAGCTATACTCTAATCTAGTATTTGTTGTTAATGGCATAGCTTGTATTGCAACTCTATATAATTTATCAAATTCTAACCATAACCAGAATCTATTATCAACTAGCACATATCTTGGCAAGTCCTTTATATGTTCATACAATGTAATTGCATTTTCTAACTCAACACTTTTATATTTTCCATCAGTTGCCATTTTTAAGTTAAAATCTTCAATTTTTTGCTTCCTTGCTTCAAATGGTGGCTCATCTAAAATCTCCTTTAACCATCTTGAATCATATGGATTATTTTTAATATAATCGTTGACTTTTTTTGGATTACTATATAAAGTGTCTAATAGTTTTTCATTCATGAATGAAATATTAATAACATTATTATTCATTTATATATTCCTCCTCATCTGTATCATTTGTTCTTGTGATTATATCATGAAAATCGTCGATTGAATTGACAACACAATTATCCATAATCATTTGAGATAATTCTAATACATCTAGGGCTAAAAATAATTCTTCGGTTAGCGTTGTTTCCGTCATCTTCTTATAGGCATTTTGTACCGATACAAACCATGTATGTGAATCAACAACATCCTCTAGCATTTTATTTTGATATTTAACTTCATCCTGTAATTCTTTAAGACACATTGATAAAGCCGGAATAATTATTATAGAGAAAAATATATGCTGAAAAATAATCTGGCCATTTAATCTATCAAAGTTTTCGTACTCATGTTCTGGTAATTCTATCTTAATCTTTTTGTCATCATTTATTACTGACATTATTTTCTTTTCTGTATCATAGCTTTTTACTACAGAGAAAATTGATGATACTTTCTTATCTTCCAAATCATCATATTCTATCTTTGATACTATTCCGTCATCTAAAGCAATAGGACAATATTTCTCAATTTTAAACTTATACCCAGA
This sequence comes from uncultured Erysipelotrichaceae bacterium, assembly GCA_902767365.1. Lineage (GTDB taxonomy): Bacteria > Bacillota_I > Bacilli_A > RF39 > UBA660 > RUG13868. The sequence continues at coordinate 4,199 of CACXGX010000093.1, forward strand.
AAAATCGTCTATGAAGTCCTCACTACTTAAATTATTTATTGTTTCAGTAGCATATGTAATACTTGATACTTCTATTCGTCCTGATAATTTGTTGATTGGAATTATTATATCTTTTGGATGTAATGTTATTTCTTCAGAATACTTAAATAATGTTGAAGAGCACTCTATCATAACCATTGCTTTTGCTTTTCCTTGGTTTAATAATTCTTTTAGGAGCCCACTATTTGTTTCTATTCTTATATTTTTTAAAATATAATTGTCTCCATCTTCAAGTTCTTCAAATTCTAGAGAATAAGTGCTATTTATATAGCAATTGTAATTTTTAGCATTATTTAATATTGGATAAGGAAATCCTCTTTTACCTAATTGCATATAATTTCACCTCACAAGCATAAATATCATCC
>CACXGX010000094.1 GCA_902767365.1 uncultured Erysipelotrichaceae bacterium
CGAACCGCTGACCTCCACGGTGCAAACGTGGCGCTCTCCCAGCTGAGCTAATGCCCCAAATCAACTGACAACAATAATATTAACATTATATTTTCAAGTTGTCAATCTTTTTTTTATTAATTATCCTTGATTATTATCAATACCATTAATAATAAAGTCTTTATCTTTATGTGGCTCTTCAAACAATAATCCATCATATTTTTGTTGCCTTAACACTTCATATGTAACAATTGCAACACAATTACTAAGATTTAATGCTCTAACATTATCAGTCATTGGAATTCTCATACACCTATCTAAATGTGGAATAAGAAGTTCTCTTGGAATTCCAGTTGATTCTTTACCAAAAATCAAATAAATATTTTTTTCTTTATCACTATAATCAAAACTAGTATGAGGCTTATGACCATATCTAGTAAAATAATAAAAATCTCCAGTATTCTTACTTAAGAAATCTTCATAATTTTCATAAACATAATATTCTAATTTATCAATATAATTGACTCCACTTCTTTTTAAATGAGCATCATCTATTTTAAAACCCAATGGTTTTATTAAATGAAGTTTTGATCCAGTTGCAACACAAGTTCTCATAATATTACCAGTATTTTGTGGTATTTCAGGCTCATATAACACAATATTAATCATTTAATTCACCATCTATTTCATACATATCAAGTAAGTGTTCAATATCACCAACATATAAGTCTCTATCTTCTTTTTGAACTAAATCAACAATCTTACAATCTTTAATAATAATAAAAGCAGGATATTTTTTTACTTTAGCACCAACGGAGTACTTATCATTAAAAGAATCTAGAAATGACATCTTATCTTTTACATCAGTTAAATTTAAATAAACAAAATCAATATTTCTTCTATCTCGTAATCTTATTAAACTAGTTTCTAATTCTCTTGAATTTTCATCTGTAGCTACTCCCATATATAAAATAATATTATTATTTTCTTTTAAAAAGTCATCAATTTCATTAACATCAAGTTCTGAAACAATTCCTCTTAATATTGGTATAGAGTTTACATATTCTTTATGTTTATTATATGCTACAAAAATAATCAAAGATATCAAAACTGTAAAAAAAACAATCATTGAATATATTTTATAATTCTTTTTAGGTATATTGTTAATCATATCATCACATCCTATTAAAATTATACTATAAAAAAAAAGAAAAAGATATTAATTTCTACTATCAAATTTCTTTCTTTCTTGTGTATTTAAAATTCTTTTTCTAAGTCTTATAAAGTGAGGTGTTACTTCTACAAGTTCATCACTATTAATGTAATCTAAGGCATACTCAAGTGATATTGGTCTAGGTCTTTTTAATACAACAGTATGATCACTTCCTGCAGCACGGATATTTGTTAAATTTTTTCCTTTAGTAGCATTAACAGCTAAATCGTTTTCACGAGTATGTTCTCCAACAATCATTCCCTCATATACGTCAGTGCCAGGCTCTACAAACATAATTCCACGATCTTCAAGACCACCTAAAGAATACGCAGTTGTCTTTCCCTCATCTATTGAAACTAAAACACCAAGAGATCTTTCCCCAACATCAACATTAGCCATTTCTTTATATTCCTTAAAAGAATGATTTATAATACCATAACCCTTTGTAAGTGTTAAAAAGTTAGTAGTAAATCCAATTAAACCACGTGAAGGAATAGTATATATAAGTCTTACTTGACCATTAACATTATTCATACTATCCATTGTAGCACCACGATGACCTAATTCTTCTATAACATTACCCACTGTATCTTCAGGACACTCTATTTGTAATTCTTCATATGGCTCTAGTTTAACACCATTTTCTTCTTTTAAAATTACTTTAGGTTTACTAACTTCAACTTCAAATCCTTCTCTTCTCATGTTTTCAATTAGGATTCCTAAATGAAGTTCTCCACGACCCGATACTATCCAACTTTCAGCATCATTTGGTTCAACTCTTAAACTTACATCCTTTTGAGTTTCTTTAATTAATCTCTCTTCAATTTTTCTTGCAGTAAGAAGTTTTCCATCTTTTCCACAAAAAGGTGATGAATTGGTACCAATTGTCATTTGTAAAGTTGGTTCATCTATATGAAGTATTGGTAATGCATCCAAATTATTAGGTTCACATAATGTTTCCCCTACAGATATATCAGAAAGTCCAGCTACAGCAACAATATCTCCTGCTTCAGCACTTTCAAGTTCAACTCTTTTTAAACCAATAAACCCAAATAATTTTTGAATTCTAAATTGTTTAACAGATCCATCTAGTCTCATACAAGAAACATTTTCACCAACTTTAATTACACCATTATGGACTTTACCAATTCCAATACGGCCTACATAATCATTATAGTCAAGTAATGCTGGCTGAAATTGTAAATGAGCACTAACATCTCCACTAGGTTCTGGTATTTCAGAAATAATATAATCTAAAAGTCCTGTAAATCCCTTTGATTGAGTTGATATATCAGGATCTAAACTACTAGTACCATTAATAGCAGAAGCATAAACAACTTTAAAATCTAATTGTTCTTCAGTTGCATCAAGATCCATAAATAACTCAAGAACTTCATCAACAACTTCTTTACATCTTGCTGAAGGCTTATCCACCTTATTAATAACTACTATTGGTTTAACACCTGCAGCTAAAGCCTTTTTTAGAACAAATCTAGTCTGTGGCATAGTACCTTCATAAGCATCTACAACAAGTAAAACACCATCTACCATATTCATAATTCTTTCAACTTCTCCACCGAAATCAGCATGTCCAGGAGTATCAAGAATATTAATCCTATAATCTTTATAATTAATCGCAGTAGTTTTAGCTAAAATAGTTATTCCTCTTTCATGTTCCAAAGGATTTGTATCCATTGAGATATTGCTTGTATCCTCATTTTCCCTAAATGTTCCACATGACTTAAGAATCTCATCTACTAATGTAGTTTTTCCATGGTCAACATGGGCAATAATTGCTATATTTCTTTTCTTCATAAAAATCACTCACTTCATAAACTTTTTAAATTATAGCACAAAACCCACAAAAATCAACATTTTTTTGATTCTGTGGGCTATTTTAAAGTAAAAATATTTTTAATAATATATATATAACTACAATAGAAATAGCAATGATTACTCCCCTTATATCATTTTTACTATCATTTTTCATTATTTTTATAATATCATTTTTTTCTTTTTCATCATTATTTCGAAGTATTCTATTAATTCTTATTATTCTATTTTCAATTAATAATCTATCAAAGTTGAAAACGTAATAAAAATAAACATATGCTATTAACATTATTATAAATAAAATTGGGAAAAATATTGCTATAGATGCTTCACCAAGACTAGAAATTATTTCAAATCCTTTTACTAAAAATAATTGTAGTAAGAAACTAATTATAGCAACTTTGTACATTTTTTTATATATTGCGTAAATGTATGTAAATAATGCATAACCAATAGATACTCTATCTATATGGAATTTTAATTCTTTATTTGGAAAATATATTTCCATAAAGTCTGTATTAAAAGCTTCTGAATACTTTTTAACATCATCACTTTCAAAAAG
>CACXGX010000095.1 GCA_902767365.1 uncultured Erysipelotrichaceae bacterium
TGGGAATCGGACCCACGTAGTCAGCTTGGAAGGCTGGGGTTCTACCATTGAACTACATCCGCATCAAAGTAGACATTTATAATTATATCAAAATAATTACAAATGTCAACTATTTTTTTAATTTATCTTCAAAAAAATTTATTTATTATTTTTACGATTTTTAATTTCTTTCTTTGATTGTTTTGTTTCTTTACTAGCATCTTTTTTTACTACTTTTTTAGCAACTATTTTCTTTTCAGGAACAACAACTTCTTCATCTTCATCTTCTTCTTCAGTTTCATCATAAGATCTTTCATCATCGTAACTATAGTTTTCTTCTTCAAAACGTCTTTTTGAAATAATACCAATTACTACTCCACCAATTAAAAGAGCAATTAAAACAATATTTCTTACGGTTTCACTTCCATCAGAAGGTACAGATTTTAAACAATCAGTTCCTCCTTTTTCAAAGCAACCTACAACATCTTGATCACCTTCACTATAAGCTTGATTGATATAAGATTCAAGATCAGTACTATAAGTTGCAGCAGCGTATAAATTACTTATTACAACAAAAGGAGTACCTTGATATGATGCTTCAGTAAAACCTGCATCTTTAAAAGCAGTTGCAACTTTTACACCTAATTGATAGTCTTTTCCTTCTTCCCAATCAACGTGATCAACATATAATTCTTTTTTAACTATTTCAAATTTTTCATTATATGAATCTAATCCCTCTAAATACTCTATTTCTGCTTCACAATAAGGGCATCCTCCTGCTTCAAAAATATAAACCTTAACTTTTTCTGCAGCATTTACTTTTGACATTAATAATGGTGATACCAACAAAGCAAAAGCAACTGCTATTAATAACATACTTTTTAATTTTTTCATTTTCTCCTCCATAACAACTTAATTTTAACAAATTTTTATTATTTTTACAATTATAAATGTAAAAAAGCATCTAATTATCTAATAGTTCTACTTCACTATTCTCTTCTTTATTAATCTTATCTATTTCTACTCCACTAATTAAATTAAACTTTTTAGTAATCTTATCACTAGTTATTTGTACATTTTCTACTTCTTTATTAACTACTTGAATACTCTTTGCAAGCTTATCCCATCTCTCTTTATATCTATCAAATTCAATTCCTAATTTATTTAATTCATCATGAATAATTGATGTATATTTATCTCTTTCAATATTTTTAATAATCATTTGTACTACTGATAAAGTAGACATAAGAGTTGTCGGAGATGTAATCCATACTTTTTTCTTATATGAGTATTCAATTAAATCAGAATGATATGCATTTATCTCCGCAAAAATAGCTTCTGCAGGTAAAAACATAATAGCTTGATCCGCAGTTAAATCTTTTATTATATATTTTTCACTAATTGCATCAATGTGCTTTTTTACATCTATTTTAAATTGCTTTTCATATCTTTCTCTAACATCAACCGGTAATTTTTTATCAACCATCATTCTATAATTTTCAAGTGGAAACTTAGAATCAATTACAATTGTTCCAAGCGGATCAGGAGCAAATAAAATTGAATCTGCAATAGTACCATTTGGTAAAGTATACTGTAATCTATATAATTTATCATTATTTTGCCCAAATACATTTTTTAATATTTGATTCAAATTTACTTCTCCAAATATTCCTCTTGTTTTCTTATCTGTTAAAATACTTTGCAAAGAAACAATATCAGAAGATAATGTTTCAATTTTCTTTTGAGCTTCATCAATTTTACTAAGTCTTTCAAGTATATTAGTAAATGTTCTATTAGTTTTCTCAAAATTTTGATCTAATCTTTCATTTACTTTATCATTTATCTTATTTAATCTCTCCTCTATCTTATTAGAAAGATTATTAAAATTTCCATTTAAATTATTAATTAAATTAGTATTAAAATCATTTATTTCTTTATTTATATTTACCTCAAATCTTGCCAATCTTTCAGTCATATCAGCTTCATTTATTTTATCTTTTTTTGTTTTTATAATTAAGAATACAAGTAACAATACAATTAAAAATAACAACCCTATTATTAAATAATCCATATACTATAATCACCTCATTTTAATTATATAATAGTATTAAAAAAAAGTAACTAAATTATTTATTTCTCATTATTTCCAGTATCTCATCAAAATTATCATCACTAGCCATTACATTTTTTTTAATTTCTCCACACTTATTACACTTATAAACTATTTTGTACTTATCTTTTGAACTCTTTTCCACATCTATAGGTACTAATATACCACCACAATTAGATTTTCTATCACCAGGAAATATATCTAAATGTCTAGAAGACAAACAATAATTACAATGATCTCTAGCAGTATAATTAAGTTTTTCAACTTTATTACCACAAACATCACATATAAAACTTTCATCCTTCATAGTAAATCTTTTATCATCCATATTATAATACCTCAATCAAAAAAATATTAACAAAGCATCAATAATTTGTCAAATAAAAAAACCTTAATTTTTTTAAGGTTCATTCTCTTCTACTACAATAATCCTATCTCTATCACCAATTGGTTCCTTTTCACCTAAAACTAAATCATCTGTTTTCAAAACATCATCTGTATCCAAATCTTCATATTTTGTTAAATTAACTTTAAATCCAGAACTATCTAAACTAGTCCAATAATATTGATAACCATCAGGTGGTATATAAGTAACAACAACATATGCCTCTACCCATTCACCAAAAGGACTTTCACCATCATTTTCCAATTTAAGATTATCAATACTAATATAATAAGTTGCTTTTTTATCAAATAATTCATATTCTTTAGATGCAACTTTAGTTTGAGCTTCTTTTATATACTCTTTTGCAGTAGTTACATAAGCAGAAATTCTCGAATCATTAACATATTTAGATACTGAAGGAACTGCAATAAGTATAATTATACCCATTATTATAACAACTGATAAAATTTCTATTAATGTAAAACCTTTATTATTCTTCATTTAAATCACCTATCTATTACAAATAAATTTTACATTTTATAAACTAACTAGTCAACACTATTTATCGTTTCTATATACATGTTTACACAAATTATATTCATTAAAGCCACCAACTATATTTACTACATTATATCCACATCTTGTAAGTTTATCACAAGCTATTTTACTATTATTACCATAACTACAATATAAATAATATGTTTCATTCTTATCTAAATAATTACTAGGATTCATAAGTAAAAGATTCATTGGGATATTAATAGAATTATTAATATGGCCTATATTATATAAGTAATTATCTCTAATATCTATAATATTTAAACCATTATCTTCTATTATTTTTTCAACACTAATCTCTTTCATAATTCACCTATAATATATTATGCATAA
>CACXGX010000096.1 GCA_902767365.1 uncultured Erysipelotrichaceae bacterium
TAAAGGAGGTATTGCTATGAAGAAAAAAAGTGTTATTAATCTAATAAAATATTACATAGAAAAAGATGATGAAAGTTTTAGAAATGAAGCATATGAAGTCGCAAAGGATTTTGATAATGCAGGTGATTATCAATTGGCCGAATATATTATGGCACTTCTTTCAGATGTAAACACTTTTGTTCCTCAATTGAGTGAAGATAATTTTAATTATTTTACTAAGGTTGAACCAAGTAATTCTTCCTTACCTTTACCGGTAGAAATAAAAAATGATATTATAGGAATTATAAATGCAATAAGTCATAATATAGGTGTTAATAAATTCTTATTCGAGGGAGCACCTGGTACAGGTAAAACAGAAACTGTAAAACAAATGGCAAGGATTTTGAATAGAGAACTATATCAAGCGGAATTTGATTCAATAATAGATAGTAAATTAGGCCAGACTTCCAAAAACATATCTGCAGTATTTGATGAGATAAATGCTTTAGCACATCCTGAAAAAGTTATTATACTATTTGATGAAATTGATGCTTTAGCATTAGATAGAATGAATAATAATGATTTAAGAGAAATGGGAAGAGCTACATCTTCTTTATTAAAAGAATTAGATAATTTGAATGATAAAATAATCTTTATTGCAACTACTAATCTATATAAAGCATTTGATAAAGCTTTAATAAGAAGATTTGATAAAGTTATTAGCTTTAACAGATATTCAAATGATGACTTAATTGAAGTGTCCGAAGCAATTTTAGCAGAATATTTAGTTAAATTTCCAAATTGTGCAAAGGATATAAAACTATTTAGAAAAATAATTAATTTAATGAATCCTATACCAAATCCAGGAGAATTAAAAAATCTAATAAAGACATCTTTAGCTTTTAGCAATAAAAATGAACCATATGATTATTTAGTGAGAATGTATGAATCTATAACAAATAAGCAAATTAGTGATAATTTAAAAACTTTACAAAAGCAAAAATTTACTGTTAGAGAAATAGAACATTTAACAGGAATACCAAAAAGTACTGTTTCTAGGGGGTTAAATAATGAATGATTTAATTCAACTAAAGCAAAAACTAATACAAAAGCCAAATACTTCAGGAGGAGGGCCCAATAAACTTACATCTGACCAAGTAGTAGTCACAAATGATTTGGAAAAGTTAAAAAAAGATTTCCAATGTCTATATGACTTTTGGAAAGAAGAAAAGGTTATTGATGGTACTTTAATTAATGTTCATTATAAAAGAGTTGTTCCTAAAAGCAAGAGAATAGGCCATATTTTATTTTCAAATCAAAATGCAAATAGTACTATAAGAGGAGCCAAATTTAATTACGATGAAAACGGTGACCCAAAACATGTTATTACATATTTTTTACCATTAGAAAATATAGAATTAGTTATAAATAGATTAGAACAACTTATTTTAGTTATGAAGAGTATTTTTAATAATAAAATTAGCAATAAAGACATAGAAGAATTAAGTGATGAAAATGCTAAAAAAATTAAGATTATTAGCGGTTTATCTAAAAGTGCTTTTTTGAATTATATAATTGATTGTTCTAATGTCGAAAAAGTTGATAAACCATATTTTGAATATAAGATTGAAGAAAATCAGGCAATAACTTTATATGATGTGGATGTTAACACAAAGGATTTACTTGAAAGTTTAAATATAGAGTTTAAAGAATTTAGTGTTATAGATCCTAATACAGTTATATTATATAAAGATGGAATGAGACAATTATTAAAGAAAGCACCTTATTTAATTTCTATGATAACAGATGATTTAGCAAATTATAAAATAGATGAAGAATTGATAGATGATCCAATAGAAATGGAACGAATATATAAAATAACATCAAATTTTCCTAAACCTTCAAATGAACCTATTGTTGGTGTAATTGATACAGCTTTTGATGATAATGTATATTTTAAGGATTGGGTTGATTATAGGACAGAATATTTAGATGTTGCTATAGAAATAGAAGAAGAAGATAAAAAACATGGAACTGCTATAGATTCAATAATTGTGGATGGACCTACAATTAATCCAGAATTTGATGATGGTTGTGGGAGGTTTAAAGTTAGGCATTTTGTAGTCGCAAAAAAAGGATATAATAGTACATTTTCTATTATGAGAAGTATTGAGCAAATTGTTAAAAATAATCTAGATATTAAAGTGTGGAATTTATCATTAGGATCAGTACATGAAATTAATGATAATTTTATTTCACAAGAAGCAGCATTGATAGATAAACTTGAATATGAGTATAATATTATTTTTATTATTGCAGGAACTAACAAAGATGAAGAATATAATCAAGTTAAAATTGGTGCACCAGCTGATTCAATCAATTCTATAGTTGTAAATTCAATTAAAAAAAATGGTGACCTAGCTTCATATACAAGAAAAGGAAAAGTTTTATCATTTTTTAATAAACCAGATATTTGTTATTATGGTGGTGATGTAGGAGAATTAATGAGAACTTGTATAGGAACAGGACAGTATAAAACAAAAGGTACTTCTATTGCAGCTCCTTGGATAACAAGGAAAATGGCATTTCTTATTTACAAATTAGGACTATCTAGAGAAATTGCTAAAGCGTTATTAATTGATTCAGCAACTGGATGGCAAAATATAAATGATAAAAAAGCCGAATATTATGGTTTTGGTGCTGTACCGATAAGAATAGAAGATGTATTAACTTCTCCTAAAGATGAGATAAAGTTTTTTATTGAAGAAGTTTCTTTAAATTATGATACTTATACTCATAGTATACCTGTACCACTAAGTAAAAATATGCATCCATATATAGCTAAAGCAACATTATGTTATTTTCCAAAGTGTTCAAGAAATCAAGGAGTAGATTATACTAATACGGAGTTAGATATTTATTTTGGTAGATTAACTGAAGTTACAAATAGAAATGGAACAAGAAGTATAAGAATAAAATCTATAGTTAATAACAAACAAACAGATGAAGATGGAAAAACATTAGAACGAGATGCAAGGAAATATAATAGAAAATGGGATAATGTAAAACATATTGTAGAAGAAGCAAAAGAGCGTAATAAGGCCAAAAAAAGTTATGAAAACCCAATGTGGGGGCTAAGTATAAAAACTAAAGATAGGCAAAATCCTGAAGATGGAAAAGGAATGAAATTTGGAGTTGTAATAACGCTTAAAGAAATAAATGGAGTTAATAGATATGATGATTTTATAAAACAATGTTCTTTTAAGGGATGGTTAGTCAATAAAGTTGATATTGAAAGTAAGCTTGATTTTTATAATAAAGCAGAAGAAAATATAGAATTTGAGTAATATATAAGGTGGAAATAATGGAAGAAAAAGATAGTAAAAAGGAAACATTAAAAATTTTATATGAAAATGCAGTAGCAGCTTCTGCATCACAAGATAAGAGAAAAGAAAATATAGATCAAAAAGTATCATATTTGTTAACAGTAGCTATAGCATTATTAGCTATAATTGTAGAATTTTTTGATATTACTAAGATTTTTAATCAAACTAATATTAACATTATTATTATTTGTTCAGCAATATTTATTTTATATATAGCTAATTTAATAATTAATTTAATTGTAATAATAAACTATATTTTTATTATGTATGGAAAAGATTATAGAATTATAAGTCCTAAAATGTTTATTTCAGATAAAATAAGAAATGAAAAATATGAGATTGTTATACAAGAGTTAACTGAAGAATATGAAAAAAATGCTGATTATAATTCTATAACAAATACAAAACAGCTCAAGAAGTTTAATATTAATAATTTTTTATTATTTATTAATATTATTATTTCGACAATTTTATATATAGCTTTAAAAGTATTATGAGAGGAGAAATAAATGAAAGTAAAAAATAATAGTAGTAATGGAAAAAGTAGAAAATCATGTGCTGGCAATGGGTTAAAAGATAGCAAAATAAGAGATAGTAGAAAACCTAATTTTTATAAAAGAGATGATGATTGGGGAACAACAGAATTAAGACATAATAATACAAAAAAATAAAAAATATTGGATTACTTTAAATTACTACATAATGACAAGTATTGAGAATAATGAGAGATAAATGCTTTTCAGGAATATTACAGATTTTAAAGTAAAAAGAAGAATTAGTTTTATCAAAAGCAAAATATGGAATTTAATTAAAGAACAACAAATAACAGAAGATATGAGCTGAGATAGATTATATTTTGAAACAATAAACAAATATGATATAAATATAATGTAAAAATATAGTATATGAAGGATTGTTTTTTTATGGATAATATCTTTTATCATATTCACAAGAAAAAATATGATGATATAATTTGGAATGTAGGTAATATAATAGAGTTTGGAAAAGAAGATAATTTTTTCTGGAAAGAATGTATTAATTTTAAATCTATGATATCAATTGATAATGTTAAATATCCATTTGGAAATGTTTATAATTATTATACAGATAATAATATGTTTAAAAAGCAAATAGAATTATTGGGCATAGCTAATGAATATATGATTGAATATCAGTTATTATTAAGAGAAATTGGATTAGAAAAGATTAGAAATGAATTATTTATTAATTTACCAAGTAGGCAAAAGTGTATATGGTTATGTAAAGAAAGTCAATTTCCATTTTGGATTAAAAGTATTAAAGGAAATTATGATATATATAAAGTAAGAATACATGGAAATGCTTTCAAATCAAAGAATTCATTATTACCATTACCAGCAGATTCATTTAATGAAATATTAGAAAAATCTAAATTATATTGGAGTTATGATAGTGATGATGAAAACGAGGATGATGAATATTTGTATGTCGGAAAAGTAGAATTATGTGAAAAGATAGAGTTTTAATATTAAAATATCGTTTTTTTAAAATATAATTGCTTTTCCTTTTTTTGTATTATATAATATTTGAAAATATTATAAGAACAGGAGGTGATATAAAATGTATATGTACAGAGGAAATAAAATCATTTTAATAAATCCTCAGCCATCAATTAATTATTTATATAATGCTCAAATTAATAGAGAACAATTTATAGTTTCAATAAAAATGGCAATAGTAAACATTTCAAATAATAGAAATCTAAGTCCTGAAGATAAAAAGACTTATATAGAGTATTTAAATGATTATTCTGATGGTATACTATCTAATGATATAGTAAAATTAAGAGATGCTTACAGAAAATTAAAACATTACGAAATAAAAAAGCTTGTAAGATGTAGAAATATTAATCCAAATATAAAACAAGTATTATATGGAATAATAGAATATCAAAAAAATAGTAATAGAAATAAAGGATATTAAAAAATGAAAAATAAAATAGGCAAATAAAAAGCCACTAAAAGATATTTTTAGAAGGCTTTTTATTTTTGTATAATCTACAAACAAATTTTCGCAAAACTATTGACAAGTAGTTGAAGCTATTGTATAATTCGTGAAAGTTGTTTTTGATTGAATAGTAATTACTCCTTTTAAGGCAGGTGCATTAATTAGCAAATAATTAAATGTTATCTGCTAATTGATGCATCTGCTTTCATTTTATGGCAGTAGA
>CACXGX010000097.1 GCA_902767365.1 uncultured Erysipelotrichaceae bacterium
AAAAATGAAAAAAAGAAGTAAACAAAAACAAAAAAATCAAAAACAAATGCTTACTATTATTGGTGCGATAGTATTATTAATTGTTGGTATATCTGTTGCCTATGCAGCACTTTCATCAACATTAAATATTACTACTGGATCAGTTACACAAGGTACGATGAGTTGGGAAGTTGGATTCCTTCCTGGAACTGTAGAAGCAGCTGTTGGTGGAACTAGTGATACAGGAAGAAGTTGTGGAGACGCAACTGCTACTGCAAGTACAGTCACTATTGCAAATTCTACATTATCAAAACCAGATGATTCATGTACATATCAATTAACAATTAAAAATACTGGAACACTTGATGCAGTATTAACTAATGTTACACCTGTACATCCTACTTCAACAACTTGTACTGATAGTGGAGCAAGTATGGAATGTGGAAATTTAACTTATAAGTTATCAACTGATGTAGCAGGAACTACTTTACTTCCACTTAATGGAACAATTGCAAAATCAACTGGAAGTCAAACTGTTTATTTAATTGTTAAGTATACTGGAACTGAAATTAATAGCACTGCTATTGAACAAGCTGCTGGTGGATTTACTTTAGTTTATTCTCAAAAATAATTTTACAAAGATTTAAAATAGGAGATGGTAGTATGAAAAGTCAATATTTAAAACTTTTATTTATTGAACTCTTTCTTATTACCTTCTCTTTTTTTCATTTTATATTTTTGAAACAATACAATATATTATTATACGTTTTAGAATTATTTTTTATTTTCTTGACTTTAAATTATATATTTAAGTTAGATAAGTATAAGTTTTATCATAAAAAAGAAGAAACATTAATTATATTAATAATGTGTTTGGGTTACTATGCTATTACTTATTTTCTTGGTTTTTTTCTTGGTTTTGTTTATACAACTTATACAACTCAAATTACTGGTATTATTGAAAATGTAACCTATTCTATATTATTTATAATAGTTCTTGAAAATATAAGAAATATTATTATACAAAAATCAAGATATTATAAATCTTTAGTAATTGTATCTTGTATTGTTTTAACAATATTAGAATTGTTATTTTCTTTATCATTAGGTCAATTTGTAGATAGAAAAGTAACTTTAGAAATTATTTTAAATTTTATAATTCCATGTTTATTTAGAAATGTTTTTTTAACTTATTCTACATATTATTTTGGTAAAGAAGGAAGTATTTTATATCATTTATTAATGGTTACTGTAGCTTATATTGTTCCTGTTTTTCCTAATATAAATGAATATATAAATATTATTATTCAAGTTTTACATCCATTACTAGTTTTACTTTTAACAGTAGATTTACTACTTCTTAATAAAGATAAAAAAGATAGTTTTATTGAAGAAGAAAGAAAAAGGAAAAAAAATATTATTATTTATGCATGTTCTTTAATTTTCTTATTGTTAATAGTGTATCTTATCAGTAATGTTGGAAGATATACTATAATGGCCATAGGAAGTGAATCTATGAAAGGAACAATTGATAAAGGAGATGTAATTTTTATTGATAAAAAAGATGATAATTATGATATTGGAGATATAGTTGTTTTTGATTATAAAGGTACAATAATTGTTCATAGAATAGTAAATAAAGTATCTGGCCAAAATGTTTATTATGAAACTAAAGGGGATGCAAATAACGGGTTAGATGATTGGAAGTTATCTGAAAAAGATATAAAGGGAAAATGTTTGTTTACTATAAAATATATTGGACTTCCAACAGTAGCTTTGAGTGAATTTCTTAGGGGGTAGGTAGTATGATTAAATATTTTAAATTAGTTTTAGTTTTGCTATTGTTAACTATTCCTTTTGTTAGCATTGGTTATTCTGCTCTTCAAACAACTTTAAATATTTCTGGAGACTTTGTTATGCTTGGACCTCCTACTCTATATAATGTCTTGGCAAACGAAGGAAGAATTGGGACATATGCTAGAGAATATATTGGTTCTCATATGGATTCTTTTTCTGGTGATGGAACTCAGAAGATATATCACTGGTATGCTCCATATGGAACTGCTGGTAATGATAATTCATCTATTATATTAAATAAACATAATGTCATTTTTGCGGATCATTGTTGGCAAATGATAAGAACTACTGATACTGGTGGAGTGAAGATGATTTATAATGGTGAAGTAGAAAATGGAATGTGTTTAGAAACTCGTGGAAATCATGTTGGTTATTCTAATAGGACAAATACATTATTAAATAGTCAATATTATTATGGAACAGATTATACATATGATGTAGAAAATAAAGTTTTTCGTTTAACTGGGGCATTAGAACAAACTATATGGAATAATACGACTTATCAAGATTTAATTGGAAAATATACTTGTAAATTAAATACTCAAGATGGAACATGTCAGACATTGTATTTGGTTGAAGGATATAGTAATGAAAATTCTGCAAGTGTTATTTTATTAAATTCTAATTCCCATTATTCTCAATTTGGAACTTTACAGTTTAATTCTACTGCAAAAACAGTTAGTTCTTTTGGTTATATGTATAATAAAGATTATTATATTCAAAATAGTCAGTTGTCTTATACTGATAAAATATATAATAATTTATCTTTAAATGTAAATTTTTGGTATGCTGATTCTATATCAGTTAATTCAAATATATATAGTTTGGTTGATTCGTATAAAGTTAGTTCATCAAGTGAATTCTCAAATCTTGTTGGAAAATATACGACAAGAAGTACTGGTAGTACTAGTGGTAGTACAGTTTATTATATAGTTGCTGTTAATGAATCTACAGCATATATGATAGAACTAAAGTCTGGAAATCCTTTGTCTGATTATAATTATGTTTATACATATGGGGATAGTTATATTGATGAGGGTAATGGTAAATATTCAATTGTAAATCCTAGTACTATTGATAGAATTAGTTGGTATTCTAATTATGGGACTGTTGGAACAGGTAAATATATATGTAAAAATGCTATTAATGATTCTTGTAGTGATTTAATATATTTATATAATAGTTCAAGTACTTCAATGTCATATTCTAAAAAAGAAAATCATTATAAATATGCTAATGATGTAACGTGGGATGGTACTAAATATATATTAAGTAATGATTCAATTGACTTTATAGCAGTTTCAGATGTAAATAATCAAAATAATATAACAACTCATCACTATACATGTAATAACTTAGAAGGTGAATGTGAAAAAGTAAACTATATTATTTCATTTAGTGGTGAACCGGTATATATGAATTATGTTATTTTGGAAGATGGTAAAAATATTATAGATGCAATAAATGAAATTTTTTATAATGATGATGTTAATAGTAATAATTCAATAATTAAAAAAGGTGTAGATGCCTGGTATGAACATTATTTATTAGCATATGGTGATTATATTGAAGATACGATATTTTGTAATGATAGGAGTCAAGCAAATGCCAATACTAATGTATGGAATCCAAATGGAGGAACAACAAACGATTTGAATTTTATTAATAGTCAAGTTATTACAGATTTAAGTTGTGAAAATGAAACAGATAGGTTTAGTACATTGAATAGTAAAGCAAAATTAAAATATCCAGTTGGATTAATATCGACTCCAGAAAGAAATATTTCTAATAATAGTAGTATAAGAGGAACGGGTCAGAATTATTGGACTATATCTCCATATTCTTTTGTTTCTTCAAATGCTAGGGGACGTTGTGTATTGTCTACTGGTGGATTAGATGGATATAGTATTAGTGGTTCTATTGGTGTTAGACCTGTTTTATCATTGAAGCCTGGTACGGAATATGTAAGTGGTGATGGTTCGATGGCAAATCCTTATGTAGTTGAAGCATATCCTCTTGATAATAATAGATTAGTAAAAAATACAAGTGATGTTTCTAAAACTTTTGGGAAAAATATATCTAGAAATAGTTTTGAATCTATAACTACTGTTAAAAGTAACGTTGTTCCAAATGATGCAATTGATTCTTGGGATGTTTCAGTTTTACAAAATGGATCTATTATGGCTTGGTATACTGACAGTAATTCTAATGGATTATATGAATTATATATTGGGCAACTTGGAGGAGTTAAAGCTAATGTTGAAAGCGATTATGCTTTTTATAAATTCGAAAAAGTAACTTTAATGGATTTAAGAAATTTTAAAACTACTGGAGTAACTAGTATGTATCGTATGTTTGAAAATGCTGGTTATAGTGCTGGAACATTTACAATATTAGGTTTATCTAATTTTGATACTTCTAGTGCTGATAGTATGCTTTATATGTTTAGAAATGCAGGATATAATTCTACATCTTGTGATTTAGGAAGCCTTTCTAGTTGGGATGTTTCTAATGTAACTAATATGTCATATATGTTTAGTTATACTTGTAAGAGTTCTCCTACTTTTGATTTAGGTAATTTGTCTAATTGGGATACTTCTAATGTAAGCAATATGAGTTATATGTTTTATCATGGAGGAGAATTAGCAAGTACTTGGAATATTGGAACTTTAAATATTAGTGCTAGTAATATAAGTTATATGTTTAATCAAAATGCTAATGCTAATTGTACTTTAAATATTTTAAAAAATCCGACACAGTATTCTAGTATATTTGGTTCTTCTGCAACTAGTTTGGGACACTCTATAACAGTTAATTATACAAGTGCTGTATCAAATATAGATGCCATTATTGCAACTAAGTCATCTACTTCAAATGTTAAAAAAGGAAACTTGTTAAATTAAGAGAATTTTATTCTCTTTTTTTATTGCTTTGTACTAGTTGACTTATGTGTTATAATTAAATTGTATAACGTTAATCTCACGTTATAGTTAGGAGAAGTTATGAATAAAATATATTCTAAATTTTTAGACGATTGCAAAAATATTGAAAATTATTATGAAAAACTTGTTGAACTTACAAAGAATCATAATTTTGTTGGGTCTACAAATGAGTGGATAATAGATAATTTTTATTTAGTCGTTGAACAAAGGAATGCAAATAAAAGATTATTTAAGAATAAAAAGAATATAAAAGAGATGCTGACTATAAATGAGGATATGCATACTATATTAGCAAGAATTTTTAAAGAACATAATTACAATGTCGATAGAGCAATGCTTATTAAAGAATTAAATAATTATCAAACTAAAAACAATTGCTATTTTTCTTATAATACAATTACTGTTATTCCTGTAATGATATCAATGATACTTATTGATGAACTTAATAAATTGTGTAAGAAAAGAGAACAAAAATTAGATGATTTAAAGAAAGTAAATGATATAATTTCAAAGATAGATAAAGATCGCTTAGCAAATCCTGATTTGAATCTTAGCGATTATGTTAAAATAGACGATTATATTTTGGAACATCCTTATTATTTATACAATTTAAATGCTAATTTAAAAGAATTTGGTGAGTCTAGTAATGACATATTTGAAAAATTAAGCAAGTATTTAGAAGATCATGATATTGATTTGAAGGACGTTATTAATGATGAACATCATTCTAGTATAAGTGATGATTTATTAGTATCTAACTTGTTTAATATTTTAAGAACTATAACAAAGTTAAAATTTGATGATTTATGCCTTAAAATAAGTAAGACTGAAAAATTATTATTAACAGATTCTGTTTATAAAGGTATGACTTCTGAATCAAAGAATTTATATAGAAAACAGATTGTTAAAAATACTAAAAAAATTGATGAATATAAATATGTTTTTAATATAATTGAAAAAGTAAGAAATAGTAATAAAGAGATTGCTGATTATTTATTTAAAAAGAAAAATACAAAGAGAAATTATGCTATTTATATTTCATTAATTATTATATTTACAGTAGTTCTTTCTTTCTTTATATCTAAATTAATATTAGATATTTGGATAGTAGCATTTATTCTTTTATTAGTACCTGTTAGTGAAGTAGTTATGCAGGTTATTAATAAAATATTTATGAGATTTAATAAACCAAGACCTTTACCAAAAATGGATTTTTCTCGTGGAATACCTAGAGAATATTCTACAATGGTTGTAATACCTACTATAGTTAAAAATACAAAGAAAATTGATGAAATGTTTCAACAATTAGAAAAATATTATTTATCTAATAAAACACCAAATTTGTATTTTACTTTATTAGGAGATTGTGCTGAATCTAAAACAAGAGATTGCGATTATGATAAAGAAGTTGCTAGTTATGGTGTAAAAAAAGCATCAGAATTAAATGAAAAATATGGTAAAGAAATGTTTTACTTTATGTATCGTAGGAGGGCTTTTTCAGAATCTGAAGGAAAGTTTTTAGGATACGAAAGAAAACGTGGGGCTTTAATGCATTTTAACAAATTGTTACTTGGTAAACTTACTGATAAAGAAAAAGAAACTTATATTTATACTGAAACAGTAAGCAAATTAAAAGCTCAAATAAAATATGTTATTACATTAGACCAAGATACTGAACTTGTATTAAATACTGCTCAAAAGTTAGTTGGATTGATGGCTCATCCTTCTAATAAAGCAGTATTAAGTAAAAATAAAGATAAAGTTATAAGTGGATATGGAATTGTTCAACCACGTGTAAGTGTTGATATTGAATCTACTAATAAATCAGTTTATTCACAATTAGTAGCAGGTATTGGTGGTTTTGATATATATTCATCAATCATTCCAAACTTCTATCAAGATGTGTTTGATGAAGGAAGTTTTGTTGGAAAAGGAATTTATGACTTGGAAGTTTTTGAAACGGTTATTGGAGAAAAGTTTCCAGAAAATTTAATTTTAAGTCATGATTTATTAGAAGGTAACTATATTAGATGTGGTTTTGCTTCTGATATAGAGTTGATTGATGATTTCCCAGCTTCTTTCTTAGTTGATATGTCTCGTCAACATAGATGGACTCGTGGTGATATTCAAATACTTGGGTGGTTAAAAAGAAAAATTAGAAATAGAAATGGATTAAAGATAAAAAATCCTTTAAATGGTGTAGAAAAATTTAAGATATTTGATAATTTAAGAAGAATATTAAAAGAACCATGTTTACTATTATTGCTTATGTTGTCATTCTTATTTGGAAATCCGCTTGCTAGTTTAACTACAAATGTAGTTGTAGTATTCTTACCTATGTTATTCTATTTAAGAGAAATTTTAAATATTCAAAAAAGAAATGTATTATCTTTTAAACATTATGATAGTTTAATGTTTGGTACAAGTGCTCTTATTGCTCGTGTATTTATTGATTTAATTACTATGCCTTATGTTGCTTATATGCATCTAAATGCTATGTTTAAAGCATTATATAGAATGTTTATTAGTCATAAGAACTTGCTTAATTGGATTACAGCAGAAGATGCTGCAAAAACTATTAACAATAAGTTATCTACATATCTTAAAGCATTTAAACCTAATTATGTGATGGTTGCAATTATGGCTGTTTTGTCAATAATGAATACTGCTTATTGGTATATTGGCGTTACAGTTATAATATGTTTTGTTATTGCGCCATTTATATTATGGAGTGTTAGTAAAGAGAAAAAACATGTTGCTTCACTTGATAATAAAGCCAATGAAGATTTAATGGATGTTGCAAAAAAGACTTGGTTATTCTTTGAAAATTTATTAAAAGAAGATTATCATTATTTAATTCCTGATAACTATCAATTAAATAGGGAAAATAAAGTTGATACGAAGACATCTCCAACAGATATCGGTATGTCTATAACATCAGTTGTATCTGCCTGTGAATTAGGTTTCATAAATGTAAATAAAGCATTTGATTATTTAGATAAAATTTTAACTTCTATTGAAAAGTTAGAAAAATGGAATGGATTTATTTATAACTGGTATAATATTAAAACAATGGAAAAAATGTTACCATATGATATTTCTTCAGTAGATAATGGTAACTTAGCTGCATGTTATATAGTAGCTAAAGAATTTTCATTAAAGAATAATAATGTTGAACTTGCAAATCGTATTGAAAAATTATTTGATGCAATAGAATTTAATAGATTATATACAGATAGAGATGTATTTAGTATTGCTTATGATTGCACTGAAGAACGTTTATCTACATATAACTATAATAAGTTTGCTAGTGAAAGTAGAATATTGAGTTTTGTGGCTATTGCTAAAGGAGATGTTCCTTCAAAACATTGGCTATGTCTTGATAAATCTTTAACTAAATATAGAAAATATAAAGGATTAACTTCTTGGAGTGGTACTTCATTTGAGTATTTTATGCCTGAAATATTTATGAAAAGTTATCCTAATACATTATTAGATGAAAGCTATTTCTTCTCACTTTATTGTCAAAGGGAATATATGAAAGAAGTAGATAAAGATATGCCTTGGGGAATATCAGAGTCTGCTTATGGAGAACTTGATGATGAACTTAATTATAAATATAAAGCATTTGCAACTCCTTATTTGAAAATTCAAGAGGATAAAGTACAAAGAATTGTTGTTTCTCCTTATTCATCTTTGATTGCATTATCAAACAATCCAAGAGCTGTTTATTCAAATATACAAAGATTAAAACGATTAGATCTTTATGGAGATTGGGGATTCTTTGAAGCATATGATTATGATGATAAAGAAGTCGTTCAGTCATATTTCTCACATCATCAAGGTATGATTTTAGCAAGTTTATGCAATTATTTAAAAAATAATGCTATAAGAGAATATTTCCATAGTGATGTAAGAGTAAAAGCAATAGAAATTTTATTAAAAGAAAAAGTACAATTTAATCCAATTATTGATCTTAAAATCTATGGTTATAAGAAATATAACTATGAAAAAGAAGTTGTTGAAAATGATATTAGAGCATTTAATTACATGTCAGATGTTCCTGAAGTATCAGTATTATCAAATACTAACTATATGCTTTTGATTAATGATCGTGGTAATGGTTTTAGTAGATTTAAAGAAATACAATTAAATAGATATAGAAAGATAACAGAACAAGACTATGGAATGTTTATGTATATTAAAGACTTATCTAATTCTAAATATTGGTCTAATACATATTCTCCAACTTATGTTAAACCTTCAAAATATAATGTTGTATTTGCAAGTGATAGAATAACTTTTGTAAGACAAGATGAAAACGTTACTACTAAAACAGAAATTATTGTTACTAAAGAGCATAATGCTGAAATAAGAAGAGTTAAGTTTAAAAATAATTCTAATGAAGATAAGTATTTAGAAATAACAACATATAATGAACCAATTATTTCTCATAATATTGATGATATTACTCATAGAACTTTTAGAAATCTATTTGTTAATAGTGAGTATGATAAAGCACATGAAAGTATCATTATGTATAGAAAGAATAATAATAAGAATACTAGTGAATATTTTGTAAATAGATTACTTGTTGAAGATGAAAATCATAGAATAAGTTATGAAACTGAAAGAAGTAATTTTATTGGAAGAAATAGAAATACAGATAAGCCTCTTGCCATGGAAGGAAGACTTACTAATACTGTTGGAACAAATATTGATCCGATAATGAGTTTAAGAACAAGTATTGCTATACCTGCTGGAGAAGAAAAAACAATATTCTTTATAGCTGGATATAGTAAATCTCGTGAAAATATTAATGAAATGTTAGAAGAATATGATACTTATTCAAAAATCAATACAGCATTTGAATATGCTACTCTTGCTAATAATATTAATACTAAAATTTTGGGTATTAGTGGACCTGATATGAGAAATTATAATATGATGTTAAATTACTTGTATCAAACTAGTAGACATTTTATTAATCCTGAAAGAAAAGATATTTTAACAAAAAATAGTATGAATCAAACTAATTTATGGAAGTATGGCATTACTGGTGACTATCCTATAATGTTAGTAGAAATACGTGAAAGTGAATCAGTTAACTTAGTTAAAGAAGTTATTAAAGCATATGAATTTTATAAAACTAGATCTATTTTTGTTGATGTTGTTGTTGTAAATCGAGAAAGTGATGAGTATAAACCTGTTGTAAAAAGAGAATTAGAAAAAGAAATGTATAGAATGAATACTTTATATGATTTCTATTCAACACCAGGAAGAATTTATATACTTGATGGAAATGATGTTAGTTATGCAGAAGATATACTTCTTAATATGGTAGCAAGATTAAGGTTTGATAGTGATCGTTCTTCATCTTTAACTGAACATATTCAATTACTTCAAAAAGAAAATAAGATGATTGTTTATGATCCAATTAAATATGCTGATAATATATTAACTAAATATGATGATGATTTGAAATTCTTCAATAATTATGGTGGATTTAATAAAGATGGTAGTGAATATACAATTATTAATCAAGATACTCCAACTCCTTGGTGTAATGTAATTGCAAATGATAAGTTTGGTACTATTGTTACAAATAATGAATGTGGATTTACATATGCGTATAATAGCCAAATGTTTAAGATTACTTCTTGGACTAATGATATAGTATTAAATGATAAGTCAGAAGGAATAATTGTTAATGGTGAAAGGGTAAATTCTAATAAGTGTACTCATGGATTTGGATATTCAGTATTTAATCATGATTGTAGAGATTATTCTTTTGAAACTACTCATTTTGTTGCACTTAATGATACTATAAAATTTTATAAAATAGATTTTACTAATAAGAGTGGAGTAGATAAGAAATTTAAAGTTAATTTTTGGATAAATCCTACTTTTGGACCTAATGAAGAAAAATCTAGTCGTTATTTATTATCTGATTACTATGAAGCAATGAATGCTATATTAGTAAGAAATGTTTATAATACTAATTTTTCTGGAGTTACTGCGTTTGTTAGTTCTACACTTCCAGTTAGTAATTGGTCAATAGATTTGATATTATTTAAATCAGTTGAAGTTGAATTAGATTTAAAAGCAAATGAAAAAATTAGTTTCTCATTTATGTTAGGAACTGAAATTGGTAATGATAATATTGCTAATTTGATAGAAAAATATAATACTAATGATAAAATTACAAAAGAGTTAAAATCTGTTAAAGATTACTGGAAAAAGAGGTTATCAGTATTTAAAGTTAAGACCCCTGATGAATCTTTTGATAATGTAATTAATGGATGGTACTTATATCAAACAATTGCATCAAGAATAAATGCAAAAGCTGGATTCTATCAGGTTGGAGGTGCCTTTGGATATCGTGATCAATTACAAGATTGTACAAATCTTGCAATTATTGAGCCTGCACTTGCTCGTGATCAAATTATTAATAATGCAAGACATCAGTTTATGGAAGGAGATGTTCTTCACTGGTGGCATGAGTTTATAAGATTAGGATTAAGAAGTAGATATAAAGATGATTTCTTATGGTTAGTATTTGCTGTTAATAGATATGTTACTGTTACAGGAGATTATAAGATTTTAGATGAACCAATAGAGTTTGTTGATGGTCAAAAATTAACAGATAAAGAAAGTGAACGTGGTATTAACTATGTTTACAGTAATACTAAGAAAACTTTATATGAACATTGCTTGCTATCGATTGATAAATCTTTCTCGGAATTAGGAGAAAATGGTTTACCTCTAATTGGTGGTGGCGATTGGAACGATGGAATGAATAACATTGGATTAGAAGGAAAAGGTACTAGTGTTTGGCTTGGTTTCTTCTTATACACAATTGTTAAAAATTTCTTACCAATTGCTAAAAAATATAAAGATTTGGATACTAAAGAATATGATTCTAAACTTAAAGATTTAAAGACTGCTTTAAATACAGTTGCATGGGATGGAGATTATTATTTAAGAGCATTCTTTGATAATGGTGATCCAGTTGGTTCTAAAGATAATCTTGAATGTAAAATAGATTTAATAAGTCAAAGTTTTGCAATTTTATCTGATGTTATTGATAAGGATAAGATTCCTTCAGTAATAGGGTCAGTTGAAGATAATTTAGTAGACAATGATATTAATATAATTAAATTATTATCTCCTGGATTTGAAGAATCAAAAAATAATCCTGGATATATTATGGATTATCCTGTTGGAATAAGAGAAAATGGTGGACAATATACACATGCTGTATCTTGGTATATTATGGCACTTATTAAAATAGGTGAAAGAGATAGGGCTTATGAATATTATCAGATGATAAATCCTATTAATAGAACTCTTACAAAAAAGGATGTTCAAAAGTATAAGATTGAACCATATGTTATAGCAGGTGATATTTATAGTAATAAAGATCATCTAGGTCGTGGTGGATGGAGTTGGTATACAGGAAGCTCTGGATGGTTCTATTATATTGGATTAACAGAAATACTTGGATTAAAGAAAGAGGGAAATACTTTAAGATTTAAACCTTCTGTTCCATTAAGTTGGAAATCATTTGAAGTAGAATATAAGTATATGGACACTCTTTATAAGATTAAAGTTAATTTAAATAGTAAAAATGAAGGAATTTTGGTTGATGGGGATAAAATTAATAAGAACTATATAACTCTTAAAAACGATAAAAGAATACATGCTGTTATAGTTAATGGAGGTAATAATGATTAATTTTGATTTTCATAAATATGTTAAGTCATATGTTAGAAAAGAAGATAAAGTTGAATATCTAGAAAGGGCTAGAGAAATAAAATCAAGATTTGTTGATGGTGATTTAAAATATTGGAATAAACTTGATACTTTTGTATCTAGTGCTGAACTTAAAAAAATTATTAATATTACTGATTATGTTAGATCTAATTGTGATGTGTTTTTAGTAATTGGAATTGGTGGATCATATATGGGAAGTAAGGCTGTTATTGAAGCCTTATCTCCTATGTATAATAGAAAGTCTCCTGAAATTATTTTCTTGGGTACCGATTTGTGTAGTGAGAATTATTATGAAACTTTAGAATATATTAAAGATAAAGAAGTAATTGTTAATGTTATTTCTAAATCTGGTACTACACTTGAACCTTCTATTGCTTTTTCACTTGTAATGGATGTAATGAAAGAAAAATATAGTGAAGAAAAGTTAAAAGATAGAATTATTATTACAACTGATCCAGAAAAAGGTGATTTAAGAGAACTTGCTAATAGAAAAGGGTATGTTACTTTTACAGTTCCTCCTTTAGTTGGTGGAAGATTTTCTTGTTTAACACCAGTTGGATTATTACCTATTGCAGTTTCTGGAATTAATATTGTTAATTTAATTAGTGGTGCAAAATTATCATATGAAAGAATAGATAGAGCAATTGAGTATGCAGTAATAAGAGATATAATGTATAAAAAAGGAAAAATTATTGAATCGTTTACAGTATATAATCCTAAATTATATTATTTTACTGAATGGTTAAAGCAATTATTCGCTGAAACTCAAGGAAAAGCTAAAAAAGGAATTCTTCCTATATCTTGTGTTAATACAAGAGATTTGCATTCTTTAGGTCAATTTTTACAAGAAGGTCATGATATTATTTTCGAAACAGTAATAGGAATTGATAAAGATAAAAAAGTAGTACTAGATAAATATGATATGGAACTTAACAGTTTAAATAATATTGCTCTTGATAAAGTTGGGCTTGCTCATTCTAATGGGTATACTCCAAGTAATATAATTACAATTGATGAAAAAAATGAAAGTACTATTGGAGAATTAATACATTTCTTTATATTATCAGCAATTGTTGGAGCATTATTAATAGATGTTAATCCATTTGATCAACCAGGTGTTCAAGAATATAAAAAATTAATAAGTGAGGAGTTAGAATAATATGGAAGTTATTATTATATCAATTGTAGTTGTTTTGCTATGTATTTTGCCAGGATGTATTGTCCAAGTAAATCAGTATGAGCGTGGAGTTTTATTTTCACGTGGAAAATTTAAACGTGTTTTGAAACCAGGATGGAATTTTGTTATACCAATATTTCAAAGTTATAAAAAGGTAGATATAAGAACAAAAGCAGATGATGTACCTGCTCAAGAAGCTATTACAAAAGATAATGTTTCTGTTAAAATTAATGCAGTATTATATTATAAAATTTTTGATGCTTCAAAAGCTATTCTTGAAGTAGAAAATTATTATTATGCTACTGGGCAACTTGCGCAAACTACAATGCGTAATGCAGTTGGTAGTGTTACTCTTGATGAATTATTAGGAGAAAGAGAAAAAATCTCTTCTGAAATATGTAAAATTATTGATCAACTTACTGATCCATGGGGAATTAAAGTTGAAAATGTAGAATTAAAAGATATTTCTCTTCCAGAAGAAATGCAAAGAGTAATAGCAAAAGTTGCAGAAGCTGAGCGTGAAAAACAGGCTGTTATAACTAAAGCTGCTGGAGAAGTTGAAGCTTCTAAAAACTTAGCTCAGGCTGCAGAAAATATGTTCAAAGTTCCTGGAGCATTACATCTTAGAACACTTTCTACGATAAATGATGTATCTAGTGATCAATCTAATACAATTATATTTGCTTTACCTATAGAAGTATTAAGAGCTTTTGAAGGAAATAATATTAGTAATATTGCTAAAGTAATAAAAAATGCAAAAGAACCTGATGATAAAAATCAAGAATGAATAAAAAATAGGAATTAGGATTTAAGTCTTAATTCTTTTTTTATTAAAAAAATATTATCTATTTTTGATTATTAATGTTGAAATATCTTTTAAAAAATAATAAAATGTATATAGAATAGGATAGGGTAAGTATACCTATATTAATACTTTAAAGAAAGAGGAATTGTTGTATGGGAAATTTGAAGTTAAAAAAAGAATCAGTAATAATTCTAGTAGGAGTTATATTACTTATAATAGGAGGATTTTTATCTTTTACAAAGAAAAGTGAAAAGAACTATTATAGTGTAAGTTTTTATGTTGAAGAAGGAAATTTATTAAAAGAAAAAAAAGTTGAATCAGGAGAAAAAATAGAAATAGAAGATCCGATAAAAGAAGGATATACATTCGATGGATGGTATGTAGGAGATGAAAAATTTGATTTTAGTACAAAAGTAGATGGCGATGTAAAATTAGTAGCTAAATGGACTAAGATAGATGATACAGATCCAGGTAGTAATCCAACTACAGATCCAGGAAAAGATCCTGTAGTTGATCCAGTAATTGATCCAGGAAAAGATCCTGTAGTTGATCCAGGAAAAGATCCTGCAGTTGATCCAGGAAAAAATCCAGTAACTGATCCAGTAGTTGATGAGAAAACATATATTGTAAAATTTAACACAGACGGTGGAAGTAAAGTAGCAGATTTAAAAGTTGTAGAAGGAAAGACAGTAACAAAACCTGCTAACCCAATTAAAGAAGGATATACTTTTGCAGGATGGTATTTAAATGGAAAACAATATGATTTTAATACTAAAGTAACAGCTAATATAACATTAACAGCAAAATGGGAAGTAAGTAAATATACAGTAACATTTAATACAGATGGTGGAAATGCAATTGCAAGTCAAAAAGTAGAATATGGAAAGAAAGCAACAAAACCTCAAGATCCAACTAAGAAATATTATAAATTTGTAGAATGGCAATTAAATGGTAAAAAATATGACTTTAATTCTCCAGTCAAAGGAAATATTACTATAAAAGCAGTATGGTTAAGAGATGGAATATTTAATGTAGTATTTGATAGTGCAGGAGGAAGCAAAGTAAATACTCAAGAAGTAGAAAAAGGAAAGATGGCAACAAGACCAAGTAATCCAACAAGAGAAGGATATACGTTTATAGGATGGTTCTTAAATGATAAAGAATATAATTTCCAAACACCAGTTAATGAAGATATAAAACTAGTGGCAAAGTGGGAAATAATTAAATATACTGTAACATTTGATACAAAGGGTGGTACTAGAATTCCTAATCAAACAGTAGAATATGGAAAGAAAGTAACAAAACCTGCTAATCCAACAAAAGATGGATTTATCTTTACAGGATGGACAGTAAATGGAAAAACTTATGACTTCTCAAGCTCAGTAAAATCAAATTTAACAATTGTAGCAAATTATAGAGAAAAATCTTATACATTCAAAGTAAGTACAATTGATGAATATTCACCAGATAGAACAATTACAGTATATGAAGAAGGAAGTCAAATTAATTTCACATCAATTAAAGTAAATGGAGTAGTATTATGTAGTGGAAGTAATCCAACAGTAAGTAAATATGATATTGAAGGAGTAAATTCTGTTACAGTAGTATTATTAAGTGGAACTGAAGTTACAGCAAGAAAAGGATAAATATGAAAAATAAAAAAAGAATGATAGTTTTAATTATCATTTCTTTCTTATTATTAGGACTAGTTTTATTTAAACTTATAAAAAGTGATAAGTATGAAATAAAAATAAAAAGCATTGATGAGTATTCTCCAGATGTAGAATTAATAGTAATGAAGAATGGTAAAGAGTTTAAAGATTATAATTATATAAAATATAAAAAAGATGATGTGAAAATTTGTGATTCTAGAAATGCTACAGTAAATAAATATGAACTTGAAGATGTATTAATAATTGTATTAAATAATGATAAAGAAGTAGAAGCAAAAGTAGTAAAGGAGTAGCTATGAAAAAGATATTATTATATGTGACATTAATAGTTATGCTTTTTGGGATAAAAGATGTAAAAGCAGCTACAGTTAATAGTGCTGATATTTCTCCATCAACATATGTAATTGGAAAGTATATGTATACAAGAAATGTTAATCAAGAAGCCAATTATGATGGAAGATTTTAGCATCAAGAACAATTATTGGAACAGATGAAAGTGGAATGATTATATATTATAAGACAGCATCTGGGAAATGGATAAATGCTTTAACTGGACAAAATATAACAGTACCAACTACTTTTGAAGTAGAAGTAACAGATTTAGTTAAAGAAGGAAATATAACTTTAACAAATCCAAATTATGAAACACAAGAATTAGATAAAGGTGATATATATCCGTCAACATATGTAATAGGAGATTATATTTATACAAGAAATAGTAATAAAAAGTATAATTATGATGGAAAATTAACGACCCAAAGAATAATGTTGGCGTCAAGGACATTAACAAGTGATAAAGAAGAAGATATGATAATCTACTATAAGACAGCAAGAGGAATATGGATAGATGCATTAACAGGACATGAAGTAACACCGACACAAAAGTTAAATATAAGTACAGTAGATTTAATAAATCAAAAAAATGATAATATGGAAGTATATTTATCTAGTGGAACAGTATCTAACCAGAAAATCAAACAATTAGCGGGAAATGCAAATGCAACTTATTCAACGATAGATGAAAACATAACGAAATTTATAAGAGAGACAAATGTAAATAATATACCTAATGGAGTAATAGGAAACAGTAATTATTTGATATCGGCAAGTGATTCATATAAACCTATATATGCTTGGTATAACAATGGAGTTATATATTATTATTCTGAAGATAGTATTATATATTTAAATAGTAATTCGAATAGTATGTTTAGTCGTTTAACAAAAATAGTAGAAATAGACGTAAGTTCATTTAACACAAGTAAAGTAACAAGTATGTCAGGTATGTTTAGTGGATGTAGTAGTTTAACAAGTCTTGATCTAATTAGTTTTGATACAAGTAAAGTAACCGATATGTCATCTATGTTTGATAGTTGTAGAAGTTTATCAAATTTAAGATTAAGTAGTTTTAATACAAGTAATGTTACAGATATGTCAGGTATGTTTTTAGGATGTGAAAGTTTAACAGGTTTAGATTTAAGTAGTTTTGATACAAGTAAAGTAACAAATATGGCATCTATGTTTGCAAGTTGTGGAAGTATTACAACTGCTTGGGCAAGAACTAGTTCAGATGCAGTAAGATTTAATGCTTCATCTTATAAACCTACAACATTTACTTTTGTGGTTAAGCCTTAGATATTTGGTTATATAAAGACGGATTATTATCCGTCTTTTATATTGTTTAAATACCTAAAAAAATATTTGTATTTGTGATTATTTGTTTTATAATAGTTAGTTACTAGGAGGATTTATGAAAAATATTAATAAAGACTATTTCGGATTTGATATTATACACAGCTAATTAGAAGAATGGGTGTAACTACTAATATTAAGGAATTATCTGGAGAAGTTTCCTTATTATATGGTGATACAGTTAGTTATGAAAAAAAAGATAATGAATTTGGAATATTAGATGAACATGGACTGAATTTTTATTGAAAATTAACTATGATGTTATGCAAGAAAATGATTCTCATGAGAGAAAAATTATAGATATTATCCATAAAGAATCCATTTTTTGTACTTTTAATAATAAATCTATTAGGTTTTATAATTCTTTTCCTTTATATCCAGGATATGAATCTTTTGAAAATGTTAGAGAAGAAATTGTGGATAACTTAGTTTTTAATAGAATTCTTAATCCTGTTGTATTGAATGCTCTTTGTTCTGATTTTTATGAAAAGACTTCTAGTAATATTAAAAAATTAAATCTTAATTCTTAATATAAATTTAATTATATTATAATTTGTTTAAAGTAGGTGGTAATATGAAAATTAAGAAAATAATATTTTATATTTTAATTGTTATATCAATGTTTTTAATTACTAAAGTTGATGCTAAAGAGAAAGTTAAGGTTTATATTTTCGAAGCTGGGGGTTGTCCTTATTGTGAAGCTGAAATTGAGTATTTAGAAAAACTACATTCTTATAATGAAAAATTTGAGATAATAAGAAAAGAAACTTATATAGATCATATAGAATGGGAAGAAGGTAAAGACTATGATTTAACAGTAAAAGTTGTTGATATTTTTAAAGATGCTGGCTTTAATGAGGTTTCATATCAAGGTACTCCACTTATTATTATTAGTAATATATATGCATCTTCAACTTATAGTACTGAACTTGAATCAATTATTGATTATGCATATGAAAATGGAGATGTTGATGTTGTCTCTTGTATAGAAAAAAATGAGAAAAATTGTTTGAAAGATGATACTACTTATGATGAAGAAAAGACTCAAAATGAAAATAATTCAAATGGCTTATTTATGTATATATTAATATCAATAATTTTAGTTACTTTAGTTATTGTTTTATTGATTTTATGTAAAAATATTATGAATTATAAAAAAAATTTTAAAGATTAGGAAGATAGAAAACTTCCTTTTTTATTGATATAATTAATTTAGGTGATGTTATGAAAATAATGGTTATTTCTGATATTCATGGTTCATTAAAATATTTAAAGATTATTAAAGATATATATTATAAAGAAAAACCTGATAAATTTATTATTTTGGGAGATATATTTTATGGTGGAAATCATTATAATGAAATAGAAGATATTATAAATAGTATTCCTGTAAAATATGTTATAAGGGGTAATTGTGATATTGATTATTATGTTATAAGTTCAACTTTAGGTTTTATGGATAACTACTATTTTGAAGCCTTTAATAAAAAGATATTTTGTAGTCATGGAAACGTTTATAATATTAATAATTATCCTGATGTTTATTTTGATTGCATGATATATGGCCATACACATAAAGGGATGATTGTTAAAGATAATAATAAGTATTTTTTAAATCCTGGTTCAATTGCTTATCCTCGAGGGGAATCTGTTAATAGTTATATGATTTTAGATGATAATGGTATTTATTTAAAAGATTTGGATGAAAATATAATTGAAAAAATAAAATGGTAGTATATAATATAAGTACGGAGGGTAATAGTTATGAATAAAAAGAAAAATCGTGGTAGTTTAATTGTATTATCTGGTCCTAGTGGAGCTGGAAAAGGTACTATTCATAATGAGTTGCTAAAAAGAGATAGTAATCTAACTTATTCTGTTTCTATGACAACAAGAAGTCCAAGGGATGGAGAAGTTGATGGTGTTGATTATTATTTTGTAAGTGAAGAAGAATTTAAAAAGGAAATAGAAAAGGGTAGTTTTCTTGAGTACGCATTAGTACATGGAAATTATTATGGAACTTTAAAGAAAAATGTTGATGATAGTCTTGATAAAGGATTAGATGTAATATTGGAAATTGATATTCAAGGAGCATTAAACGTTAAAGAAAAAGCAAGTGATGCTATTTTTATATTTATAATGCCTCCTACAATGAGAGAATTAAGAGATAGACTTGTTAAAAGGGGAACAGAAACAAAAGAAAAGATAATTGAAAGATTTAAAAATGCATATAAAGAAGTAAACGAAATATCTAAATACAATTATGTAGTTATAAATGATGAAGTAGAAAGTGCAGTTAAAAAAGTACAAGCGATAATGTTAGCAGAACGTTGTAGAGTAGATAGAATAGAAGAGTTTGATTTAAATAACCAAGAAGAGTTAGTACATGAATTATTAGTTGATTTTAACAAATAATTCTTAATGCCGACTTAGCACAGTTGGTAGTGCAACGCACTCGTAACGCGTAGGTCACTGGTTCAAATCCGGTAGTCGGCACCATAAAAGAATCCATTTGAACTTTGGTTCAATTTACTAATAAAAATCAATTCTAGAGATGGAATTGATTTTTTGTTTTGTAAAAAGAAAAAGATAATTATGATAGATAATATTAAAAAAGATTTTATTTCAAATTATCAAAAACATGATATAATAGGTAACCAAGGAAGGGAGTTTTTTGGATGAATTTGAATGGAAAAAAGTATGTTAGTATATTTGATGCAGTTATTGACCTAGAAGAAACAATTGAGGAAGTATTTGGTAAAAGATTTCGTGAAAAAATTTCACGAAAGTCTATGGGTAGTGTTCAAGGAACAATTGATGGTAAATCTTTTTGGTTTAGTCCACATGTAAGTAAAAAAAGTAAAGGACATATTGGTGCTATGTGTGTTTCTGCTAACTCTCAAAAAGAAGAAGATGTTTTAGATGAACTAAAACCTGTTATATCAGAAATCATGGGTGATGTTGACCCAATATGTAGATATGATTTATTAACTACTTTTACTAGTAATGAAAAATTAAATGATGAATTTGATGGTGAAACTAGAATAATTAATGAAAACCGTATGTGTCCAACTATAGAATGGAATATAATGGATCCAGATAGTAGAATTAGAAGTCTTATTGATGAGGAAGGAAGAGAAATTTTTAATTTACAATTACTTAATGGTAAAAGTATTTCTGATTATCAAATTAAAGCACAACCACATAAATTGGAGAAAAAGGTTGACAAAAAATAAAAATTTACAATATTAAATATGGTAAATTTGTAATTGTAAGGAGACTATATGTATCGAGATAGAGATAAATATTATGAAGATTTTAAAAATTTAAAAAGAAAGATAAAGGGAACGTATGAACGATATACTCAAGATGGTAATGCATCATTAATAGATGTTGCAAAATGTTTTAATGTTCAAATTGATGAATCTAGACTTGAAGATTATTATATTAAAAGAATTGGTTTTGATACTTTATCAATAGAAATTCTTGATAAAAAAAATAATATTTCTTATGCTTCTAATTATGATTCTTATGCAAAACTATTACAACATTCTGGTAATTGTTCTTTGTATAATAATTTGTTAATTGTATCCCCTGATTATGAAAGGGAAGGTTTATATAATGGGGAAACTAATAGCCCAATAGTGGAGAAAGTTACTTTTAGAAATGGTGATTATAAATTAGAATTTATGAGGGAATACCCATATAATATTGGATTATTTGAAAATGATGGTATTCAATTTTCCATTAAATATTCACAAAAAATTATGAATGATTATCAGCAAGACCTATTAACTAGAATTTATAAAGATAAAGATTGTACAAATTCTTGTGAACAATTATTCACATATGGTTTTAAAAATTTTGTTGATATAAATGATAGTCAAAATAGGTATATTTATGTGTTAAATAATGATGTGATTTGTGGTGTAGAAGTAAGATCAAAAAAATGCCATTATTCATTAGGTGGTGCCTGTTTTGAGAAAACTGATATTAATTCAGATAATTATTTACCTCTTAAACTATTTGGAGATAATCAGTTAGATTTTGATAAAGAAAAAAGTACATCGGCAATGATTTTTAGTGGATCTGCTGATAGTTGTCATCATTCTATTATAATAAATAAAATTGGTTCTAATGCTCATATCTTTTACTATGCAGGAAAAAATGATGATAAAAGTGAAGAATTAGTTATACCACTTTTAAATTCTGATAAAATATCTAATAATGATTTACAAATGATTATTACTGAGTTACAAACTAAGTATAGTGATGATAAATTTATTAGTTTAGTAGCAAAAGAATTGATGTTATTTGGTAATAAAATAGATATTAAAAATGGTCTTGTTAAAGAAGAATTAGATGTTTTAAATCCTAGATTATTTATAAAAAAATCATTTGATGAAATTGTTAAATTAGTTAGTGAAAATAAAGAAAATTTATTTAATTTAGTTTTAGAACAATTTATAATTGCAACAAGTTTTAGTAACAGTGATGATGATAAGAAAAGAAAATTGAAATCTAATAATAGTTAAATATATTATTTTTTTTCTTTTTACTACTTAGTATGAATTACATTTAATAATATAATTATGGTCAGATGGAGTTTTTAATTAAAAGTGATTTATTAGATATTTCAACACAAATCCATCTGCAATTATCTATTAATATGTGTTTTATTGTAACATTTTTTTAAAATAACGCATTAATTTGTATAAATTAGATATTATTTATTTACTTTTTATTGATTATTGTATAGAATAATAATTCGAAAAAAGGAGAGTTTTATGAATTCATTAGAATTTAAAGAAGTTATTAAAACAGTTGATGCAACAGGAAACAAATGGGTGTATAGTTGGAATGATCTTGAATTGTATTTTTTTAACAAACGTGCTTTTGTAGAAGGGTTTATTCCATATGAAGTTGCTAAAATAATCTATAATAAATATCATGACAAAAATTATGAATTTAGTATTGGGATTAGTGAAAATGATTGTAATCCTGATAAATGGGCACGTGATGTTACGTATGATAAAGAAATTAATAGCATTCTTCGTGACTTTATGGATGGTAAAATAACTGAGTATGAAAAAAGAAATAGAATAGCAGAAGCTGAAGAATCATTAGAACAAAGAAATGATGATGAAAAATTTATAAAAGAATATAGTATTGGAACTAAAGAAGGATTTTTATTATTTTTAGATGAACTTAAAGATTATTATTTAAGATTAGAAGGAAAAGAAGAAACAGAAGTTAAAAAGTTTCCACAACAAATTGAAGAAGTTAAATCAGAATTATCTAATTATCAAACCTTAGGTATATCAGCAGCAGATTGGGCTAATCAACTTGAAAATATAAAAGATAATTATCTTGCTGGTGTACAGAAAAGTAATTTAAGTGATATGGGAAAAAAATTTAGGGAAGCAGTTGATAATTTCGATAGAGCAGTTAATCCTTTTCTTAATGATGATGTAGAACTTGATGATATAGATAATATTAGTGCTTGTGTTCAAGAAGGATCTAAATATCATGCTCCATATTGCAATTTTGAGATATCAGATTATAATGGTGATTATACTGAATATTTAAGAAATAATGATGGATTTGTATTTCATTTAGAATATACGTTAGGACAAGATAATTATATGGAAGTAAAACACGAACTTTCTAGTAATACTGATAATGAAGAGATATTAAGAATTGATTATTATGGTGATGAATATTATGATAAAGAAGGCAATAAATCAAAACGTCTTGAATATAATATGACAAGTGGAACTTTTAGTGTTGATAATGTGCCTGCAACTGGAGAACAAATATCATTTATTCTTAATGAAATTAATAATGCAACTGAACATGCTTTAGGTATAACAATGAAAAATAAAATAAAAAATTTAGATATTGCATTAATAGAATTTAAGTTTTAAATTAAGAACTTTTTTAAGTTCTTTTTTTATGTTAAAATATACTTAAGAGGGTTTTATATGTTTAAAGATATTAAGTTACTTGTTAATAAGAATAAAATCGATTTTGAATATAAAATAGATGGTAATAAAATAGTTATTACTACTTTAAATGATATAAATGATAGTGATTTATTTATTTGTTATGATGAAAATATTTATGATTTTGTTTTTAAATCTTCTATTAAGTATGATAGGATTTATACAGATAAAATACAACTCGAAGTAAAAAATAAAATATCATTTAGTATTCAATTAAAAGATAATTTTTTTGTAAAAAGTGTTTATAAATTTATTAATGGGTTAATTGATAAGAAAACTTTAATTGAAGAAATAGAATTATTTATAAATAGTCATTCACGTAAAAAAATGAATGATGACTTAAATAAATTAATTAATGAAATAGATAATAATGATAAAGAGTTTGGAGAGTTAATTGTTGATGAACAAGATGAGCATAAACGTATTTTTGATTTGTTAGTTAATAATAAAACATATCTTAGTTTCGCTAAAAAAATGAATATTAGGGAACTAATGTTACTAATTACTTCATTTATTTCAGTTCCTTGTACTCCAAATATTGATCAAGAAACATTTAATTTATTAGTTAATGAGGCAATTAGTTATAACCATTCTTTAGAAAATGTTTGGCGAATTTCCATGAATTATGATAAAAAAGGATTCAATTATGATTTAATTGATTCATTTTTTGTGAATTCTGAAGATTCTTGGTATTTGGGTGAGTATATTTGTGGAGTAGATCAAGTAGATAAAAATAAAATTATTGATATGATTATTGATTTGAAAGATAAAAAGTTTATTAATGATATTGTTGAAGATAGTTATATAATGGAACATTTAGATGATGTTTTAATAAATAAATTAAGGAAAGGATTGTAATATGGAAATCAATGGGTATAAAGCTTTAAATAGTGATATGACAGATAATTGTGGAAGAAAATTTGAAGAAGGGAAGACTTATCATGTAGATGGAGAATTAAGTTTTGCTGCTACTGGTAATGGATTTCAAATGTGTAAAAGAATGGAAGATTCTTTTAGATATATAAAGGATGAGAATTCTTTAGTAGCTTCTGTAACTGGTTTTGGTGAAATTGCAGAAAGTTTCGATGATCATTATGAATATTATGATTTATATGTTGTAAGAGATATTAAAATAAATCATTTATTAAGTAGGGAAGAGGTTATTAATAATATACTTCAAGGTGATGAATATGATGTTTGCAGATTTATAATAACTGGCTTTAAACTTACAGATGAAGAAGTAGAACTTATAAGAACTAAATTTGGTTCTTCTGATATGATAGATAAATATATAGATTATTATGTATATGGAAATAAACATGCTTTTGATGATGGAATTAGTCTCATGAAAAAAAGAAATGTTAATAATGGTAGACAAATCAATAATTAGCCAGTATTAGTAATTTTTTTAATTAGTTAAATAATAATAGTAAATGATTATTAAATGAGTTAAAATATAATTGGAGGTATTATATGAATAATGAAATGTATGAAATTGTAAAAACAAGAAAAGGATTTATTGCTGCACTAGATCAAAGTGGAGGAAGTAGTGCTAAAACATTATCTCTTTATGGTATAAGTGAAAATGAGTATCATAGTGAAGAAGAAATGTTTGATTTAATTCATGAAATGAGAAAAAGAGTTATGACTAGTAAAGAGTTTACTAATGATCATATCCTTGGAACTATTTTATTTGAAAAAACAATGAATTCTAAAGTAAATGATAAATATACAGCAGATTATTTATGGGATGAAAAAAGAATAGTTTCATTTTTAAAGGTTGATAAAGGCTTATGTGAAAAAGAAAATGATGTTAAATTGATGAAAGATATACCTAATCTTGTTGAAACTTTAAAATGTGCTAAAGATAAACATGTTTTCGGTACAAAGATGAGATCTGTTATATATGAAGCAAATGAACAAGGAATTAAGGATATTGTTAATCAACAATTTGAGATTGCAAAAATAATTTGTGATAATGGATTGGTTCCTATAATTGAACCAGAAGTAGATATAAATTCTACTACTAAAGAATTGTGTGAGAAGATTCTTTTGGATGAAGTAAAATCTCATTTAGATAATTGGAATTCTGAAGATAAAATAATGTTTAAGTTTACTATTCCTACTGTTCCAAATCTATATCTTGATTTGTATAATTACGATTGTGTAGTTAGAATTGTTGCATTATCAGGTGGATATTCAAATGCTCAAGCATGTTCTTTATTAGCACTTAATAATAGAATGATAGCAAGCTTTTCAAGAGCATTATTAGAAGGATTAAAGGTCCAACAATCTCAAGAAGAGTTTGATAGTAAATTAAAAACGTCTATAGAAATGATATATGATGCATCTATAACATAAAAGAAGAAATATCTTCTTTTTTTTGTAATATAAATACATTAAAAGTATATTAACATTTTTTGACTTTAACTTTTTTTACATATTTTTATTGCTGTATTGTAAATTTTTACTCTAAATGGTATCATATTTATGATAGAGGTGATAGCTAATGGAATTGTTGCTAGTTTTCTTTAGAGATGTTTTAAGTGGTGCTCTCTATTTTTTATATGTTTTATTTTGTATATTTGCAATATTTTACGTTTTTGGAATATCTGCTGATAGAAAAAGAAAAGCAATAGAGGATAAGCTTAAGGAGAAAAAAAAGTATGATATAATATCTGGAAGAGAAGCGGCAATTGCAGCAATGGAAAGTAAACAAGTTCTTGATGTAGAAGAAGAACCTAAAGAAAGCGGTACTGATAATCAAAATGCTACTATGAACGCTGCATTGAATTCAATGTCCAATATGCCAGATGCAACAAATGCTCAAAAGGAAGAAACACCAAATGTTATGATTTTAGATTCAAGCCAAGCACCTTCATCAAATACACAGGGTGGGTCAAATAATGATACTTCTCAAAATAAACCTGATCAACCTCTTGTAATTGATACAAGTTCATTACGTTCATAATATATAACTAGGAGGATTTATGACTATTACACTAGATTTTGTTTTATCTGTTTTAAATAAAATTGTTGATATTTTATTAGTATGGTTAATGTTTTATTACATTTTAAAAAATATAAAAAATAATGTTAAGTTGACATTATTATTCAAAGGATTAGTAATATTGCTTGTTTTAAAAGTAGCAGGTGATACTTTTAATTTGGTTACAATTGGATGGTTACTTGAATATATAATTATGTGGGGACCTCTTGCAATTATTATTATTTTCCAACCAGAGATTAGATCGGTGTTGGAGCAACTTGGAAGAAGTCAATTACTT
The DNA here is from genome assembly GCA_902767365.1 of uncultured Erysipelotrichaceae bacterium. Taxonomy (GTDB): domain Bacteria; phylum Bacillota_I; class Bacilli_A; order RF39; family UBA660; genus RUG13868. The sequence continues at coordinate 27,194 of CACXGX010000097.1, forward strand.
GGAAGACATAAAGTTTTGACTGTTGACGAAAGAGAAAAACTAATATATGAAATTGTTCAAGCAATGGATTATTTAAGAAAGTCAAAGATTGGAGCTTTAATTGTTTTAGAGCGTGATGTTAGTTTAAGTGATTATATAAATAAAGCTAAAAAGATATATGGAGATTTAAGCAGTGATCTTTTAATTGCCTTATTTTTCCCTAACAATCCAATGCATGATGGGGGAGTAATTATTCAAGGTGATAGAATTAGTTGTGGTGGTGCTGTTTTTCCAACTAGTGGAAATGATAAAATTAGTAAAAGATTAGGTACGAGACATAGAGCTGCTTTAGGTATTAGTGAAGAAACAGATTGCATAGCACTTGTTGTTTCTGAAGAAACTGGAAGATTATCTATTGCAGTTAAAGGAGAGTTATATTACAATTTGTCACTTGATGATGTTAGAATGATGCTTGTTGATGAATTAAGACCAAAGAAAGAAACTGAAATAGGCGACGAGATTGACGAGGAAGAGATATATGAAGAAAATAAGTAGGACAATAGTTAATTTTTTTAAAGCAATAGTTAGGTTCTTTGATAAATGTTTAATAACTCCAATTACGAAGTTTTTTGTAAACATAATAGATTTCTTTAATAATAGAGGAAGTAAGTTTGAAAAAATCTTAATTAATAGACAGTCGTTAGTAATTATATCTTTAATATTTGCTTTAATTACTTTTTATGCAATAGATCAAAAACATATTTCACTTATTGATAATTCTGCGGAAGTATTATATGGCCAAAAAGTAAATGTTAATTATAATGAAGAATTATATGTTGTTGAAGGTGTTCCTAAAGAAGTTGATGTAACTTTTGTTGGACGTAAGATGGATGTTTATCTTGCTAAGCAATATCCTTTAAATGGTGTTACTTTGGATTTAACAGGATATACACCTGGTAGTTATTCTGTTGGATTTAAATATGAACAAAAGGTTCCGTCAGTAGAATATAAAGTTGATCCTTCAACTGTTAATATTAGAATATATGATAAAAATTCAGTAAATAAAGAAGTATCTACTGATATAATACATAAAGATAATTTGGATTCTAAGTTGAATATAGAAGGAATTGTATTGGATAGAGATAATGTAATAGTAAAGGGTGCTTCTCATAGGTTAGAGGAAGTAGCTGTTGTAAAGGCAATTATAGATATTGATAAGATGAGCAATATTAAAGTTGGTACTATTCCAATGTATGAAGTACCTTTGATTGCTTATGATGCTGAAGGAAATAAGTTAGATGTTGAAATAGTCCCTTCTGTAGTTAATGCTTCTATTAAGATTTCATCTCCAAGCAAAGAAATCCCAATTAAATTAATGATAGAAGGAGAACTTGATGGAGTCGCAGTAAAATCTTTGAAATCTTCTGTTGAAAAAGTTACTGTTTATGGAAATCAGGAAACAATTAATACTATTGAAAGTTTACCAGTTTCAGTTGATGTAACTGGGGTTAAAGAAAATAAAACTTATGAAATTAATTTGAGTAAGCCAACTGGTATTCGTGAAATAAGTGTTAAAAAGATAACTGTTAAGCTGGAAGTTGGCGGTATTATATCTCGTGATATTGAGGGAATACCAATAGATGCAATAAATCATGATGGATATTCTGTTCAAGTAATTGGTGAACAAAATAGAACTGTTACTGTTATTGTTAATGGTAGTGAAGATGTTGTTAAGAATATTGAACCTGCTTCTATAAGAGCTTATGTTGATCTTGCTGGATTAAGTGAAGGTGAACGTTTAGTAGAAGTAAAAGTAGAAGGAGATAATTCGACAGTTACTTATACTCCAAGAGTTAAGGAAATTAGAGTTAAAATAACTAAAAACAAATAAAAATGTAACTAAAAAGTTACATTTTTTCTTTTCTTGACAATTGTTCTATTAATAATCCAATATTTATAAGCCCAGCAATAGCTATTACAGTATATATTATTCTAGATATAATAGAATCATTACCATCAAATAGTGTTGCTACTAAATCTATTTTAAATAGGCCCACCATTCCCCAGTTTAATGCACCAATAATTGTTAAAAATAGGGCTATTGTTTGAAGTGTTTTCATATTTCCTCCTTTGTTAATATGTTATCCATATATTTGATAATTATTCGTAATATTAATTAAAGTAATTAATATAATTAATTGAGAAAAGGAGTTTATATGAAAAAGATATTTTTATTTTTGATTGTTTGTTTATTATTTGTTGGATGTTCAAAAAGTAGTAAAGATAATATTATTGAAAATGTAACTAATAAGTTGGCGAACATGGATAATTATAGGTTGAGCGGAACACTTTCTATTTCTAGTAATGATGATACTTATAATTATGATATAGTTGTTTCACATAAAGAAAAGGATGATTATAGAGTAAGCATAACTAATAAATCTAATAATCATGAACAAATAATCTTAAAAAGTAATGACGAGGTATATGTTATAACATGTTAAAGTCTAATTTTTTACATATTTATAGTGTATATCCTACACTCTTTTTTTATTTAATTATCCTTTCTTATTGACTAGATTTTATAATTATTCTAATATATAAGTGGGTGATAATGAATGGAAGAACAAGATTTATGGGAAAATTTTGTTGAGTTTAGTGGCGATAATAAATATTCTGCTGCTGCACTTATGGGCTTTTTAGATGCAAGTGGTGGTTCATTCACTAAAGAGGATATTGAACAAATAAAAGTAAATATGAAATCTCGCTATGAAGACACTTATAATTCGTTAAAAAATGCTAAAAGTGTTGATGAAGCTAGTGGAATACTAGTTGATACTTTTGTTGACAAAGAAAATGAAAAAGCTGATTATAAATCATATATTTCATCTCGTGGTGGTTCGTATTATAGTACTTATAATAAGGCTTCATCTTCTTCACAAAATTCACAGGATTCTACAACTACAACTAATCAACCTACTCAACCTACTCAACCTACTCAACCTAATCTTTCTGATAGTACATCAAATTCACTTTCTGATGAAACACTTGAAATTCATCCTAATAACTTAAATGATGTTTGTCAACAATGGGAAAAAAGTGTAGTTCAAGCAGATCTTAGTTCTATAAATGTAGAAGGAGCATTTTCTCCATTGACATCTGCAGGTGTTGGGGTAAGTTATATACCTACTTTGGCGACAGCCCTTAAAAAAATAGAGACTTCATTGTTATCTGCTAGTAAAATGATAAGTTCGGCAGTTGAAGAACAAGTTGGAGTTGATGATACATATAATAATAGAGTAACAGGTGGTAATTCATATAGTGGTGGAAACCAAGGTGGAAGAAATTCAGGTAATGGAGGAAATAATTTACCAAGTGGTGGAAATAATCCAACAGGTGGCGGTGATGATAAACCACCAACAGAACCTCCAACTGATGATCCTAAGAAGAAAATAAAAATTAATAAAAACTTTATTAATAAAATAAATACGCTTGATTCAGATTCTTATATAGCATTTATCACTGCTCTTGGATCAATTCTTAAAGGTAATAAGTCTGATTATTTAACAGATGAAGATAAAGCAGGAAAACTAAAGAAAAAGATTTTGGAATCTCCTAATATTGATGCTGATTTAAAGAAAATTATAAGTGAGATGGATGAAAATGAAATTCAAATTACATTAAAATCTTTAATTACTGAGAAAACTAAATTTTCTGATGTTACAAAAGAAATTATATATAACTATACTGAAGAATTAGTTCAAAGTTCTCTTGGGTTAACTCCTATGATTTCTAAAAATTCTGAATTTTTGAAACAAGTTGATGTTATTTTTGATACACTTCAATCAACAATAAAAAGATCTGATAATATGGAAACTTTATTAAAAATATATGATGGTGATGTACCACAAGATAGTAAGAAAGAAACAGCTGATTTTGTTCGTTCTGCTTTTGATACTATGGCAAAAAAATTAAATGTTAATACCTCTGACTTTTTTACAAATAATAGTTATAATGGTATAGTAATTGATCAAATGAAAGATTTATCTAAATCTCTTGGTTTCTTAAAAATGACTAATAATTGTCTTGGGGAAGAACAGTCTCTGAAGATATTTGATAGTATTATGTCATAGAGGTGATAATATGTTAGATATATTAAGAATAAATTATAAAAAAGTATATGATACAGGATTGTATTATAAGTATATTTCTGAAATACTAGAATGTAAAAAAGAAGAGTTAAAAGCAATATCAAGTAATATTCAAGATTCTTGGAAAGGTGTTGATAGCCACAACTTTTTGGTTTCTTTTAACAATCATATTGAAGAATTAAATTACTTAATTGAGTTTTTAGATAATGATTCATCTGTACTTAAGGGATGTGCATTGGATCATAATTCTACTGATTCTAAATTTGCTGAAAATATGAAAAGAAGTGATATTGATGAATGATGAAAAAAAAATAGTTACTGAAAAGAATTGGAGTCATTTGGACATTAATACAGAACGATTACTTGTTGAAATTGATAAAATTGAAAAAATTAAAACTACATTAATTGAATTAAATAAACAAGTAAATAATAGAACAGATATGTTAAAAGATTATTGGATTTCTCGTACTTCTGAAACTGTATTTAGTAGTTTCCCTTCTTTTTATAAAGCATTGGAAAAAGTATGCGATGAATTAAATGGTGATATTGAATTCTTAAGAAGTAGAGTTAAACAAGGTTACGAAGTTAATAACGAAAATACTAATAAAAAAATTGATGAAGAGATTGCTATTGAATAAGCTTTATTTAAAAATAAAGCTTTTTTTGTGGAATAATTATATTTTTTAGCATATATTTTATCGAGGTGGATTATGAATAAAGACTATAAAGTTAATCATTTTTTTGATGATAATGGGGAATCTATTGATATATTATTTAGCAATTATTTATTATCTTTTCTAGATAATGATGAATAGTGATATTTAATTGAATAATTTTAACGTTGGAATTTATTTAAGATTATCTAGGGAAGATGAGAAATTGGGTGAGAGTAGTAGTATTTCTACTCAAAGAGATTTATTGCTAAATTATATTAAAGAGAATAATTTATTTTTTGTTGATGAATATGTCGATGATGGGATTTCTGGAACGACTTTTGATAGAAAAGGTTTTAATCGTATGATTAAAGATTGTGAGAATAAAAAAATAAATATGATTATTACTAAAGATACGTCTAGACTTGGACGAGATCATATTGAATTTGGGTATTATGTAGAAAGATACTTTCCAGAACATAATATTAGATATGTTGCTGTTAATGATGGTATCGATACATTTAATAGTAATAATTCTGCAAATGATATGTTGGTTTTTAAAAGTGCTTTTAATGATATGTATGTGAAAGATATTTCTAATAAATTGAGAAGTTCTTTATATGTGAAGAAAAAGAATGGTTTATTTGTAGGGTGTTATGCTCCATATGGGTATAAAAAAAGTGAAAATGATAAACATAAATTAGAGATTGAACCTGATTCAGCAGAGGTTGTTAAAAGAATTTTTAATATGTTTATTAATGGTTATAGTGTATCAAAAATTTGTGATATTTTAACAAGTGAGCATATTAAGACTCCAAGTATGCATAAAAGAATGAAACTTGGTCAAAAAAATATACAATATGGAGTATGGTCCACAAGAAGTGTTGATAGTATTTTAAAAAATCCTACTTATATGGGAAATTTAACTCAATGTAGACAAAAGAAGGTTAATTATAAGTCAAAAAAAAGAATTAATAATAAGATAGAAGACTGGATAGTTGCAGAAAATTCTGTAGAACCAATTGTTAGTAAAGAAGTTTTTAATCTTGCAAATGATATGTTTAAATCTAATAAAAATCGTAGTTATAAAGGTAATGGTGTTACTAATAAATTATTATTTAGAGGACTTATTTATTGTAAAGATTGCCATCATACAATTGGATTTAGAGAATATCATCAGCAAACGCAAAAAAATGGACTAGTTCATAGAATATATGGTAATTGCAATTACTGGCAAAAAAGAAAAAGGCAAGGAGTATGTACTCCTCATTCTATTAAATATGAAATAATAGAAAAACTTGTATTAAAAGACTTAAAAACAATATTTAACTTATATTTAGATGAAAATAAAGTTATAAATAGTTTTATTAATTCAGATAAATTGCATAGTAAAAAAGATAATGAACATAGTATTTATTTGATTGATCAAGAAATTGATAATATAAATAAAAAAATAGAAATGTGTTATAAAGATAAGTTAGATGGTATTGTATCTTTAGATATTTTTAAAAAAACTTATAGTGATTATCTTATAGAAATTGATAGATTAAATAAAAATAAGGAAGAATTAAATAAAATACAAGTTAATAATAGCGATTATTATATTGAAAAAATAAAAAGTATTATAAAGTTAAATAATGTATCAAGGGCGTTTATTAGTTTATTTATAGATAAAATAGAAATTGATGAAAATGAAAATATTGATATCTATTATAAATTTAAAGATTATACTTTGGTAAGTTAGTGTTATAACACCTACCCTAAATAAAAGTTTTAAGTTTCAAAGCAATTGGCCAATGAATAATTCTCAAGTATATATACTTAGTTCTATTTTAAATGATATGAATAATGATTCAGAAAAAACAGTTGTTGAAAATGAAAATGGATTTGTTATTAATACTAAAGTTAATTATCCAAATAATATTGGTTTAAAAAGTCAAAAAATATATGTTGATGCTGATGCAAATATAAGTAAAATAGAGGTATTAAATGATGATGGAATAGTTGAAATGGTGATGAAGTTTGAAAAAATAGATACAAATCCTTCTTTTGAAAATGATTTTTTCAACTTAGATAGTATTATTTCAAATATTGATGTTAATGAAAGTGATGAAACTTTATCGATTGATAGCATTATTTATCCTCTTTATATTCCAAGCGGAACAGTTTTATCAAATGAAGAAAAGATTCAAAAAGATAATGGAGAAAGAATAATATTAACTTTTGATGGAGAGAAACCTTTCCTGTTAGTAGAAGAAACAGTTAAAGCTGATAAAGATTTTTCAATTATTCCTATATTTGGTGAACCAACTTTTTTAAATGATACTGTTGGTGCTATTACTGATAATTCTGTTAATTGGATAAGTGGTGGAATAGAATATTATTTAGTATCAGATGTTATGGGGAAAACAGAACTTATGGAAATAGCTAATTCTATTAGTACTATTCCAATAATGAAATAGTTCTTTTTTTCTTTTTTTGATAATATAGATGATGTATATGGGTGATACAAGAAAATTTTATTTTGATTGGCTAACAATTGATGATTTATTAGAAGAATTTGAAAACGAGATAAATATTATTTCTTAAGTGTAAAATGAATAATAATCTGGAATTTTGTGATGAAAGTGTTATAAAGTACTTGCTAGTAATGAATATTAAAAAAATAATTAATAGGATTTTTATACTTTTTAATTATTTGAAAATAAAGTAAAATTAAGTATTTTGTTTGCATTTTAAGTTATACGTGTTATAATTTTTTTGGTGATTGGTATGAGTAAAAAAAATAAATTAAAGAAATATGATAAGGTAAAAAGTTATTCTAGTGATTCTGATGAAATGATGAGAATGTTAAAGGTGTTAGGAGTTGTAGTATTATGTCTAGCCGCATTCTATTTAGTGTTTGCTATTTCTACAGGAGAAATTAGTTTTGGTAAAAAAGATACAAAAGTTAATGATGAAATTCAAAATATTGAGATTCTAGCAGGTACTACTTTTTCAAGAATTGATAGTGAATATTATGTTTTAATGTATGATTTTTCTAAAGGTGATTCATCAATTTATTCTAATATTTATGATATAAGTGGTAATGTTTCTTCAACGAAAATGTATTTAGTTGACTTAGGTAAGAAATTTAATTCTTCTTATATTACTGATGATAAGTCTAAAGTTAATATAAGTGATATAAATAATTTAAAAGTTGTTAATGGAACTATGATTAAAGTACAAGATGGTAAGGGAGTATCTTATTCTATAGGAATAGATGATATAAAGAAAGAATTAACTAGTAATTAATAATTAAGCAAAATTAAATTTTTGCTTTTTTTTATTTATTATTGTGATAAAATTATAATAGATGAGGTGAATGATATGGCAGAAGAAAAGAAAAAGACTAATAGAAAAAAACCTGCTAGTAAAAAAGTAGAAGTTAAGGAAGAAGAAAAGAATGTAAAAGAAGAAAAAAAAGTAAAAGAAGAAAAAAATGTAAAAGAAGAATCTAAAGAAACAGAAGTAGTTGGTTTTAAATTATGGGAAGTAATAGTAGTTATGATTGTTACTACTTTACTTGGATTATTTATCGGTAGTTATTTTACTTATAGTAAATATAATGGTAGAAGGGCCTCATGTAAGTCTGTTAGAAAAGATATGGAAGAGATTGCTTCTGTTTATGATGATATAGTTAATGATTTTTATGGTGAAATAGATAAAGATGAAATAAAAAAATCAGCTATAGTGGGAATGGTTAATGGATTGGGAGATAAATATTCGGCTTATATTGATAATGATGCAGCTACTAGTTTGGAAGAAGAATTAAAAGGTAAATTTGTAGGATTAGGTGTACAAATTACTGGAAATGATAAGGGACAAGTATATGTAATGTCTGTATTTGAAGGATCTCCTGCAGATACATTTGGAATAAAACCTCTTGATATAATTACTAAGGTAGATAATGAGGAATATACTAGTGATAAAATAAATGAAATGTCTAAAAAAATTAAGAGTTCTAAACCTGGGGACAAAAAGACATTTGAAATAATGAGAGATGGAAAAATTTTAACTATTGAGGTTACTTTAGATGAAGTAATATTAAAGTCTGTAAATTCATATCATGTTTCTAGAAAAGATAAGCAAATTGGAATAATGGTTATTAGTACTTTTGCTGAAAATACCTATGATCAAGTTGTAGAAGAGTATAAGAAGTTAAAAGAAGTTGGAATTTCTTCATTAGTTTTAGACTTTAGAGGAAATGGTGGAGGATATTTAACAAGTGCTAATGATATTGCTTCTTTATTTCTTGATAAAGATATGGTTATATATAGAAAAACTGATGGTGATAAAACTGAAATAATTAAGAATGATAAAGATAAAGTAATTGATATTCCAGTTGTATTATTGGTAGATGGCGCTACTGCATCGGGGTCTGAACTTGTTGTGTCAAGTTTACATGAAAATTTAAATTCTGAAATAGTAGGAACTAGAACTTATGGAAAAGGTTTAGTTCAAAAATTACAAAATATAGGTGAAGAGAAATTTATTAAATATAGTGTTCAAGAATGGTTAACTTCAAAAGGTGAGAAGGTTGAAGGAGTTGGAATTGCTCCAACAATTGAAATCGGTTTTGACGAAAGCTTAGATTATGATAATCAATTAGAAACTGCTATTGATATAGCTGCTAATAAATAATTGCTAAAAAAGTAGAAAAGGGATGACTTTTTCTACTTTTTATTTAAAAAGTGCTTGATTTTATTGGATAGTAGTGATATACTTTTAAGCGTGTGGCTGCTTAGATGTGTGAGGTTGCTGATACGCCAGGCGAAGTTGCAAGGCAAAAATCAGGTTATTTACACGGAGCAAGTCTA
>CACXGX010000098.1 GCA_902767365.1 uncultured Erysipelotrichaceae bacterium
AAGACTCGTCAAATGATTGAAGATGTAGTAAAAGAAGTAGAAGAAGGAAAACTATATACTGCTAAAGTAGTAAAAATAGAAGAATTTGGATGTTTTGTTCAAATTTGGCCAGGATGTGAAGGATTAGTTCATATTTCTGAACTTGCAAAAGATCATGTTGAAAAAACAACTGACGTAGTTTCTCTTGGAGATGAAATTGTTGTTAAATGTATCGGATGGGATAAAAAAGGAAGATTAAACTTCTCACGTAAGAAAGTTTTCCAATCTGATGATAATAAAGAAGAAAAAGAAAGAAAATCAAAAAAAGAAAAAGAAGAAGAACAACAAGAAACACAAGAATAATAAAAAAAGGTATCTTAATTGATACCTTTTTGAATTGGTTTACTACTAAATATATTTTTATTACTTTCTGTAATAAGATAGTAGATGTTATCAGTTCTTATTTCTAATTCTAATAAATCTACATTTTTTTTATTGATATTAGTTATTATTGGATAATTAATATCTTTTTTAATGCTATTTAAGTATTCTTTTCCTTTTTTTGAAAAACCTAATACTCTAATATACTTAAGAATAGTTTCGTTTTCTTCCTTTGTATAAGAACATAATATATGAGATAACATCCTTGTTATTTTATTATATGTATATCTTTTAGATTTTATTTTTTTTATAAAATCATCTAAATCGTTAGAATTAATAATTTCCTTTTTAATTTTATTATCTATGCCTTCATCTACATCTAGATATATAGATAAATTTTTATCTGACAATATTTTATATTTTAATAATTCAAATATTTTATTTCTATTTATATTAATTAAGTAATTCTTGACCTCTTTAGGAATAGAACTAGAAACATCGATATTATTCTTTAATGCTTCTCTAATACTAGTAGCACTATCTATTCCTCCAGTTAGATCTTTACTGTTATAATTATTCGTTCTTTTAATAGTTATAGGTTCAATATTATAATCATTTTTAATTATTTCTTTAATATATGATAAGGCAAGTAAATCATTAGCTTCTTTAACAGTTTTATTTGTTATTTCTTTTAGGGCATTACTCATAGCAGTAGGATAGTTTATGCCTTTATTTAATTCATTTTTAACAATAGAATCATATTTTTTATTATTAATTTGAATATTTGCTAATTCTTTTAAATCTTTAATATTATTTGATTCACTCCCAAAAACTATTTTATTACATTTTAACTCATTTAATATTTCTATTGATCCTTTTGCAAATATATCACTTGATTGAGTAGCAAAATTATAAGGAAGTTCAATAACTAAGTCGACTCCATATAAAAGAGCAAGCTTTGCTTTATCATATTTTTCTATAAGACTTAGATATCCTCTTTGAGTAAAATTACCACTTAAAACAAGAATTAAAATATCATCTTTAACTAATTCTTTAACTTTATTTAAGTGATAAATATGACCATTATGAAATGGATTATATTCACAAATAATACCAGTTGCCATTTAATCACCTCGAAAATATTATACACAATTATTAAAAAAGTACTAGCAAATTTTGAAAAGATAATGTATAATCTCAACTGGAGTTGGTGATATGATAGATTTAACACAACTTTATACATCAATAGATAAAATATCAATAGATGGTATTTATAAAATACCAAATGAGATAATAGTAGATGAAAGGATTCATGAACTAAGTGAAATTGAACTAACTAATAGTATTATTGAAAAAATAGAAGGAGAATTATTCATAAAAACAGAAATAAATGGAAAGATGAAAATAAGTGATTCTGTCAGTTTAGAAGATGTTTGGTATCCATTTAATATTAAAATTGATGAAAAAATAGACGATTTTATTGAAAAAGGAGAAAAATATCTTGATATTATTGCGTTTTTATGGCAAAATATTGTATTGGAAGTTCCTCTTAGATATTCTATAGTTAAAGATTATAGTAAATATCAAGGAGATGGCTGGAAGTTGGTTAGTGAGGAAGAATTAGTTAATAATAATCCTTTTAACACACTATTAAAAGACGAAGATAGGAGTGATTAAATATGGCAGTACCATTTAGAAAAGTTTCTAAAACTAGAAAAAGAATGAGAAGAGCTCATAATGCTCTAGAAGTTGTTGGAACTACAAAATGTCCTGAATGTGGTGCAGTTATTAAGCCACACCGTGTTTGTAAAAAGTGCGGAAGTTATAAAGGAACAAAAGTTGTTGAA
>CACXGX010000099.1 GCA_902767365.1 uncultured Erysipelotrichaceae bacterium
CCAACAATTAATAATACTATCGCACCAATAATAGTAAGCATTTGTTTTTGATTTTTTTGTTTTTGTTTACTTCTTTTTTTCATTTTTACCTCTCTTTCTATTTCTGAGTAAATACTACAGAAAATGAACCACCGGATTGAGTTACATCAGATGTATTAAGACTATTTCCAGTGTATTTAACAATTAAATAAATAGTTTTATTTCCGTTAGCACCCAAAGTTGTATTAGTAGTAACTAAACCAGTTCCTGCAGCATCAGTAGACAATTTATAAGTTAAATTTCCACACACCATACTTGCTCCACTAACTGTACAAGTATTACTTGTAGGTTCAATTACATTTATTGAACTTAAAATAGCATCAATTGTTCCTGTATTTTTAATAGTTAATTGGTATGTACATGAATCATCTGGTTTTGATAATGTTGTATTACCAACTGTTACAGAAGTAGCTGTAACTGTAGCATTTCCACAACTTCTTCCTGTATCACTAGTTCCTCCAGCAGTTGCTTCAACAGTTCCTGTTTGAAATCCAACATTCCAACTTAAAGTACTTTGTGTAATACTATTTGTTGTAATATTTAATGTTGAAGAAAGAGCTGCATAAGCAATAGTTACTCCTAAAACTCCAACTATAACTGCAATTAAAATTGTTTTTAAATTCTTAATATTAGTCATTTTTCTTATCAACCTCCCCACTAATATAATTTTTACTATCCATTCTATATCTATATAATACTTTTTGATCTTGAACAACAAAATCTCTTATTTCTTCACTTTGTTTTAAATATAATATTGGTTTTTCTAAAGTATCTCTTACATCAACAAGTTCCATAAAATCATCTAATTCAGTAATCTCTTTATTTTCATAATTAACATTACTATCTTTAGTTTCAACAATAATTCTATCATAATCTGTTAACAACCTATTTACTTCTAAATCAAAAGCACTAACATGTTTATTTTTTGAAAATCTAAAATATGAAACAATTACAATTACAATATCCATTAAGAAAAGCAATATAGATACAAACAAATAATTTCTCATCTGTGTTGTTAAATTTTCATCTGCTTTTTTCTCAACTGTATTTTTTTCAATTGAATATGTTTGTTCCATAAGAGGTATTGTTAAACTAGCAACATTTTCTTCAGATCCTTTTTCTCCAACGTTTAACAATACTTCAAGCTCAGCTCTACTATTGACTCCATAATCTCTAACATACTTATTTACTACATCAGTAAAATCTTCAAGACTAATACTTATATTATCTTGTACATTGTATACTTTTTTATCTCCATTAAACGTTTTTAATTTTGTTAATTCTCTATCATCTCTATATATTTCTCTATTATTTTCTCTACTATAAATCTTTAATCTTGAAATAATATGATAATTTAAATCACTTTTTGTATCTTCTACATAAACACGATTATAATTAAAAAGAATTCTAATCTCATTAGTTAAAGAACTTAAATATTCTTGTTCTTCTGATAAACATTCTTCTTTATAAAAATCATTTTTGTTTAAACATACTGAATACTCTACAGTAGATTTCTCACTATATTGATCAACCCTTTTCAAATTAAAGGCCTTAATTAAGAAATAGATGCTAAATAATAAGAAAATCCAAACCAAAATCAAACAGAAGAGAAAAGTATTTTTCCTCCCACTTATTATCACAATCACCTACTTCCTATTATTCTATTTTTATAATAACACTCACTTCTAACTTTTGCAATATTACTTATATATACACTTTACATCATATTCTTTAATTAATGAAATAACTTCACTAGATTTAGATTTAATTTTATTTATTAATCTTTCTTTAAAAAATCTAGAATTACTATATTTTATAATCAAAACATGCATTTCTTGTAATAATTGATTCAATTTTTTATAACTATTTTCCTTTCCTATTACAGTGTCAAATAAACTTGGTATATCTTCAATATAACCTTTAAATCTTAAATTGTTTATTGTTGGTGCAAAAGTTTTATTATTAACAAGTTCATAACAAATATGTTTTTGATAAGAATAGGCATCTGATTTATAACCACCTTCAGGTATTTCAAATTTTAAATTATATAAAAGATTAGATAACTCATTATTATCAATACTAAATTTGCTAAAAGAAGTAATAATATCTATTATTTTTTCAGTTTGAGAAGTATTAAGTATTTCTTCTAAAGCAATTTCATTAGATTTCTCAATATATTTAAGTGATTCTTTATTATAAGAAGTAGTGCTTAAACCAGTTCTTATTAAAACTTTATTATCTTTATAAATTATTTCATTATTTATAGAATTAACCGCATGATTAAATTCATGAACTACATTGTCAATTAATACTGATAAAGAAGACCCATGATAATTATTTATAACAATGAATTTATCTGTATAATAATCATTACCATTTTTCTTTAAACTTCTATTAAATGTAGCCGTTACAAAAGAGTTTGTAGTACCACTAATATATATTTTAACTTCATTAAAACATCTAATTATAAATGATTCATTATTAATTCCATAATACAATATAAAAGCAGGAACAATAACATATAAAATATGTTTAATATTATCTTCATAATTATATTTATCACTTATTTCATTAACAATAGTTAAATATTTATTAAGAAAACCATTAACATTATCTTGAGTTAAATTCATATTATCACCTATTAAATTATAACATTTATTTAAAAATATTAAAAAATAATATATAATAATGTTGGAGGTAGCAATGAAAGAAAAAATAGAAGAAGTAATAAACAAATTAAAAAGTGACCCAAAATTATTAGATAATTTTAAAAGTAATCCTACTAAAACAGTTGAAGGAATTATTGGTGTTGACTTACCTGATGATCAAATAAATGGAATTATTGATACAGTAAAAACAAAATTAAATTTGGATCAAGCAGGAATAACAGATAAAATAAAAGGATTTTTAGGTTAAAAAAGGCATTGCAAAGCAATGTCTTTTTTTACTCTTCTATTTTTACAGAAATATTTGCAAGTGTAGCTTTAATATGTCTAAATGGTAATCCATCGTCTTGATTTACTGCTGCTCCAAACGTAAGAGTTGTATCAAATCTTGCTGTCATATTGGATAAATCTGCTAAATAAGTTAATTCTGCCCCATTAAAACTATAATAAATTTTACCATCTAAACGACATACTCTTACTTTTCTTAATGAACTTGCTGATATTGCTTTAGTGTTATTAGTTGAACCTACTCTCATAGATATTTCAACGTCATTAGTTTGACCTTTTCTTCTTACAACTAATCCTGGCCAACCAGCAGAAGTTAACTCATATTTAGCATTCATAAATATCTTTTGCTCTGAATTTTGAATTGAAGGATCATATGAAACAACATCAAATGAAATATCAAAATCTTTTGCGAAATTATCATTATCAAATAATTTTATTCCAGTATCAATATATTTTTGATTTGCATAATCACTACATCCACTACCAGTTATATTAGCGTCTTCTCCATTAAATGTACATTCTCCAGATATAGTAAAAACTTCATCTAATTCTTCCATTTCTCTCCATCTTGCATAATAAGTTGTACTAGAAGTTGGAATTGTATTAGCATTTACTGAAGTTCCTCCATCTTCTTCTGTATACCAACCTAAGAATACATATCCAACTTTTGTTGGAGTAGGAAGATTACCAACCTTATCACCAGCATTTATTAGAGTAGAAGAAGGATTAACCACTCCACCCATTGGATCAAAATCGATTGAGTAATAATATTCAGTATCATTCATATCTCCCAATTTTATATAAAAATCAGATATTGTTCCTTTAAAATATCTAAATGGATTTCCATTACTATCTACTGATGCTCCAATAAATGTTGTTAAATCAAAAGGAGTATTAAAAGTAGATAAATTTTGAGCTTGTATTAAAGATCCTCCATTAAAACTATAATACAAAATCATATCCTTTCTTATTATCTTAATAGAAGTTACAGAAGAAATAGATTTTGTAATAGCAAATCTAGTACCACCAGGAACTGCTGCAGAAGTTAATTCAAAATTTGTATTACTAGTTCTAAAAACAAACCCGGGATATCCTAAACTTTCATTCTCTAGTTTAGAATTTATTAAAGTAGCTTGAAAAACTTGTCCACTATTAGTAACTGAATCTATCTCAACATATACTTCAAAATCTTTTTGATAATTTGCTGAACTATATAAACTTACACCTGTATCAATATATTTTTGATCATGATAGTCACTACATTCTTCTCCTGTAATATTTGCATCTGCTCCATTAAAAGTACAAGGTCCTTCTAACTCAAAAACGATAGGGAAACTATCTTCTAAATCATCATCAAACTTAAAATTAATAATTGAATTTAAGTTCATATTTTGACTTACTACATTATTATCATATTTAAATGTAATATCAAATGTAACTGATTCATTTGGTGCTAACTCATCACTAGGATTTAATCCATTAAGTTCAAAAACTATATCATCATTACTATAAAAACTATTATCATAAATAACTTCGACAAATTTCTTTTTAACATCTGTTAGATTTGTAATTGTAATTTCATAAGTAATACTAGAATTAGGATCATTATTTAATCCAATTGTACTATCTAATATTGTTCGATAATAATTATTTATACTTGAATTATTAACATTAGCATTTACATTACTTTTATATCTAACATTTGTAATTCTAATATTTTTCTCAATATTTAAATTTCCAGATATATTTAAATCATTACTAGATATTTGAGCATATCCAATAGTTAAAGCCAAACTTAAAACTAAAAATAAAAGGATGATATATTTAAATTTTTTAAATTCTTCATTCATAAACATCACCTCATATCTTTTACAATATTATATCATTAACATATTATTTTTTTATAAAAAATATACAATAATAAACAAACTCCACATCTATTTAACATTATGTTATACTATAATTAATTAAAATGAAAGGAGATAATATGAAGAAACATATTTGGGGGATTGTAATCGTATTAAGTATCATTTTATTAACAGGGTGTGGGAGTTCTAAAAAACCAGAATTAAAATTATGTGATGAAATAACACCCAGAATTGAAGACTATAATGAAAATAAAATAACATATGAAGAATTCTTAGATGAAATATATAAAGACTATAAAAAAATATGTATCGATAAAAAAGATAATAATTCAGTATGTAGTGGAATTAAAGATATGATTGATTATTCAAATAAGCAATATGAATTAGAAGATTGTAATTCCCTTACTAATGATAAAAAAAATGTA
The DNA here is from genome assembly GCA_902767365.1 of uncultured Erysipelotrichaceae bacterium. GTDB lineage: Bacteria > Bacillota_I > Bacilli_A > RF39 > UBA660 > RUG13868. Next base: position 5,287 of record CACXGX010000099.1, read on the forward strand.
TGTGAGGCATCTAACGAATTAATAAAAGATAAAATTAATGATAAGAAAAATATTGAAGATGCATACATTGACTCAATTGATCTTACTTGTCAAAAAGTAAAAAAAGAAAATGAAAAGTAGTTTGACTACTTTTTTTTATAAAAAAAAGACCCTAAGGTCTTTCTATTAAAACTTCTCCAGTCATTTCACTAGGAATAGGTAAACCCATTATACTTAGCATAGTTGGAGCAACATCAGCAAGTTTTCCATCTTTTACTTTTATTCCCTTTTGAGTAATTATACAAGGAACTGGGCTAGTAGTATGACTAGTAACAGGATTATGATTTTCATCCCACATAATGTCACAATTTCCATGATCTGCAATAATAATTAATGTACCATCCAATTCTTCTACGACTTTGTGATATATTTTAGCTAAACATTTATCCATATCTTCAACTGCACGAACAGCGGCATCATAATTTCCTGTATGTCCAACCATATCACCATTTGCAAGATTCATAATTGTAACATCAAAATTACCAACTTCTTCTAAAAATTTATCTGTAACCAAATATGCACTCATCTCTGGTTTTAAGTCATAAGTCGCTACTTTAGGAGATGGTATCAAAATTTTCTTCATATCAGGATATTCTACTTCACGACCTCCATCAAAGAAGAAAGTAACATGAGCAAATTTTTCAGTTTCAGAAATTCTCAACTGACTAATATTATTATCATGTAAATAATCAACTAAAATATTTTTCATATCTAAATCATTAAAAGCATGAGGAGCTTTAACTGATTCAACAACAGGAAACATAGTTAATACCTTTAAATTATTAAAATCTTTTATTATTAAATTTTTTTCTAATGCCTTTTCTCTATAAAAATCAGGATTTGTTAAGCAAGTAAATAATTCTCTTAATCTATCTTTTCTAAAATTAAATGTTATTACTCCATCTCCATCAACTAATGGGCAATTATCTAACAACCCAGGAATTAAAAACTCATCATATTTACCATTTTTATAATTATCTTCTATTAAATCATTATAAGAATTATATTTTGGTCCTTCACCATAGACAATAGCATCATATGATAATTTTAATCTATCATAATTATCATCTCTATCCATTCCATAATATCTTCCAGAAATTGTAGATATCTTTCCAAACCCTAATTCTTTTATTTTATTATTTAATTTATCAAGATAAGTCAAGGCACTTTTTTCATAAGTATCTCTTCCATCCATAAACAAATCAAAATATACATTTGTAACATCATTTTCCTTGCACATATCTAATAATCCAAGTAAATGATCTATATTAGAATGAACCCCTCCATCAGATAATAATCCCATAAAATGAAGATTAGAATTATTATTTTTTACATGATTTAAAACATCTAATATTTCTTTATTTTTCTTTATTGATCCATCCTCTATTGCATTTGTAATAGCTTGTAATGGTTGCAATGCAACTCTACCACTTCCAAGGTTCATATGTCCAACTTCACTTGTACCCATTTGCCCTTCTGGAAGCCCTACAGCTTTTCCACTTGCTTGCAAAATTGAATGAGGATATGTATCCATTAACATATCAAATGTTGGCTTTTTAGCATTCTTAAATGCATTACCATCAGGATTATCTCTAACTCCACATCCATCCAAAATACATAAAACTAACTTTTTCATAAAATCCTCCTATATTAAATCTGCTAAACAAAAAGTTGAATATACAGGAATGTACCTAACTCCTTTTTTTACACAGAAATTGTCTTGCGTTATTCTTATAGCTTCATTTGGTTTATATTTATTAATATATACAGATAAAGCTTTTGATTTTGTCTTATTAAACGGTACAAGTTCTATTGGAACAATATTACCAGTTTTAGTTTGTATAACAAAATCAATAAAAGCTTTACCTAAAGATTGATAATAAAACAAACTATAACCTGCACTTATTAATGAAATAGCAACACTATTTTCATACAAAACATACCTTATATTCGTATTATTATCAAATATCGTTTTATTAATATTTAATTTTTTATATAAAATTCCAGTATCATTCATATATACTTTAAAATTATCTTTATCTTTATAATTACTTATTGGTGATTTTACATCATCTAGTTTATAACATTTATATATAAATCCATTATTATGTAAAAATGACAAAGCATTATCATATTCTTTACTTCTTCCACCATCTTTAATAAGACCATATTGAAACTTTTTATTAGATTTCAATAATTGTTCTGGAATACTATCATATACTTCATTACTTCTAGTAATATCAATTAAGTTTTCTTGTAAAGAAATCTCCTTCTTATAAGAATCTATTATCTTACTAAAAATAGAATTAAGCAATAAAATGTTATTATCTCTTAAAGATAATTCTACTGCTTCAGGCATACCACCAGTAATTATATACTGATTAAAGTATTCCATAGCTACTTTATGAAATGGCATTTTAGTATTATTTTTAAATGAACTTTTTATAAATCCAATCAATTCTTCTTTTCCAAGCGCACTTAAATATTCTTCAAAATCCATAGGTAACATAGATTTAAATTGTAATTCTACACCTTTAAATTTTGACAAATTATCCTTTAAAGACGTTATAAGAATCATATGATAATCATTTTTAAATTTACCTAAAGTCTTAACAGTATTAACTATATCAATATCATTTACATTATCTAATACTATTAAAGTACTATTTTTATTTATATTCTCCTTAGTAATATCCATAATTGCCGAAATAATACCATCAATAGTATTTTGCTTTTTCAATATCATAGCTAGTTCTTTATGATTATCAGTATCAACATAAACTACATTATCATAATTTTCTTCACCAAATTTTAAAACAGTATATGTCTTCCCAACTTGTTTACTACCATAAACAACTAGAGGTTTTCTATTAACTTCCATTTGCCAATGTTCTAAGAATTTATCCACTTTACGCTCCATAAAATGACCTCCAACACCATTTTTACTAATTTATATTATATTATTAACATATTGTTAAGTCAATATATTAACCCAATAGTTTCGTTATTTCTTCAATATATTTTTGACTTATAGGAACAGATTCTTTTTCCTTGATTTTATAATTAGGTTCATTTTTAACTTTATAATAATTATCAATTACTTTGTTAAATACAATTAGAGCTTTTTCATATTCTTTATTTGAGAAATAAATTGTTCCAATCCAAGAATATGCGCAATTTAAAACATCATAATAATTTTGTTTTGAATATTTGTCATTTTCTTCTCCAAAAGATATAGCCATACTAAACAAATTATTTGCAAAATCAATACACTTATTATCACTACAAACGATTGCAGTAATCATAAGAATATCCATAATAAGCATATATTTATCATAATTATCAACTTTTTCTTTATCGAGATTATTTATCATTTTAATTGATAAATTATAATATTCTTTTATTGACATATTCTTTTTATTATTTTCAAGTATCCATCTATAAAATACAACTTTGCTATCTTTGTTATTATCTTTTTCAAATTTATTAATTACATCTAAATAATTTTTATAATCTCCACTTATTACTTGATCATAATATTTTTTTAAATTATTATTCATATAAACTCCTTAAAAATAAAAAGGCCTAAGCCTTTATTCCAAAATATTTGGTTTACTAATATCATCTAAATTAGAATGATCAAAATTTGCAATTCCAGTAAGAGCATCTTTAGATAAAGAAGCATAATTTTCTTCAAATCCTAAAGGATCAAGAAATTTCATTTCATCTACAACTTTAAAAAAATTATTATCATCGTTATTTTTAATAGAATAATCAACCATTCCAAGAAAATATCCTTTTCTAAAAAGTTTAATTGGTAATAGTTTATAATATCTTCCTATTGTTCCATTTAGTCCAACAGCATAACCTAATTTTTCTATTTCTTTATCAAAAGGAGCATCACTAGCACAATATCCTGGAACTGGATCAACTTCCTGATACATTCCATCACCATTAATAATCTCAGATTGTGAACCAAAACGAGACTCAATTTTTTCCAAATCATCAACATTATATTCTTCTAAATCAACATTAGAATCAAAATTCAACTCAGATAATATATTTTCCATATCATCTATCCAAGCAACCGGATCAACTGATGATTTTGTAAATAAAGATTTAGGTTCTTCATTACTACTTTTAATTTGTTTATCTATATCATCAAAAATATTCTTTGTTTTACTATTTAATTGAGATTTTTCAAAATCCTCACTCTCAAACAACCCCATACTTCATACCTCCTTAGATGGTATTTTTACAATAATCTAATCTTAATTTATCTGCAACGGTTACAATAAATTCAGAATTAGTAGGTTTAGCTTTATCTATATCCACGCTATGTCCAAATATTTCTTCCATCAAATCCCAATTTCCCCTATTCCAACTCACTTCTATCGCATGTCTTATCGCACGTTCTACCCTCGATACTGTTGTTCTAAATGTTCTAGCAATATTAGGATACAATTCTTTAGTTATTCCACCAATAAATTTTGGATTATCATATACAAGCATAATACCTTCCCTTATATACTGATAACCTTTAATATGGGATGGAACTCCTAATTCATGTAATATTTTAGTAACAGATATTTGCAAATTACTATGAAATATATCTACAATTTTATTACTATTTTCTATTTCAAAACAATTAATAATTCTTCTTTCTAAATCTGATAGTTCAAAAGGTTTCAAAATAAAATAATCAATATTACATTCTGAAACTTTTCTTATCATTTCATCTGAATTATAAGAAGAAATTACAATAACTTTCTTATTAATATTTAGTTTTTTCATTTCTGAAAGTACATCTAAGCCATCTTTCTTTGGCATTATTAAGTCTAAAATTACTACATCGTAATCACTTTGATACTCCTTAATCAATTTTAGCCCATCTAATCCATCATAAGCTTCTAAACATACATTGATATTCGCGTGATCACTAAAATACTCCTTAATAACATTGACAAATTCAACGTTATCGTCAACAACAAGCACTTTAATGTTTTCCATATTTTTCCTTTCTATAACTGCACGCATTCTTATTATATTAAATATAAAAAACAATGTACATAGCGAATAATATCCTAATATGTAAAATCATGTCGAATAGAAAAGAAAAATGTACATATTACTCACATTTACTCATAATATATAATAATTCTTCAGATTTTGTACTTGCACCACCGATTAAATATCCATCAACAACATCGATTTCATTTAAAGTGTCAATATTATTTTTATTAACACTTCCACCATATAGTACAGCTACACGTTTATCATATTTATCTTGAATTAAATCTTTTATATAACAAGTAACATCTATAATTTCATCATTAGTAGGAATTTTTCCAGTACCAATTGACCAAACTGGTTCATAAGCAATTATTATTTTTTCCATAGTATTAGTATCCAATCTATCAAAAACTTCCATTACTTGTTTACCAACTATATCTTTAGTTATATTTTTTTCTTTTTCTTCTAAATGCTCACCAACACAAAAAATAGGTATTATATCATTTTCCAATAATTTTGATATTTTTTCATAAAACATTTCACTAGTTTCACATTGATCACTTCTTCTTTCACTATGACCAACTATAGAATATGAAACCCCCATTGAATTCAACTGTTCAGCACTTATTTCTCCTGTAGATGCTCCATTTCCTTTACAAGAAACATTTTGAGCTCCAACTAAAAATTTAGATTTATCTAAAAATAAATCAATATACACATAACTAGGGCAAATAACAACATTAGAGCACTTTCCTTCTTTTGTTTCTTCAATAAAATTCAATACTTGCTCTCTATTTAAATAAGTCTTTTGGTTTCCTACGACTAGTTTCATCTTTTTTCTCCTTTTCACTTTCATTATTATTTTTTTCTTTATTCTTTTTATTTTCTCTATCTTTCATTTTTCCAACTAATTTACCAATAACACCAAAATTATCATATTTTTTATGCTCTATTGCATGTAAATAAACATCTGCTACACGTTCTCCATAATATTTTGAACTGTGAACTTCAGCATTTAATCTAGCTTGTTTTTGTAAATTAGAAAGTTCTTTCTTATCATTTGATAATTCAAAGATTATTCCAACATATTCTTCTTTAGTTTTAAATATTCTTCCATTTAATCCATCAATAACTGTATTTCTAAAACTTTCATCATCAATACATATAGGGGCTACTGATGCAGCCATTGCTTCAATTACAGTAAGACCTTGTGTTTCACTTGTAGAAGCAGTTGCAAATACATCAGCAACTCTATAATATTTTGGAATTTCTTCCCATGGTACTTTACCAACAAAGAAAACATTACTATCAATCTTCAATTTTTTAGCAGTCTTTTTGTATTCATCCATATCAGGTCCATCACCAATGATAATTAAATTAACATTTTTATCTCTAGCATTAATTATTTCTTGAGCAGATAATAATAAATCAATATTTTTCTCCTTAGCAAGACGACCAACAAAAACTATATTAAAAGATTTTTTTGATATTCCAATCTTTTTTCTAACTTCATCAACACTTTTTGGATCAATATTCTCCTCATAAAACCTATCAATTTCTATACCAGTAGGAATAACATAAATATTCTTATCAACATTATATTTTTCTTTAAATAAATCATATATTTTTTTAGTAGGAACTATTAATTCATTAGCAGTTTTATCACAATAAAACTGAGTAAGATATTCCACAATTTTCTTACTAGGTTTATCAAAATATCCCTTTGTAATATAATATATATAATCTTCATACAAAGTATGATATGTATGAACTAAAGGAATATTAAATTGTCTTGAAATAAATCTTGCAAAAGTTCCAACACTAAATTCTGTATGTGAATGTATAACATCAAGTTTCCATTTTCTAATTATATTCATCGCTTTTAATGGATATACAGTAGAGACACGATAATCATATATTCCAATTGGTAAACCAGGTATTCTTATAACCGTGTTATTTTCATCATATCCATAATGAAAACTTTCGGTATTCATTGTTACAACAAATACTTGATGTCCCTTCTTTTCAAGTGCCTTTTTAAGCATATACACACTAGTTGAAACACCATTAATAAATGGTGGATATGTATCAGTAAATAAACCTATTCTCATTTTTTTTCATCTCCTTTAAAAAAACCTAAAGCAACCCCTCCTATTATTATTCCTAAATAATAAGTAATACCTCTCCAAATAATTAAAGCCGATTTTAAAGGACCTTGAGGTAAAAAAACTTTAAAGAATTCTAAGAAACCAAATTCTATTCCACCACTTCCCCCAGGTATCGGAACAAAATTACCAATAATTAAAATAAATGCTGAAGACACAATTACTTCAATGATTCCTACATTATAACCCATACTCATAAAAATAAAGAATGGAATTAAATAAAATATTAATAATGATAAAAAATTAATTAAAACACATGTAAAAAATAAAGATTTATTATTTTTTAACATTGTACCGCTTTCATTATAATCTTCTAACTTTTCATTCCAAGATTCAGTTGTCTTTTCAACATCTTTAATTAATTTTATTTTTATACCTATCTTTAAACAAATATTAACTATAAATTTACTAAACTTTTTCGAAAAACTTACAAAAAGCAATACAAGTCCAATTATTATATTTATTATAAATCCTAGCACAATTAAATTTCCAAGTACTGGACTAACTGAACAAACATTAAATTTAAAATTAAGACCAAGAGCTAATATTCCCATAAATATTAAAGCTATTTGATACATTATAAATTCTTGGATAATAATATTAGTAGCATTAGCAACCTTCACACCACTTTTAGTTAGCATATATACTTGCATTGGTTCCCCACCTGTTGCAAAAGGTGTAACGCCATTAAAGAATTGAGTAATTAAAGTTTGAAGCATTATTACTTTAAAGCGAATCCTTTTTTTATATCTTTTAACAATAATGTAAAGTGAAAGTGCTCTTAAAAACCAATATAGAAAGACGATTATTATACATAATAATATTAACCATTTATTTGCAAGTATTAAATTATCAACTATTGATTGATAATCGTCTTTCATAACGAAATACGTTACAATTGCAGCAATAATAAGTAATATTAACGTATTTCTTATTGTATTTTTTTTCATTTTACTCTGAAATAGAAACTACACCAGGTAATTCTTTTCCTTCCATAAATTCTAGCGTAACTCCTCCACCAGTTGAAGCATGACTTACTTTATCTTTATATCCAAGTTTGCTTGAAGCAGCAACTATATCTCCTCCACCTAAAATAGTAGTAGCAGATGTAGAAACTAACTTTCTAAGAACAGACTCTGTTCCATTAGTAAAATGAGAAAATTCATATACACCTAATGGACCATTCCAAAATACAATTTTTGCAGTATCTAATACATTTGAGAACAATTCAACAGTTTTAGGTCCAATATCCATACCCATTTCATCAGGAAGCATATCAACTAAATCAACAGTTCTAAATGGAACATCATCAGAAAATTCTTTAGTAGCGACATTATCTATAGGTAAGACTATTTTATCTGGATGTTCAGAAAGAACTTTTTTACAAAATTCTATACTTTCTTCGTCTAAGATTGATTTACCAATATTAATACCTTTAGCTTTTAAGAATGTATAAGCCATTCCTCCACCAATAACAATTTTATCTGCTTTCTTTACTAAGTTTTCAATAACACCAATCTTATCTGATACTTTACTTCCACCTAATATAACGACAAATGGGTGAACTGGGTCTACTAAAACTGACAAAGCATTAACTTCTTTTTCTACCAAGAAACCAAGCCCACTTGGCAAATGACTTGCAATACCAACATTAGATGCATGTGCTCTATGAGCTGTTCCAAAAGCATCATTAATAAATATTTCACCAAGAGAAGCCCAATAAGCACCAAGTTCTGGATCATTTCCGCTTTCTTTCTTTCCAGGAACATCTTCAAAACGAGTATTTTCCATCAACAATACTTCTTGAGGTTTTAAAGAATTAACTAAATTTTCTAATTCTTCACCATGAGTTACACTTGAAAATTTAACTTCTCTTCCAAGAAGTTCAGAAAGTCTTTCAGCAACAATTTTTAAGCTATTTTTTGATTTATCTTCTTCCTCTTTAATTCTTCCTAAATGTGACATTAAAATAAGTTTTGCATTATGTTCAATAGCATAATTAATAGTTGTTAAACTTTGAACTATTCTATTATCATCAATGATTTTTCCATCTTTAATTGGAACATTAAAATCACATCTAATAATAACCTTTTTATTATTTAAATCATAATCTCTAATTGTTTTTTTCATATCTATCTCCTATATAAATAATATTATACCAAATTTCACATATTTTATAAACAAAAATAGTTTTTAAAGATTTATTATTATATAAATTATTTAAAAAAAAGTAGACATTTTTAATTTGTCTACTTTTATAACATTACTCTAAAATAGTAATTAAATTATTTTTGCATTAAATACTTAGCAGTTCTAACCATTTGAGTAGAATAACTCATTTCATTATCATACCAAGCAACTACTTTTACTAATTGTTTTCCATCAACATCTAAAACATTAGTTGAAAGTCCATCTACTACTGCACCATAATGACTACCAATTACATCACTTGATACTATAGGATCCATAGTGAATTTTAAAGTTTCATTTTCATACTTCTTAAATGCAGCATTTAATTCATCTACTGTAACATTCTTCTTAAGTTCTAGAGTTAAATCAACAACTGAACCAGTAGCTACAGGAACACGCATTGCTGCACCATCAAGTTTTCCTTTCAAACTAGGTAATACTAATCCAATTGCACTTGCTGCACCAGTTGATGCTGGAACAATATTAGCTGCGCATGCTCTTCCACGTCTTGCCTTAATACCTTTTTTATGTGCAATATCAAGAGTAGCTTGGTCATTAGTATAAGCATGAACTGTAGTCATATATCCTTTTTCTACTCCAAATTCTTTTTCAATTACATTCATAACAGGTGCTAAACAGTTAGTAGTACAAGATGCTGCTGAAATAATTTTTTCACTACCATCAAGAGTTTCATGATTTACATTATAAACAATAGTCTTCAAATCTCCTTTAGCAGGTGCTGAAATTATTACTTTTTTAGCTCCCGCAGTAATATGAGCCATTGCTTTTTCATCACTAGTAAATACTCCAGTACACTCAAATACTACATCAACATCTAAGCTTCCCCAAGGAAGTACAGATGGATCTTTTTCTGCATAAACAGGTATTTCCTTTCCAGAAACAACTAGATTATTACCATTAAAACTTATTTCATCTAATTTATAATTTCCATGATTAGTATCATATTTTAACAAATATGCTAATTGTTCAGCATCAGTTAAATCATTGATTGCTACTACATCAAAATTAGGATCACCATCCATAAGTCTAAATACTAGTCTTCCTATCCTTCCAAATCCATTAATTGCTACTTTTACCATTTTATGTTTCCTCCCTTTATTTAAAACAACTTCCACCAATAAATTCTCTTAGCAGTGAATCATCAGGAACTGCATCAGATGGTATTGGTAAAAATGTTTTTAACATATTAATTAATCTAATAGCGTCCTTATATTTTGGACTAGTTACAGGCACTGAATATAATAACGGTTCAACATATGTTTTCAAAACACCAATTTCATATATTAAAGCTGTATTAAATACAACGTCTGCAGCATCTTGATTAGGGAATATATGCTTTTCTTCCCCTTGACGTACTTTTTTCCATCCTTTTAGAGTATCTTCAGCATTATATCCTCTTGTTCTATTATCTCTTACAATTCTTCTTAATAATCTATTATCAGTTGTAGGTATTCTATTATGCATATCAATTGTTAATATTGTAAGAGGAGATAAATAAATCTTATATTTATTTTTTCTATCTATAGAAGTTAATATCTTATCATTCAAAGCATGAATTCCCTCAATAATTAATACTTCATTTGCCCCAAGATAAGTATCCTCCGTTCCAGGTTCTGATTGACCAGTTATAAAATTATAAGTTTGAAGTTTAACTCCTTTACCATTTAATAAATCTTGAACATCTTTATCAAATGCTTTAACATTAATTGCTTCCAAACATTCAAAATCATACTCACCATTCTCATCTTTTGGATTGTTTACTCTATCAACAAAATAATTATCCATAGATATTTCACGTGGTTCCAATCCAAAACTCCTTAAGTACATTGAAAGTTTTCTACAAGTAGTAGTTTTCCCAGATGAAGAAGGTCCAGCAATTAGAATTATTTTAACATCTTTCTTTTTACTAACTATTTCACGTGCTATATTAAGAAGCCTATTACTTTGTAATGTTTCATCAATTCTAATAATATCATCAGCTCTACCACTAGATACTACCTTATTTAAATCTGAAACATTTTCAATTTTCATTATTTCAGCCCATTTATTATATTCATTAAAAACATCAAATAATTTTGGATGATGTTCATATGGTTTAATACCATCATAATAAATAGTAGGAAATAACAAAACAAAACCTCTATTACTTAACCATTTTAAATCAAATTCTTTTAGTACACCAGTTCTAACAGGCATTAAACTAAAAAAATAATCATATGTACTACCCAATTTATATAGAATAACATTCGGATTAGTATTATAATGTAACAAATTTACTTTTGAATGATCTTTTTGCATTTTAAAATATTCAACTGCTTCTTCTCTTTGAACATTACATTTTGTAATTGCAATATTATTTTCAACAACTTCCATCATTTTATTCTTAAGTTGTTGTAATTTCTTTTCAGTTATATCAAAATTTGGCACTATATATATCCCTTTATCTATAGAATATTTAACTGCTATCTTTGATGTATGACCAAACAAAGATGATACAGAATGCGATAATAGTAATATAAGCGCATTAATATATACCCTATTAGCAGTAGACTTCTTCAAATCAGCAAAAATAATTTCGTCACCATTAGAGACATATTCATTTAATTCCTTATACATATTACCAACTTTAGCAAGTAAAATAGGATGTTTAAATTTATGTTGATATTCATTTGCTAAATCTTGATAAGTTAGTCCAGACGATATTTCTCTTTCTTCACCCATGACATTTACTTTTATATTTCCTAACATATCATCCCTCTATTCTTATATCATTCTATCACAAAAATGTAGAAAATAATAGATATTAAATTTTATATGTATATAATTTAATACTTAAAACTATTATAATTATAGGTGATTATATGAATTTAATTCCAATAATTGTTGACAAAGAATACGAAGGAGAAAGAAGTTATGACATATTTTCTAGGCTACTAAAAGATAGAATAATTATTTTAAGTGGAGAAATTGACGATAATGTTGCAAATACAGTTGTTGCAGAACTCTTATATTTAGATTCTCAAAACAATAATGATATATATTTGTATATAAATTCACCAGGTGGTGAAATAACTTCTGGAATGGCTATTTACGATACAATTAATTATATAAAAAGTGATGTATCAACCATATGCATAGGTCTTGCTGCTTCCATGGGAGCCTTTCTTCTTTTATCTGGAACAAAAGGCAAAAGAATTGCTCTAGAAAATAGTGAGATAATGATACATCAACCATTAGGAGGAGCAAAAGGTCAAGCCACTGAAATAAAAATAGCTACTGAAAGAATATTAAAAATAAAAAAGAAATTAAATAGAATAATTTCAGAAAAAACAAATCAAAATATTAAAAAAATAGAAAAAGACACTGAAAGAGATTATTTTTTGGATTCACAAGAAGCCTTAAAATACGGAATAATAGACAAAATAATAAAGAAAAAAGAGTAATTTAATTACTCTATTTATCTTAATCTATTAGCTATTTCTCTAATTTTTCTAAATCTATGATTCATACCAGATTTTGTAATAACAGTATTAGTCTCTAAAGAAATTATTTTACTTAATTCAGTAAGAGAAGATTCAGGATATTTCTTTCTATATAAACAAGCTTCTTTAAGTTTATCATCTAAAAGATCCAATCCCATTTTTTCTTCAATAAGTTCAATATCTTTTAAATCTTTATTACAAGTTTCTATTATTTTATCCATGTTTGCTTGTTCACAATTATTAAGTCTATTAGTATTATTTTTTTGTTCTTTAATTATTCTAATATTTTCATAATATAATACTGCTTGAAAAGCATTTATAATCTTTAGAAAATCACTTATTTTCTCAGCTTCCTTAATATATACCATATACTTAACATCTCTAGTTATTATTTTAGAATTCATATCAAATTCATTCAACAATCTTTGAACAAAAACCGCTTCATGTTTATTGTCAAAACTGAATTCCAAATGGTATTGACTAGTTTTAGGATCATTAATACTTCCACGAGATAAAAAACTTCCCCTTAAATAAGCTTTTTTATCTTCTATAGAGTCAATAATATATTCTTTAGGATTTTCTATAAATAAACCATTATTATCAAAAACACTCAAATCTAAAAGAATTTCATCTATTTTATTTTTGGCAACTACTGTATATATTTTCTTCTTACTAAAATTAGCCATTTTCCTTTGCTCTAATAACATTTCTACACCATATAATGTTTTAAACAAAAGATAAACTCTTTTTGCCACTTTGGCATTTTCAGTAGTTAACTCTATATAATTATGATTAACAAGATTATTACTACGTATAAATCCCGATAATTCTGCCATTTTCTCAGTATTAGAAGAATCAATAGAACATATTTCATTTTTAACTATAGTTGTAAAAGACATACTAACACCTCAATTACAATATTATATAACAAAAACCACTTTTTAGTGGTTTATTTTTATAAATAAAAGTATAAGCAAAGTAATAAGTAAAGAACTACCAATCAACAAAGGATAAAAAAGAGAGTTAATTGAAGCTGTTTTTTGATAATCCGATTCACTTTGATAATCATTATCATCACTATATAAACTACTAGCAGCAGTTTTTAAAACCTTTTTAAAGCTATTAACATTTCCCTTATTATTCAAAGCATTATCTTGTTTTTTTCTATCAATAAAATCAGAATAATATTCATAATTACTTTTAGTAAATAATTCTTCAAAATATTCTGAATAAAAACCATCAGCAGTAATTGAATTAATAATATTACCTATATTGGATAAAAACCAATCATCATTAACAACTGAAAAATCTTTAAATCCAGTACCACATGATAAATAAGTGCCAAGCATAAGTTTAGCCAAAGATTTAATATTTTCTCTTTTTTGCAATTCAAAATCATAAGGTTCTATAATATCAGAAAATCTAAAATCATCATCATATAAAATAGACTTTGAAGTTAAAAAAGATACAACCATTCCTTTATTATGAATATCTTCTAATTGTCTAGAAATTTTTTCAAAAATAAAAGATATATCCGAATCATCACTATTATATGAAAAATAATCTCCTAAATTCATCATAGTATCACCTATTATAATTGTATCATATCTATTAAAATTCAAACAAAATTGATTAATTTTTTTCTTATTTTATGTAAACGGTAATTAACATTTTTATAAGTTAAATCTAATAAAATAGATATTTCCTTTGTTGTAAAATTATTAAGTTTCAACTCATATATTAAAGAATCAATAAATTCAAGTTCATACTTAAAACTAAATAATCTATCACATTCCTTTTTAGAGTTATAATCTGTTTCCAGATTATATTCTGAAGGTAACAAGTCACCTAGAATAATATCTGAAGTATTGTTAATATTTTCATCAATTGAATATGCTTCATTTAAAATAGAATGTTTCATTCTTTTATTTGCTTTTACAATTCTTTCCATTTCCCTTTTCGCGCATAAACAAACATAAGTATAAAACATTGTATTTGACTCATCAAAATCACTTAAAGCTCTAACTACACCATACATTCCTTCTTGATATAAATCATCAAAATCAAGACCAATATTTTTATTTTTACTTAACATTTTTTTAGCCATTTTTCCAACTAAATTTGAATATTTAGAAAAAATTGTTTCATAAGCAATATCATCATTTTCTCTAACTTGATATACAAGTTCATAATCATTTAAATTTTTATAATTCAAACAAATTCCCCCTATTTGTCTAAACTAATCACCTCATAAATCATTATTCCTGCTGCAACAGATGCGTTTAGACTATTAATTTTTCCATACATAGGGATTTTAGCAATATAATCACATTCATTTAACACTGACTTTGAAATACCATTCCCTTCATTACCTATTACTAAAGCAATTTTTCCAGTATAGTCAATATCACGATAATCAGTACCACCCTCTAAAGCTGTTCCAACAATCCAATAACCATTTTCTTTTAACTCACCAATAACATTTACTAAATTTGTTACTTTAGCAAGTTTAACATTTTCAAGTGCTCCAGCACTAGTTTTCATAACAGTAGAATTAACATCAACGCTTCTATCTTTAGGAATAATAATGCCACTAATACCCGCAGCTTCGCAAGTTCTAATAATTGCTCCTAAATTATGAGGATCTTCCAAATGATCTAAAATAACTAACTTAGCATCATCAATGTTTAAAAATTCTTTATAATTTGTATAACTAAAATCATCTATATCTAAAATTATACCTTGATGAGAATATTTATCAAATTTTGAAAATCCTTTTTTATCTAGATATTCAATCTTAAAATCATATTTTTCTATTAAAGAATTTATTTCTTTATCATCAAAATTCTTCATTAAAATAATTTTCTTAACTTTTTCAGGTTTTTGTAATACCTCTTTTGCAACATTTCTCCCATATACTAACATATATTACCTCCTAAAATTTTAGCCATAATTTCTTGAATCCTATTGTCTTGTCCTTCTAGTTTTAAATAACCAATTAAAGCCTCAAGAGCAGTAGCATGTTTATAAGTAATAATATCACAATTTTTAGGATGACTAACACCTTTATGATTTCTTGCTCTTTTAATTATTAACAACTCATCATCGCTAAAATAATTCTCATTCATTAAAATTTCCAAATACTTTGCTTGATTTTTAGCACTAACATAATTAATAGATGTTTTTTGTAAATCATTTACATTAGATATCTTTTGTTCAATTAAAAATCTTCTTACATAATATTCATAAACATTATCACCTAAATATGCAAGTACCAAAACATTTACATCTAGATTATTAATAATATCACTTCCTAACTACTGTAGACGAATTATTAGTTACATCAAGAGCCAAATCTGCCCTATCTATAATTCTCTTTGAATGAGTAACAATTACAATTGTATGATTATTTTTCATATTCATTAATAAATCCATTAATCTTTTTTCATGTTTCTCATCAAGTACATTTATAACATCATCAATTAACAAAACTTTACTTTCACTTAATAACATTCTTACAATTACTAATAACTTTTTAGTCGATGCTGAAACTGGAGTATTATCATCCAAAATAGTATCATACCCTTTTTCAAGTTTCATTATTTCTTCGTCAAGTCCGACCAACTTACAGGTTTCTAATACTTTATCAAAATTAGGATTAATCATTAAAAAATTATCTTTTATTGAAAAATCAAAAAACATAGTTTGTCTTCTTACAGAAGATATTAAAGAATAATAATTTGTATCTTGTACATCTCTAATATCAACTCCATCAAGAGATACAATTCCCTCATGTTGTCTATTAAGTCTCAATAATAAATCAAAAATACCTACTTGAACAGTTTCATTACTACCACAAAGAACTGTAATAGAATTTTTAGGAATACTGAAACTTACACAATCAAGTATAGGATTATCTCTAAAACCATATAATACTTTGTCAAATACTATATCTCCATTAATGGATTCCTTACTAATAATAGTACTATTATTGTTTTTATTACTGTATTCTCTTATATGATCAAACCTATTCAACGAAACGTTAACATTTCTAAACTCAACATTTAAAGTTAAAACAATCAAGAAATTATCTATTATCTTTTGATAATAATTATATATTACCAATACCACCCCAACATCTGCATCTCCATTAATTGCTTGTATAGCAATATAAATAACAGCTAATAAACGAAATATTTCAAATACTAAAAGAATAGCACTATTATAACAATTAAATTTAACATTATATTTAGCATTTGCTTCTAAGTATTCTTTTCTTTTATTAGCAATAGAAGGAAAAATATTATCAAATATATTAAAACTTTTTATTTCTTTTATTCCACCAAAATAATCATATACTGAAGAAGTTACTTTATCTAAATTTTGCTTCCTTTTTTCATTTAACTTTTGAACTTTATTTCCTAACTTAATTGCTATAAATAACATAACAGCAGTTATTACAAACGTAAAAATAAAAACATATAAATCCAAAAAGTAAAAATAAACAAATATTACAAAGAACTCTACTAATTGAACAACTCTAATAACACTTGCAGAAAAAAATCCTGATATTATATCAACATCAGTTATAACCATATTAGTATATTGACCAGGAGAAAACCTAGATAAACTAAACATCGAATTATCTTTAGTCATACTAATTGCTTGATTATTATAAAACGTAAAAATTTTATTATACAATTTATAATATGCTACTTGATTATATCCCTCAAAAAACCTATATAAACTTGCAAGAGCAATAGAAACAACCAACATAATAATTGCCATATTTTGATCTTTTAAAGTAACAAAATTAATTGCTGAACTAAAAAGAATAGGAATAATCAAAAGTATTCCCCTCATCATAACTGAAGTAAAAGTCTTTAAGAAAAATTCCCATTTAGCAACCTTTAAAACAGTTTTTAATTCACTCCTAAATTTTGATTTCATAAAACCACCCTACTTTCTTTGTTGTATACCCAATTCTTCAATTTCAAATTGTCTATTATAATAAACTTGAGAATCTTCAGAAACATAACCTACATATCCATTATAGTATTCTACTTTCTTTTTTAATCTTTTAGAAGATAATAAATAATTTGCTATGGTATATCTTAAATCAACATTAGTAATATTTACTAAATCATTTTCAGTTAGTATTAAAAATCTTTTAAGAATTTTTTTATTACCTTCATAAGAAGGCTCTATCAATACATATTCATTAACTTCTTTTGTTTTAGAATCTGTTCTGTACACAATAAAATTAGTTCCATCTACCCTAGAATACCTAGAAAATTTTCTTAATGAATCTGGTAACTTTCCTCTACTTATATTATGTTCATAATTTTGAGCAGCTTCCTTTAATATGTCAATATCTAATGCTCTTCTTATATCTCCATCTTTATTTATAAAGAAATAATTTATCTTATCACCATTTCTAACTATATATGTTAATAATCCATCTTTTCTACCTAAATATAGATAATCAAATGATTTACCAAGAGAATTAGTAAAATGTGTCATTTCCTTACTATGTACTTCACTTGCTTTAGATATTACTTTAATATTTTTAGATAATTCTTCATCACTTAAAGCAATGGCTTGGAATACAATCTCATCACTTTCATTCACAATATCATGATACTTATTAGAGTAAAAAATTTTTCCATCTTGTCTACAAAAATATTTAAACTCACATGTTTTATCATTTTTCTTTTCACATACATCCCAAGTAATATCGATTAAACGCATTAATCCATCTAATCTAACTGCATTCCAACTATGAGTATGAAAAATATTCTGATAAAAACATTCAATTCCAATTCTATCCATTAATTCTTTAAAAATAATAGAAAAGCCAGAACAGCTAGATCTACCTGCTAGTAATCCATTTAACGTTTTTGCAACATCTAAATTATTTTCAAAATCAGTTTCATCTTCTCTTTGATAATGCATTGTTTCAACTATAGTTTTATAACAAAACATACATTTTTGAGATTCACTCCAAGAATAATTAATTCTTCTTTCAATACTTTCAAATATTTTTATTATATAGCACAAATTTTTTGGAGAATAGAAAGTCCTAGAAATATATGTATCAGAATTATATTTATTTTTATTTAAATAATCATATCCACCAATAACACTAATCTTTATTTTGTCATAATTTAACGAACCAATAATATCACTATTTTGCCCCCTAGTATTTTCAAAAATAAGAATTATTTGCCTATTAATTTTATTTAATTTATTAACATCATCTAAAGTAAGGTTTCCTCTTACAATATAACATTCACTATCTTTAAGCAAGCGAATAGATGATGTATTACATCTTTCAAATCTTGCCATTAGAAACCTACTTTCTTAGAAATAAATTGTCCATTATCTTCCATAACAACAATTTTTCTTCCACAATCATCAAATTTTAACTGATTAACTAAATATTGAGATGAAGAAATAATTAGTTCTTCAAAATTACATTCTAATAATTCATCTACATCATTTATTTCACAATTAAATATATCTAAACTATTAACAGTACAATTATATTTTTTTAAATTAATACCTTCTAATATCAATTTTTCATAACTACCAGTTAATCTACTAATATCAAATTCAAAATTACTTAATCTTAAAACATTAACTTTAATTTTATTAAATGATTCATATATATCTTCTACTATTTCACAATTATAAAAAGATATTTTTTTTAAAGTTTTTAAAGAGGAAATAATATCAATAGAAGATTTATCTAACATGCAACTATCAATTGTTAAGCAAGATAAATTATTAAAATTCGTTAAATCATTAAAATCAACAGTTAATACTTTATTATCAAAGCCTAATCTACTTAATAAAAGTGTATCAATACTATGTAGTTCATCTTCTGAAAAAGACTTTTTCTTACCATAAATACTATCTAAAACTCTAATAATACTACTAGTCTTCACGATACCACCTTCTTATCCTACTATAATTTTATCATAACAATATACTTTTTTTTCGAAAAATTGTAAAAAAAAATAAAAAAAGAATCCAAATAGGATTCTTAAACTCTTCTTACACTAACTATTTTATTTCTACCGCCATTTTTCCAGTATGAAACACTCATTGAAACTACTCCTAATCTTTTATTAGCAGCATGAACCATAGTTCCATTACCAATATAAATTGCGACATGTGTAGGAACATTATCTTTTCTATGAGACCATATAATTATATCACCAGGTTGCATATTACTTTCTGAAACAGCTTTACCTTCACTAGCAATTCCCCTTGCAGTTCTCGATAGATTCTTACCAAATAGTCGATAAACATAACTTACAAGTCCACTACAATCAAATCCAACTTTTGGATTACTAGCAGCATACACATATTTAGAACCAACTAATGACTTAGCAGCATTAACTACAGAAGATGTATCAACTGTAGCAGGTCCACTATAATTACCTTTTGCAATAGTAGCAGATAAATTAGTGTTTTTAACTTGTTGAACTTTAGGTTTTGGTTTAGCAATTACTTTAATATTATAACTACTAACCGTTTCATTATTATTATTATCAACAGCCTTAACTGTTACTTTATATGTCCCAATTTTATTCTTAACAAAATTACTTGTTATAGTATAATATCCATTTTCATTAATTTCTGGTGCTTTATCTACATAAGATATATCACCATCTACTTCATCTTTAATAGATTGAATATTATTTTTATAAGCATATGTATTCCCTACATATAGCGTAATAGTATCTTTTTTAAACTTAATAATTGGTTTTTTTGTATCTTTTACTTCAACTTCAATTAAAATTTCTTTACTAACATCATCTTTAGTAATTTCATATTTCAGTTTATGAACACCAACAACAGAAGTATCAACTTCTTTTGTATAATTACTAATGACACCATTTTCTTGTTTAGCAACAAAGTTAATAGCATCATAATTATCAGTTCCATATTCCAATACTTTAGTTTTTGTAAAAGCAATATTCAATGCATCATATAATTGTTCTTTTCTAAATTCATCATATTGTTCATAACCAACAAAACCACAAATAATAGATATAAACATCATATTAGCAATTAAATTCATTTTCTTATATTTCGCCCCTCCATTGGAGGTCGACACTGTATCCTTCATAAATAAATTCCACCTTTTAAAATTGTGTTCTTTTTTTTGTGCGCACGCCTATTATTGTAATATATTTTTTTTAAAAATGCAAATTTTAATTTCTAAGTTGAAACAAAATCCTTATTTTATATAGAAAAAAAATATTACACTACACACAAATTACAACAACATTTAACAACAGGTAAATTTATATTTTTAGTCCACATCATTCCTATCAAATAATTCTAAATTATAGAATTATCTATTTAAGTATATTTATTTAAATTTAAAATATTAAAAAAAAGATAACAATGTATCTTTAAGTTATTTTACTTCTTTTTATTTTCTTAAGAACATTATCATCAGATAAGATATCTTTACTTCCTACCAAAACTTTTTTCCAATAATCATTTAATTCAAAATTACTAATTATTATTTTACCTATTACACTAGAACTTTGAATAAAATAATTATCACTTAAATAAATTCCACAATGCCCGGGATATCTATTATCTTCTTTTGGCAAAGAGTCCTTATATGATTGTCTATGGAAAAATTAAATATCCCCACTCTTAATTAAATTTAAATCTTTATTATAATCATTTTCAACAAATATTCTTAGATTACCATATGAAGAGGTCATTATCTTAGTAGTAGTAGATAATCCAAATCCATTATCATATATCAATATCACAAATCTCATGATATAAAAACCAAGGTAATCCAGCGCAATCAAAACTATTTGGTCCATGCATCCCATGTTCATATTTTTTATAATATTATAAAAATGCTAATTCAATTATTTTTCTTCTTAATATTTTTTCATAATTATCTGCTTTAATCACTCAACCTTTATTAATTATTTTTTTATAATACACTTTCAAAAAAGCATTGATATCATACTACAAAAATATAAAAATTTCAAATTAAATCAAAAAATACTAAAATGAAAATTATGTATTAAATATTTTTTACACTTTAAAGTAAATTATAAGTGTTAAATTTTACGAAGTAATTACAAATCATTATATTTATTAACAATTCTTTACACACTATATCAACATTAAATTGACATTTTTATAAAAATATATTATAATACACACCAAAATCTTAATATTGTTTTATTCAATTTTTTAAAATTATTAAAGGGGGAATTTAGAAAATGGAAAATAATGATAAAGAAACAAACCAAAATATAATTAATTTATTAGAAGATGATTATATATTAGATGACGAAGTATGTAGAAGAATACTTGAAAAGTTTAGTGATAATGGACCATTTACATGGGGTAAAAAATATGATACGCCAATATATGCTTGTGGAAAAAAAGAAACAATTCCAATGGATGATAAAGCTTTAGGAAAATATATATACAAGATTAATAATTATGGTGGATTTTCTATTTATGATGTTCCAGAGCCACTAATAAGCGAAGAGTTTTTTATAAATACATTTGTTAGTTCTTACAAATATATTGAAAATAATATTGGCGAATTCGATAGAAATTTTTTTAAAAGTCTTATTATGTCAGATGAATACAGTTTATTATTATATAATAATTGCTTTGAAATAATGCCACTTGAATATATTGATGAAGAAATGGTTTCTTTAGCTATATTATTTGGTGCTTCACGTGATTGTTTTGAATGGTTATTTACTGTTTGTAGAAGAAAACCACAAGTTATAAGTGAAGATGTTTGGAAATTAGCAGCAAAATTATATGGTGGAATAATAGCATTAGATTTACTAGAAATAGTTCCTGAACAATATAAAGACAAGGAATGGTATTTAGAATTACTTGAATGTTTAGAATATGATAAAGATAATTTAGAAAAAGGAAAAGTGCTAATGGATTATGTTCCTAAAGAATATATAACATCAGACTTCTTACTAAAAATAATAGATGATACCCCAATGAATGTCGAAAAATTTAATGAATATGCCTTAGAAATTGAAACTGAACCTGAAATTGAATTAGATGAAGATGGAACAATAGTTGAAAAGGAACCAATTAAAATATGGCAATATTTACTTAACATAGATTTAAATTTAATCAAAAAAATGAATCCTAACAATGAAAGAAAAGTATATTGTATTAAATTAGCAATAATTAAAAATAGTCCAAATAAACCAAATTCAAAAGCAAAAAAGCCACAAACAAAACCTAAATATAATAATTAAAACGGAGAAAAAAATGCAAAAGGGAAATATTATAAAATACGTTGCAACTGGATTAGTACTTGCAACAATAGCAACTACTGGCTTAAAAATTCATGATAAAATGTAGATCATACAAAAGAAATATGTCCCATAACAAGAATTATGAATTTATTACCAAATTTTTATGGAGTACATAAACATCAAATACCACAAATGGAAGAAGAATATGAACAAAAAGAAATAAAAAATGTTAAAAGTTCATTTGATAATGTAAGATATTATGTATATGATGTAAGGGACCCAGATATACAAACAAAAAGTGATGGAACAGTTGAATATGATGGTAGTAAGTTGACAAACGAAGGGTACGTTTTACGTAAAGACGGAAATGGTAACTACAAATGCATAAAATGTATTGTTCACACAAATCCAAATAGTTTCGAAATAAAATCTGTATGGGGTGAAAAAAAATTAACCGACTTTGAAGGATATAAATACGAAAACGAAATTAGTTTACTTGTAAAATAATATAATATTTAAAAAGTCATAACCCAATTGATATATAAGGAGAAAAAATGGGAAGCATGCAATTTGAAATTACAAATAGTAAAGGGAAAAAAATAGTTTGCGAAGTAATTGCTACTTATCATGATAATTATTCAAATAAAGATTTTATTGTTTATACAGATAACACTTTTAATAAAGATAATAATTAAATATATATTATTCTTTATATGAAGAAAATAATAATGATATAAAATTAATTGATATCAAAGATAATAAAGATAAAAAAATAGGACTTGAGATAATTAAAGAATTATTAAGTGATATTAATAATTAAAAAGTTAATAATTGTACAAAAAAGGCTCTTAAAATAAGAGCCTTTTATATTTGTTAATTAAGTCTATTTATGTGATATTCTTATTGTTCTAAAATATGATCCACAACTAATTGTATACTCTAAAAAAAATGGATACTCTTTGTTA
The DNA here is from genome assembly GCA_902767365.1 of uncultured Erysipelotrichaceae bacterium. Classification (GTDB taxonomy): domain Bacteria; phylum Bacillota_I; class Bacilli_A; order RF39; family UBA660; genus RUG13868. The sequence goes on from CACXGX010000099.1 coordinate 29,454, forward strand.
TAGAATTGATTACCTTCTTGCTTATCAATTTTTATATCACCATCTAAATTTATTCTTACTGTACCACCTTGTTCCAACGTCTTAATTATTTTATCAACATCTGTACTAGTACATTTTAAATTACTATTATTAAAATCTGAATTTCCCTTCATCTTTTTATCAATTTCTATTAACATAGAATCTTCATATGTCTTATTAAATATTTCTGACATATCATTTAAATTAAATTTGATTTCTTTCAAATCGCTTAAATACTTTCTTGCTTCTTCACTACTAATATTTCCATTTTCTAAATCATTTCTAGTCCATAACTCATAATTCTTATACGAATACAAATAAATATCTCTTACTGTATTATGTTGTAACTTATTTAAATAAATATAATAATTATTATCATCGTTAAATTCCATAATATTATACACCACAGTATTTGTACTATAATTATTAGGTTTATTATGAATTGTGTCATCTAAATTATATTTTGATAAATATATGTTCTTACTTTTATTAAAATATAAATTATCCCAATATTCACCTCTTAAATATGTAGATATAATTTTCGTATCTTTATCAATAGTATATATATCTATTGATTTAGCTCTTAAAAAGTCATCACTACTTTCTGATTCATCAGTGACTAAAATAAATTCTTCTATTCCATCACCAGTTATATCTCTAAATTCATACAAATTTTTTGGAGACTTAAAATGATCTTTGAACGTTTCAATGCTTCCAGAAGGATTAGAATAAAGATATCCAGCATAACTTTCTTTATAAACTCTTTCTAATAAAGAACTATAATAATTAATATAATAATCCGTAACATTATCAATTTTTATTTCATCTTGCTCTTCATTATTTTTACCAAAACAACCAGAAGTTAGAAATAATATAGAAAACAAAATAAATATAAATTTTCTTTTCATATCCTTCACCTAATTATTATTATAACATATATTTATATTTTTTTATTATCACCAAGATTAATATTAATAGTATACAAAAGCATAAAGATTAAATACAAAAAAAGTAATTATAATACATTTTTAATTACTTAAGTGATTAAAAGAACAATCAACAAAAAAATAATTGTCAATAATTTGTAACTATATTATAATAAAAACTAAACAAATTTAAAGAGGTAACTGATATGAGTGAAAAAGAAAAATTTGATGAAAATAAAGAAATACAAAGAATACTACTTTATTATGGTATTGACATTCCAATAGAAATATTATTAGGACATAACGCTCCAAATAAATTAAAAAATACTCAACATATGTTAGAAAAAACAAAACAACAAAACAGCTAAAATATATAATCTACAATTATAAGAGCAACTTATTGCATAAAATAAGTTGTCTTTTTTTATAATTTTTAGACAAATAAAAACCCAGTTGAAAATAAAGATCAACTAGGCTACAAATAATTATCTATGAATTTAGTTAGAGATATTAGATGTAAGAACTGTAATAACAGGGCGAGCACCATAGTACGTTCCATATTCTACATAAGTGCTATACGAAGCACGAGTTTGTCCATTAACAAACCAAGCGCCATAAAGGGAAATTGTTCTAGGATTTTCTAACCAATATCCAACATTTCCAGTATTGTCGTTATTTTCAAAAAGTCCTATATTTTCAAGTAACCATCTACATTCATTCAATTCTCCTGTTGTATAAAAACCTATTGTGATTCCACAAGCACTATTAATTTCTTGAACTGTCAAAAGTCTAGCAGCTTTATTAGTATATGTAAAACTATCTATTGTTCCTCCATCTGTACTTACACTTCCATTTTCTGTAACAATATTCCTTGTTCCTGGAGCTATTAATTGAGAATGACTCCATGATGAAGTATTTGGCAAATATTGATAAACTGTTCTTGGTCCATGCCAATTTTCATTACTCAAGTCATATTCATATGTTGTTTGGCCATTCATATTTGTATAATATATTAATATTGAATTATTTCCATCACTTTTTACATAATAGAATCTTTCTGTTTGAGAATTATATACTCCATCATTATTTACATCACAATCAAATGCATCACCAGCTTTTGGGCTTCCACTTACAAGTGTTCCATATGTTATTGTATTTCCATTTCCTACAACATCACCACATCCACGACTAGCTCTTTCACATGTTTTTGTATGAAGTACTGTAGCAGGCCTACATATTTTACCAGTTGGATTTGTTGCACCACTTCCGCTTCCGCTTCCATTTGATGTTATTGTACAATCACTATTAAATATTTTAATATTGTTTTTCCCATCTATTCCCGTTGTTTGTATTATTCCTTGTACTTCACCTTCATTTATTCCACTTTCTATATCATCTTCATCCAATTCACTTGATAGAGTTATTTCTTTAATACCTTGTCCAGATGTATCATTACTTATCCAGTAATAATTATATCCTTCTCCATCAAATGTTACTCCAACATATGCCCCATCATTTTCAAATTCTCCATAAGGTGTTTTTGCTCCATTTTCTGTTTTAATACAACTTATAGGTATATAATAGGTAGCACTTGTATCATACATTCTAAGTTTTCCTGTATTTACGAGATTTCTAGCACCTGATATTATTCCTTTTGCAGTATCTATATATGCACTTTTTCTCGAATCACTAATATATTTTGTTACAGAAGGTATTGCAATAATCATTAATATTCCAAGAATTATTATTACTGCTAATAATTCTATTAAAGTAAATCCATTATTCTTTTTCATTTAATCACCTTCATCTATATCCTATATACATAGTAACACATTTTTATAAATAAATAAATAATTTAAAATATACTATTTTTTACAAAATTAATAAAAGCAATCATCATAGGTTACTAGTTTTATTAAAAAATAAAAACATATTAACACTATTGTAACTCTTCATCTATTGGTCTACTTTTAAAATAATAATATAAATAACTATATATACCAGAAGAATTATCATTTACAATTAAAGATGTACCTAAATTAATTCCACATTCTTGACCAATTACACTTTCTAATCTTCTAACTATTACATCTTTAGAAATATTATTTGGTCAAATTCTAAAAGATCTCTACCTTGCTTTTCGAAAGTATCCTTCATATTTTCTTTATCACAATAAGGGACAATCTTAAATAATAACATTCTATTATCTGAAAAATCATTTTTCAATTTTTATACATTTCTTCAGAAGATATAAATCTATTTCTTTTCTAAACCCATATAATTCTTTATTTTTAGGATTAACATATTTTTTACTTCATCAAAAATCATATTACCCTGTGTTTCAGTACTTTCAAGTTCATCTATTCTTGATTTTCTAGTTCACTCATAAGCCAAGACTTTCCGCTATTAGTCTCACCAGCAATTACAATTCACTTTAAAATTATTATATATTATGGTATGATTAAATTGGAGGTAAGAAATGGAGCGTTTATCAGAATCAATAACAAAAATACAACAAAAAATAAGCAGTATAGATCAAGAATTAGAAAAATTAGAGCAATCATTATTAAATCATTCACAATCCCAACACTATACTGGTGGGTATGATCAAGAAATTGAAAGTGAAAGTGAAAGAATTAGTCAATTGAAACATAGAAGAGGAGAATTAATAGTATTAGAAAATGATATAAGAAGATTTTTAAATGAATGGTCTAAAAAATATTGGGAAATCACAGAAAGAATTTTAGATAATAATCTTAGTATTGAAAGAGGAAAAGAAGAAGATAGCAAAATAACTTTAAAAGATAATGGTACTAATCAAATGAACAAAATACATTTAAAAGATAACAGAATACCTTTAAATGAGGATGAAAATAAACAACAACATATTACAGACGGAATTGGGCAAATGGATTATATACCTTTAAATGAGGATGAAAATAAACAACATAGTACAGAAGGAAAACAATTTCATTAAAAAACAACATACAAATGTTGTTTTTTTATACTATGAAATTTATATAAATTGAATACAATTCGAATTATTCAATCTTGGTACCAACGTTTGAAATTAACCTACCAATGCAATTTTTAAAAACTTACTTCTTTCATCTTTGTATAGTGATGAAGTAGAATGTGTAACATTTTTTGAATGTTCCAATCTAGAATAAAATTCTATAGGTTTTAATTTCTGAATATTTACATAATCCATTCCACAAAATACACCTTTTCCTTTAAGTCTTTGCATTGTTTTTGTTTTAATATAACGCTCTAATCTTGGATCAGCATCTTCTTTTGTCATAGTTCCATATTGTTCTACCAACATATTATTTCAACCTCATATCTATAATGAATATGTCATTATGCAAGTACGTTTTTAAATTTATACAATTCAATTTAAAAGTTGGTAGTTATTATAACATAATTTTAAGTATATTAAAACTCGAATTAATAAAAATTCGAGTTTCTTATCACTATGGTGCCTGTGAAGACGAGGTTCGACAAAAGACACAAGTTAATAGTAAGCAAATAACTTACTAACTGATAAAAATATAACATATATTTAAATAATCATCAACTTTTAAATCTCGTATTAATATATTATTTAGTATAAAAACTAAATCAATCATATTATTGTTTGCAATTGTGAAAATAAGCAGATTATTATTTATGCATATTATTAGCTGTCTGTGGATATAAGTAATTATATATTTCCTTGTTTTTTTCTTGTCTAGTCAATCTTCTTACCTCAACACCTAGCTGATTTACAACATTTTTTACAGAATAAAAATTATTCAAAAATGCTTTTTTTCCTTCTATTGTAAAATCATATTTAGCTTCATAATAATCACCATTCTTGTACTCAAAAACATTTCTTAACTCATTTTTTTCTTTATCATAGAATGTTTTTATTCCTTGTTCTTCAGTTATGATTCTTCTTCCATCTTTAGTTAAAAAGCATCCATTTCTTAACATTGTTGATAAAACTATTTTTTTTAAAACTTCAAGTTGTTCTTGATTTTTAACTTTGTCTTCTTGATATAAATAATGAAATATTTTTTTAGCATCCATAAGTGCACTGGAAAAATTCTCACCATATGATTTTTCATGATTCCTTGATTCTGGAGATACATAAACATTTGGTATATTTGATTCATATAACCATGGAAGAGGTCTTTCAGAATCAAAAAATAATTCTCTATTTTCATTATATATCTCACTTAAAGTCTTCTCAACTTCTTCTTTATGTAAAGAATTTGTATATAAAATTATTCGATCAACTACATTTTTTTTACCTTCTTGTTGATATTTAAATGATACTGGAATTCCTTTATTAGCAAATTTTTCAGTCATTTTTTCAACTAATTTATATAAATTAACTGGATTAATTCCAAAATAATATCTAAAAGCGTCTTCTCCCTTTTCCCTTCGATTTATATATATCCATTCATAATCATTTCCCTGCTTTTCTGTTTCTAACAATGGATTAATTTTTTTTAAATTATCTATTCTATTATCCAATATATTTTTTTCTGTAATACTTGGAAACATACTTCTTTTAGATTTATATAAATCTTCATATATATCATAACAATCAACATTTAATTCATTAACATATTTTACAATGTCATGAAACTGTTGCTCATCAAACTCCATAATATGAGAAGTAAATGATGAATCTTGCCCAATAACTTTTATCTCCATTTATTAAACTCCTTATTTATTATTATATTATTTGATCTATTATTCCATAATCTAATGCCTGTTCTGGAGATAACCAATAATTTCTATTTGTATCACTCATTATCTTCTCTAAGGGTTGTCCAGTATTAATTGAAAGTATTTTTTTAGTTTTATCATTCATTCTAATTAAATGTTCATATTCAATTGTCATATCTGCAACTGTTCCTTGTGCGGATGAAGATGTTTGATGAATCATTATTTCACTATTTTTTAAAGCATATCTCTTCCCTTTTGTACCGCTTGATAATAATATTGCAGCCATACTTGCACAACATCCAACACATATTGTTGTAACATCACAGCTTATATAATTCATTGTATCGTAAATTGCTAATCCATCAATTACACTTCCACCAGGGGAATTAATATACATAGTTATATCTGCATTAGGATCTTCTGCTTGCAAATGAAGTAATTGTGCAATAATTGTATTAGCAGTTTTATCATTTATTTCACCACTTACAAAAATAATTCTTTCCTTTAATAATCTTGTAAAAACATTATATACTCTTTCTTCATATTCTGCTTTTTGTATTACATCATTCATAACTAATCATCTCCTTTTTGTACTTTAAATCCAAATGAATTATCTCTTTTTATTTTATTATTAATTGAATCATCAATATCTACATCTTCTTTTTTAATTATTTTTAACTCACTATTTATTCCATTATAATAATTTTCAGCGTGTTTCATTAATATTTGAGTATTTAATACATTTATATATCTTGCATTACCAAAATTCTTTTCTTTAACTTCTTTTTCAAGTATAATCCTAACCTTTTCAATAGCATTTTCTTCAATAACTAATTGTTGTTTTTTCATCTTTCTTTTCAATATTTCTACTAAATCATCTACACTATAATCATCAAATTGTAAATAATTTGTTATTCTAGATTTTATACCACTATTCATATCAATAAATTGTTGCATTTCTTCCGAATAACCAGCAAAAATAATTATATGTTCAGGATCCTCCATATATTTTAGTAATTCAACAAGTGCTTCTTTAAAGTAAGATACAGCACCATCTCCACGTCTATCACTAGCAAATAGATATGCTTCATCTATAAATAAAAGTCCATCTTTTGCTTTATCCAATATTTTCTTTGTTCTAACCTTTGTTTGTCCCATGTATTCTCCAGTTAAATCATTCGGAGTAATTTCTATAAATATGTCTTTTTTAATAAATCTTAATTCATATAATATTTTTCCTATAATTCTAGCAATAGTAGTTTTTCCTGTTCCAGGATTACCTGTAAAACACATATTCATATATTGTTTTTCAATATAAACTTCATTGTTCACTGTTTTTTGGAACTTCCAAAAATGTGCAAGTTTTTGAACTTGTTTTTTTACATTTTCAAGGCCTACCATTTTGTTTAATTCAGCCATATAATCATATTCTAACTCTGCAACTTTATTGTCTTCTAAATTTATGAAATTATCTTTTGTGTCATTATTTATTTTTATTTCTTCTAATTTTTTATCTATTTTATTAAGTATAGACTCAGTTGTTATTTTTTCTTTCTTAGAATCATTATCATTTAGATTATTATCATTTAGATTATTATCATCTATAATTTTATCATTTTCATCCATTTTTCCATTTGTTTCAAATGCTAAATCTAAATCTTCATTAGAAATATTTAAATACAACTCGTTCTTAGAACATGCTGGATACCTACTACATGATAATAATATTTTTGATATTATTTCTTTCATTTTAAGATTACATTCTTTTGCTGTTTCTATACAAAATTCATTTGCATATAGGAAAAAGGAATGTTGTTTTTTTCCATTAAACATTACATCATAAATAATTAAAGTATTACCACTTTGTTTATCTTCTTTTATGACCTCACTATCATCATAATGATATAAATCTTTATAGTAATCTTTTCTTTTGGATAAAGTTTTAAAAATATGACATTTTTTTATATCAATATTCTCTTGAAATCTTTCATCATTATCTACAACAAAAATTAATTTTATTTCTTTATCAAAATATTTCATATTAAACATATAATTATTTATCTGTTTAACCTCCACATTTGGAGATGGAATTTTAAAATAAAAGTTAAATTTTTTCTTATCAATTTTTGAATTACTTTCTAAATATGGTTGTTTAAATTCTTCAGATTCATGACCAATATCATTTGAAAAGCCATATTTTTTATTAAGCTCTTCTTCTGTAAATCCATACTTTTCATTATAATAATCATCTGATATATCATATTCTTTAAAATAATCTTTATTTGAATCATATCCATTTTTAAGAATATCGTCAACCATTTTGTCTTCATTATTTTTATCTCTTGTTTCAAACATTTCCCATAAGTCATCATCATATTCTTCAGATTGACTTGAAGAATCATTTTCTTCATTAAGTTTTTCTTTAGTTAATAAACTATATTCTTTAACATAGTCTTTATTTGGATCATATCCATTTTTAAGAATATCATCAACCATCTTATCAACATTATTAACACTTTTTTCTTCAAATGCTTCTATTAATTCCTCATCAGTGATATCTAAATATAATTCATTTTCATTAGTTGCTGGATTCCTATTGCATGATAATAATATTTTTGATATTAATTCCTTCATTTTTAAATTGCAATTTAATATCAAACGTAAGCAATAGTCATCTACAAAAAGATAGAAAGTACATTTGGGTATTTCATTTATTTTAACATCATATATAACTAATGTATTATTATTTTTTTCTTTAATAATTTCACTTTCTTCATTATATAAAAAAGTTTTTTGATATTTACTTAATGAAGAAAAATCAGTAATTATTTTCGTTTTTTTTAAAGATAAATCATCACCATATATCTTGCTTTGTTCTATTGTAAATAGTAGATCTATTGGTTTTTTATTAGAATAAACTATTTTAAACGAATTGTTATTATTGTTTATTATTTTGACATTTGAAGAAAGATTTTTAAAGTAAAAATTATTACCATTGTATGTTACATATGGTTGATTCACTATATTGTTACTATTCATATTATTATCACCTATGATAATTATAAATCAAAACAATTCTAAAAGGAAGACTATTGATTAAATACATCAATTATTCAATCATATTTATCACTTTTTTATGTTCAAGTTTTTTAGTTTCAATTTCAATCATAACACCACTTTCCTTTCTGAAACACAAAAAAACTAACTTTTCAGTTAGTCAGTATATTAAAACTCGAATTAATAAAAATTCGAGTTTCTTATCACTATGGTGGAGCCGGGGAGAGTCGAACTCCCGTCCGAAAAAAGTCACATATAGACGCCTACAAGTTTAGTTAATTAAGAAATTTCACTATTTGAAAAACTAATTAACAAGTTATCAAATAGCAAGCCTATAAAATTCATTTATGCTTATAGACATCACACAAATATATCCTACTAAATTAGCCTCTTAGAATTCCCGCAGGAAAAGAATTAAAAGAAGCGCACTTGCTCTAGGTTATACTAGGCAAAAGCTACAGCTGATCTACGAGAGAAAAGTGTAGCAAATGCATTTTTAATTTTGTTTCCAGTTATTTTAACTGATGCATTTACGTATGCCTCGACTTGCAGTCCATACTCAACTAATCCCGTCGAAACCATATTCGGCCCCAGGTAAGAGAAATTATATCACATAATTTCTCATTTTTCAATTAATACTTATTTTTCTTTGCTATTTCTCTTTTTATATCTCTATCTTTAATAGATTCCCTTTTATCATAATCTTTCTTACCTTTACAAAGTCCTAAAGATACTTTCACTTTATTGTTTTTAAAATACACTTTTAGTGGGATAAGAGTAAAACCTTCTAATTTTACTTTATTATCTAATTTTATTATTTCATTTTTATGCATCAATAATTTTCTAGTTCTAGTTTCTTGATGATTAAAAATATTACCTTCTTTATATATTCCAACAAACATATTTAAAAGAAATAATTCTCCTTTTCTAATATGCCCATAAGAATCTCCAATATTGCAACTTCCATCTCTTATTGATTTTATTTCTGTCCCAGTTAAAACAATGCCACATTCATATTCTTCTACTACAAAATAGTCGTGTCTTGCTTTTCTATTTACTATTTCCATAATTCCCCCTATATTTTTTTTACAATTTGAAAATCTATTGTCTTTTCGTCCTTTGATGCTGCTACTACCTTAACAATTACTTTATCTCCCAATCTATACATATTATGTGTTTTTTCATCAATTAATAATTGATTTTCTTCTTGATAAGTATAAAAACCATCTAATTCTGTTATTTTTACTAATCCTTCAATTAAATTATCAAGTTGCACAAACATACCAAAATTAGTTACAGTAGTAATCACACCAGTAAATGTTTCCCCAATATGTTTTTCCATATATTCAGCCATTTTCATATCTTCTACATCTCTTTCACAATCAACAGAAGCTCTTTCTCTATCAGATGAATGATCAGCTACGTATATTAATTTTTCTTCCCAATGTTTAATTGTTTCACTTGATAAGTCATTTTTAAACAAATACGTTCTAAGTAAACGATGAACTGTTGTATCAGGATATCTTCTAATAGGAGAAGTAAAATGAGTATAACACTTACTTGCTAAACCATAATGTCCTATATTTTGTGGTAAATATATTGCTTTTTGCATATTTCTTAATAATAAGCTTGATAATACTTTATATTCTTTCTTATCCTTTAAGAAATTCAATAATTTCTGCATACTTTTTGGACTTAAATCTTTGATATCTGATGGAATATTATAACCTAAAGAAGATACAAATGTTAAGAAATTCTTAATTTTATCTTCTTTTGGATATTCATGAACACGATAAATAAATGGTAACTCCATATAAAAGATATGAGTTGCAACACATTCATTAGCTTGTATCATAAAGTCTTCTATTAATTTTTCTCCTTTACCTTTATCACGAAGAACTACATCAGTTGGAATACAATTTTCATCAACTAATATTTTAGCTTCATCAGTATCAAAATCAATATAACCTCTTTCATATTTTGCTTTTCTAATAATATCTGCAAGTTCTTTCATTAATTTTAGATCATTTACATAAGGTTCATATCCTTCTGGTACTTCAATATCATCAAGAATTTTATTAACCTTTTTATAAGTCATTTGAATTCTCGATTTAATAACACTTTCAAATATTTCATAATCTACTGTTTTACCATTTTTATCTATTTCCATAACACAAGAAATTGCAAGGCGTTCAACATCTGGATTCAATGAACATATTCCATTAGAAAGCTTATGTGGAAGCATTGGAATAACTCTATC
>CACXGX010000100.1 GCA_902767365.1 uncultured Erysipelotrichaceae bacterium
ACATCAGTTAAATAAAACATTCCAATATAAGAAGGTACTCCAATTCGAATACAACCAACATTTAAATGATTCAAATTATTAATATGTTCTTCTGCATCATTTAAAATATTAAAAGCCGTAGAAATATAATTATATAATTCCTTTGCTTCCATAGTTGGTTCAATTCCCTTTGAATTACGATAAAACAAAGTATAACCTAACTGATTCTCTAATTCTTTTAAACTATAACTAATAGCTGGTTGAGATACATATAAACGATTTGCCGTCCGAGAAATACTTTTTTCTTCATATAGATATAAAAATATTTTATACAAGTTATAATCTGTATTCATAAGATGCCCCCTTGAAAAATTATTATAGAGTTCTTTTATAAAAAAGTCAAACGTTATAATTGCAATTTATAAAAAGAAAAACAATTAATAATAATAAAAAAGTCTACCTAACTCATCAATGAATTAGATAGACCAAATAGTCTTTAATTAACTGGTAAATAAATAGTTACACACTCATTATTTTCTAAAAGACATAAACTACCACCATCTTCACTAGAACGATAGCGATATTCTAAATCTTCACCTACATTATTACCTTTTACATGAATATAATAATCATTATCTTTTGTTTCCCATTGATATGTTCCATGTATTTCAGTATTACCTGTAATAATAGCTACTTTACCTTCTTTTATAGTAATCTCTGTTCCATCTTCCCCTTTAAAAGTATTTTCAAATTCACTAGGTTCTCCAATCAAAACAACCAAACATAAAATAACTAAGGCAATCCTTGCAATAATAACAATAGGCCCCATAGAACTTCCAAATTTTTTCATTAAACTTCTTTTTAACTGAGGAATAAAACTAATAATAGTTATTAACCATGCCATAATTATTAATAAACTTTCTTTATTAAAGATAGATCCTAAAAACATAATAGCTAAGAAGAAAATCATCAAATAACACAAAACATCCCAAAAAATAGATTTCTTACTTTCAACATCAACTACTTTTTCTTTAGAAGTAATCTTTTCAACTTTATTAGAAGTCTCACCTTTTCTTGCCATATAAGCTTTTTTCTTTTCTTTTAATTCATTTACATAAGAACTACTCAAATGATATTTTGTATCATTTGTATTACCTAAGATAATATCAATTATCTCTATAATACTAGAAACAATTCTATTTTCTAAATCTTTATCTCCAGCAGCAATACTATCTAGATAAATATAACCATCTAAACAAGCCTCTAATCGATCAATATACCCTTTTGTTTGTTCTTTATTAAGTTTATTACGATTATACACGTCTACAATATATTTCTTTGTTATATACAAAACAGTTCCTGTATCATTTATACAAGTATTAATTTCATCCCTAGAAATTTTCATTTTTTTCATTAAAGAATATGCTGTCTTCATACCATTTATTGAAGAATTGATATCAAGTACATTATAATCCGTAATCAAAGTTCGACATAAACCTCTCCGTAATACTACAATAGGATTATCCGGATCTATTTCTTCAGCCTTAGAATAAACTTTATAAGCTTCTTCAAACTCTTGATTATCAAAATAACGATTCCCTAATTTTAAATAATTATCTAAAGAAGGAGAATCCTTAAGCTCAACCTTTAATAAATTTTCAACGGCCTCTTCAACCATTATCTCTGTATTACAATAATCACATTTCGTAAACTTTAAACTTCTATCTACTTGTATATTAGCACCACAAGAAGGACATTTAGCTGCAACCAATTTCATATTATCACCATAAAAATTATAGCACACAACAAAAAAAAAGTGTAGACTTAAGAGCCTACACTAGAATATCTTTTCATCCCCAAATAAAAAGTTACAATACTAGGAATTAAATACAAAAATACTAACAAAGGAGAAAAAGCATAAAGAATAGAACTTTTTCTTCCTAGAAAAAATAATAATGGATAATAATTTACAAAAGCATAAGGAATAATAAAAGTAAAAAAATAAACAAATCCTTTAGAAAATACACCTATAGGATATTGAGCCATATGCTTTCCTCCATCAGTAAATACATTTCTAACTTCTAATCCTTGGACCGTAAAAAAACAATAAGAAGCAGCCATTAAAAAGATTCCAAAGAAAATAATACATGAAGAAAAAAGCATTAATAATAAAGTAATAATCTTTAATAAACTCCAAGAAATATTCAAATGACATATAGCTATAATCAATACAATAATAGATTGAATTAATCTAGAAACTTTTACAAAATCACTATCACTACATAAAACTTGTAAAATTATATTTTTAGGTCTTAATAAAAGCCTATCAAAATCCCCACGAATGATTAATTCATCAAATTTATCTATTCCTCTAGCAAAAACTTCATTAAAAGCAAACCCAAATTGAACAATAGAAAAACATAATAGAACTTCATATAAAGTAAAGCCTTTAATATGATTAAATTTTGTAAATAATGCTAGTATTATAAAATAATAAGTAAAAAACACCAGTATTTGAGATAGAAAAGATAGAATGAAATCCACTCGATACTCTAGTTCACCTTTTAAATGCATTGCGAGTGATTCAAAATAAATTTTCATCTATCCTCCTTGAACAACAATCTTTTTTATATTTATTCTCATTATGATATTTCCTAAGATGATAAAAATAACAATCCAAATAAATTGGATACACATACCGAAAACTCCATCTG
>CACXGX010000101.1 GCA_902767365.1 uncultured Erysipelotrichaceae bacterium
TCTACTCCTTCTAGAATAAAATTAATTTAATTATAAATCTTATTTTTTAGGAGAAAAATCTCCACACTTATTCTACACTAACACCTAAAATTCAATATATAGTTATTGTAGAATAAGCGTGGAGATTTTTTCCACAAAAATAAGATTTATAATTGATTTGTTTTTATCTTATTATTGATTAAAAAGTAGGTAAAAAATTTTGTTTTGTATTCCGTTGATTGATTATATCTAGCAAAGGCTTGATTAACGTGACCCTTTATAGAACAATGCCAATTCCAATATCTCTAATTTTACTTTCAAGATTTAAAGAGTTTAATATTAGTAAAATCATTAACTAATGGCATAATTTTCATAGGTTAATGCCTCACTTTCTATAAAGCATATTATAGATTTTAACTTATTCATTGATTTAAAAAGATTATAAGTCTTCTCACTTTAGAAACACTATCAAATATATATTATAAATTGACAAATAATAAAATTATAATATAATAATAGACATTTACGGAGGAAAAGTATGAAAAAATTAGAATACTTAGAATGTGAAATCGAGTATTTAAAACAATTTGGTATAGAATTAAAAAATGACAAGTTTGTTAATTGTGAAACTGGTCATAAGTTTGAGATTAAATCACAATTAGAAGAAGTTGACTATGGACCTACCATAAGTTTATATTATAAATTTCATTGTATAGAAGATGATTTAGACATAGAATTTTTTAGAACTGAAAAAGAATCATTTTTTAAAGAATCATCTCATAATGTATTTATAGTTGGTGTTAATAAAGGTAATAAAAAATATTATATGGCTCAAAATTTTAATACTGATTCCAAAAAAATTGTATTTGGAATAGAAAGCAATTTTCACAGTAAATATGATACAAAAAAACCATATGAATTATTTTTTAGATATGGTGATATATGTGATTCATATATTGATATTAATCATGATTATTCATCGGAATATTTATCAAAAACAACATTAGCAATAAATTCATCAAAAAAATCTTGTCAAGAAAGTGGAATCGTTTGCTCACTATCTTCAATTTTTGAGGATGCTATACATGAATACCGTTATCCAAGAGGTGAAAGAGAAAAATGTATAGAGGATGTTACACATTATAGTAAGAAAATGAAGTTAAATGTTGAAAATTATAAAGAAGCATTAATTGATATGATTACACGCCTATGTGAAAATGATGCAGACTCAATGAGATTCTATTTGAGTATGGTAGATATCATGGCGGAAGTGTTTGAATCGCAATTAGGAACAACATATTCAAATAAAGAAGGGTATATTAAACGTTTAAATGAACGTAGAGAAAAGATAGAATTTTTATTTTATGGCGATGAAAGAAAACAAAAATTAGCTGAAGTAGATGAAATGTTTGAGTCGCTTCAAAATGATTTCCCACAATTTGACGTAAATAAAACTGGATTAAGAAAAACAAAACAAAATAATAATAGTTAACAAAATATATAGAGAATTAAAATATTGAAAGATAAAAAATTAATATATTTCTACATAAAAAAACAATAAGGTATTGCCTTTAATACTTTATTGTTTTTTTAATTATTTATTCTTTGCCTATATATATCTTGGATTAATTTTCTTTCAAAAAATTTAGCTTTTTCATTTCTATCAAACTCTGTTTTATTATTAACATCAGTCAAATCAGATTTATTAAAATAACTAATTAAATCTTTTATAAAACTATTTAATTTTTCACTTTGATCAAACAATTTATAATTATCATTTATAACAACAGAGCCAAAATTATTATCGGTTGTTATATAGCAATAACCCATTTTTTTATCATAATTAATTCTAGCTTTGGTTATATCAATAAAATAGTATATTTCATGATTTGAATATTGAGGACCATCAAAGAAAACAAGTTCATCTTTTTCCTCATTATCTAAATGAACTGCATCTAATGCTACATAACAGGTATTACTAGGCATTTGATAGTTAGGATTAGTATCACTAGTTAAAGGTTTTATTGCAACTTCAGTTAACTCTTCATTATAAAATATTAAGTAATAAATAGTATTTCTTCTACCAATTTCTTCAATATTTTCAAGTGTGCTAAACGTTGAAGAGTCCAAATTACTGTATGTTCTTCTAGTCCTACGATTCCAAATATCTATATAACTATTATTTCCAATATTTCTGATGCCATTAATTGTACCTTTTAAACCATCTTTTATTTCTACTTGTAAAACTTCATCACCAATTTTGAGCTTTTTTCCATAATAATCTAAACATGTATTTTCTTCATTCATCAAAACTCTCCTATAAACATAAACAATATTATATCAAAAAAAGAAAAATAAGTATAATTTAAATTTAAAAACAATAAAAATAAAAAAAAGTGTCATATTTGACAGGAAAAAGTTGCTTATTTCAAAAAAATATTTTACAATATATAATATAATAGTATGTTGATAGGGTAAAGGTGATGATATAAATGGGAAGCAATAGAATATCTATAGATTACGATAAGATGAGTGAACGTTCAAAACAAGCTTCAAATTATGAAAAACAAGTAGGGGAATACTTGGATCAATTTATAGCAAAAACAAAAAATATGAAAATGGGTGCTGAAGTAAGACAAAAACTAAGCACTCAAATGAAGGGCATAAAAAATCAAATTGATGCTTGGGCTAATAGTACTATAAGTTATACAAATCAAATCAGTGATGGCGACATAGAATTAGCAAATAAACTTGAAAATGAATTGAAACCACCAAAAAACTTTTTGAAAGAAGATGCTACTAAAGTTAATGAGTATGAAAAAATATTAGTAGGTAAGATTGACGGTAGAAGTGTTAACGAAGGAGAGGCTGCAAAACCAGCTAATGAGATTGATGAATCAGTAGTAAAAGCAGAAGGATTAATGAGTATTCTTGGGACTCAAGCTAAAGAAGAAAAATATGATGATTCATCAATTATTCAAGGAGAATCAATTCTTGGAAATATTAATGGTGATGTTACTCAAGAACAAGAATATGATGATACAGTTAATGTTAATAAATCAGCATTACGAGATATTACTAAAAATGCAACTGAACAACAAGAATTAAGTACTGAATCTTCAATTAGTGGAGAGTCAATCTTAGGTAATATAAATAAAAATGTACCTGCAGAACAACAAGAATATGATGCAGGACTTACAATTGCTGCACCTCAAACTCTTGGAACTATGGATAATAATTCGATGTATCAAGATGATTTAGATCAAAAAGCAATGGCAATTGCCTTCGATAATTTTGCAGCTAATGAGTTTGAACAAGAAAAAAAGAAGAAAAAAGTAGAAGATGAGTTAGAACATGTTGACTATGATGAGTTTGAAAATACTCATTAGTATAGAAAGAATGGTGAGAATATGAAATTTAAGTTAGATTTTGATGAACTGGATGATGTTTCAAAAACAATGACTAATGATGGAGAAATCATTGAAAATGAAATAAATAAAGTTATAGAACAAGATATAACAAAACTAAGAAGAATTTGGCCTGGTATTGATGGAAAAGCCTTTTGTGATAATCTTGAATGTTACTTTAGAAATATGAAAAGTATTCCAACAACACTAAAAGATATGTCAAACTTTACTAAAAAAGCAAGTGGGGCATTTAGAGAAACGGAAGATCAATTTACTCAGAAGTATAAGAAGGAGGCAGCTAATTATGAAGAACCAAGTGACAATAACTAATACTGAAGAATTTAAAGAAGTTATTAGTTCATTAGAGCATTCCTTTAATAAAATAATTGAAGCAGGAAGAAATCAAATAAAAAATGCAAATAGAATAAATGAAACAGATACATGGTCAGGAAAGACAGCTAAAGTCATGTATGAAAAATATAAAATGTTAAATGATAATTATAGTCATATTGAATATTCACTTGAATTATATATTAAATTTTTGAAAAAATCTTTAGAAGACTACATTAGATTAAATGCAGAATTCACTAACAATATGGAAGAAACTGCAGAAGCCTTAGATGTAGTAAGTGGTTAGGAGGTAGTTTATGAATAATGATGATAGAGACTTAATAGCTACTGGTGTAAGTGATAATTACCAAGGGAAATATACATCATATGAAAATGCAGTAAATAGCGTTATGGCATCAAGTAATACATCATATGAAAAAGCTCAAGAAATGGTAGAAAATGCAAGACAAAATGGAATTTATGTACCACCCCCACTATCTCAAAATTTATCTTCAACTGTTACTGAAACTGATTCAAAAGTAACTAATGGAGCAGTACATACTATAGCACCTGGAAGAGAAGTAGAAGATAAAAATAGAATCCAAGATGAAAATAACCAAGTTTCAAAAACTGTTACTGACACTACAACAGATTCAAGTGCAACTAGTGGATCACGATATACTATAGCACCTGGAAGAGAAGGAGAAGATAAAAATAGAATCCAAGATGAAAATAACCCAGTTTCAAAAACTGTTACTGAAATTACAACAGATTCAAAAGTAACTAATGGAGCAGGACAGATAGCACCTGGAATAGAAGGAAAAGATAAAAATAGAATCCAAGATGAAATTAACCCAGTTTCAAAAACTATTACTGAAACTACAACAGATTTAAATGTAACTAGCGGAGCAGGAAATACTATAGCATCTGATGGTACACAAGAACAACCAATCACTGCTGAGCATGAACCTCCTGCTGACAATGGATTACTAAAAGAAATAACTAAAGAAAAAGCTCAAAAAACTACCTTTTCAGTAAATGATTTAACTGATAAGACAGATGCAAGTTATGAAATATTACTTCCTAGTAAAGATGGAAAAGAAGATACTCTTGCAGTACTTTCTTATGATAAAGATGGTAAAGCAAGTATAGTAGATGTGAAAACAGGACAACCTATTCAAACTGAAGATGTTAATAAAGTTTTAGAAAATGCAAAAGTTGTGGATGTTGATGCATATAGAACAAAAGCTAATAATTATTCTACTTTAACAGGAAAAGATGAAGACCCAAATTTTATAGTATATACTAAAGGAAACAAGACAATAGACAAAGTTAACTCTTTAGAAGTTGGAGAAAGAGTAATAGACAAAAATGGAAAAGCATATGTTGTTGTACAAAAAGGATTACATAAGTTCTTAGAAGATCCTGATAATCCAGGTAAATTATATGATCTTACTAAAGATGGAATAATTCCTGAAATTCAATTACTTGATGAAAATGGAAAACCTATTGACGTAACATATTTAAAATCTGATGATTTTAATAGTGTAAATGAAGAACATATAAACGTAGAAAGAAATAGTAAAACGGATACAGCAATATTGAATGGAATTGGTTCTCACGATAGAGAAGATATTCACGATGCTGCATTAGAAGACAACGAGTATTATAATTTGAAAAAGGGTGATGGTATTATGCACCATACCCACATTACTCAAACTTCTGGTGGAGGAGAATATAAACAATATGAACCTGGTAAAACTGTTGATTTAGCAAACAACCCTTATTTAAAATCTCACTTAGTAACAACAGGAAATCCATTGAATGCCAATATAAATTGGGAAAATCCAACAAAAGGATTTAGTAAGTTAGATTATATAGCAACTTATGCTGCTACTGGACAATATTCAGTAATTGATTTGAGATTAACTGTTGATGCATTAGCAGCAGCAGGCGTTAAATTCTCTAAACACCCTGAACATTATTTTAAAGGTACTATATTCGAAGAATTATATGAAAAAGCTAGTGAAGCAAAAACTGTAGAAGCATTTAGTAGTGAACTAGAAGAAAATTTAAATCAAGCAATAGCTGGATTTACACAACTTCATGGTAATTGCGAAGGAGATTGGCAAGGACAAGTAAACGATAGTGCAAGAGAAGTACTAGAGTGTATTATAGGAAAATTTGAAGTTACTATGGGTAACATAAGAATGAGTTTCATTCCTACAGTTAAAGCATATGCTAATTTGATGGAACAATTAGAATTCTTAAAGGAAAATGAACCAGAAGTAGAAGAACTAAGGGACTCAAAAAAGCAATACTGTGGAGATAGCATGCTTGAATTAGAGGATGGATTTAGCGTTGATTCAGTGCCTGGAGGAAAAATCTATACTGCTTATAATGCATTAAAAAATCATATTGAATCAGGACGTCCTTTTGCAAAAACAATAAGTGATACAAGTAACTTAAATAGTCAAGGACAACCAACTACTATTACAGATGACTCTTTAGGAGAAGCTTGGGATAAAAAGAAAGCAGAATTAGAAGAAGCTTTAAAAACACTTGAAACTGAATTTAGACCAAAACTTGAAAGACTAAATTCTTTAGAAGAACAAATGGATAAATATCTAGATAAAGCAGTAGAATTCTACTATCAAATTATTAATTATAAAACAACATTAACTTCATTTAATGATTACTTTAATGGAAGAAGCCATGCAGATTGGATTAAAGATCCTGCAAGTATTATTAAATTCCATGACCAAATTGTACAGGATTTCGAAGATCCGATGAGGATGCCTGTAATAACGAGCCTGAGTGGATACTACAACGAAGAAGGAGAATTTGTACCATATAAAGAAGGAGACGTTGTTTTACATGACGATGCGCATGGTTATGTATATGCTATTACAGGGCCATTTGATCCTTTAACTGGTACTATTCAAATAGCATGTTATGATAAATATGGAAATAGAGTTGGAAACGATGTAACTGTTTGGGACCAAAGAGAAATTATCCCAATTAGATGGGCAAAGAAAACACCTGGATATGATAAGCCTTATGATGACTTTGATGACACACTACCACCACCAACGCCACCAACACCTCCAACGCCACCAACGCCACCAAATCCTCCAACGCCACCGGATCCACCTAAGCCACCAACACCTCCAGATCCAACAACGCCACCGGGACCACCAAATCCTCCAACAACACCGCCTACACCTACAACACCTCCAACAATACTTCCACCACCAACTACACCACCAACTGGACCTACACCTCCGCCAACTACTCCGCCAACTGGACCTACACCTCCGCCACCACCTCCAACTCGTCCACCAGTAAATCCAATTCATACAGGATTAGACGGAACATATGATACAAATGATACAAGTAA
Organism: uncultured Erysipelotrichaceae bacterium; assembly: GCA_902767365.1. Taxonomy (GTDB): domain Bacteria; phylum Bacillota_I; class Bacilli_A; order RF39; family UBA660; genus RUG13868. The sequence continues at coordinate 7,117 of CACXGX010000101.1, forward strand.
ATCTAACTTAGGAGCTTTGGCAGGACTTGCATTAGGAGCAGCAGGATTAGGATTAACAGGATTAATTGACGATAAAGACAAAAAAGAGGAAAAAGAGGAAGAGAAGAAGGAACAAGTAGAGGAATTTAGTGAGGAAAAGAAAGAAGATCAACCAGTAGAAGAAAACAAAGAATCTGAATTTCTAACTTTCCCAAATAACAATCAATAATAAAAGTCAAAAGTCTCATTTGAGACTTTTTTCTTTGTTTAATTTTTTCATTATGTATGATAAAATATAAATATAGTAGAGGTGACATAAATGAAGAAAAAATTATTATATGCATTTTTTATTTTATTAATGATTGTTTCTGGGGTGTTTTATTACCTTGAATCAACTAAAGAAGAGGAAACGCCGGAAATATATGAACCTACACCATCAGAAATAGAAGTTAAAGAAGAAGATAAACAAGAAGAAGTTGTCGAATCTCTTAGTATTAAAATGGCTCCTGATGTTGATTTAGCAAAAAAGAGAAAAGAACACAATAATAATGAAATAGTAGGAAGACTAGAAATACCTGATTTAATTAATGTTTTAGTTGTTAAAACAAAAGATAATTCGTTTTATTTAAATCATAATGTTGATAGAAAATATGATATACGTGGAAGTGAGTTTTTAGATTATAGAGTTAATACAAATAGTAAACAAATTAATATATATGGGCATAATACAAGAGATACTAACATAAAAGTAGCATTTTTAAAATTAGAAAAGTTTCTTGATAAATCTTTCTTTGAAAAAAATCAATATATAGTTTTTCAACAGGATAATGGTAAAAAAATATATAAAATAATTGCGATGAAAGAAGTAAATGAAGAAGCTAATGCAGAACACTTAATTGTGGATTATACTGGTTCTAAATTTGTAGAACACTTAAAGAAAATGACAACAGGAAAAGGTATAATTTATTCAAGAAGTGTCCCATATGATGAAAATTCAGAAATAATAGTACTACAAACATGTTCACATAGAGGAACAAAAAAATTATTTACAATTGTAGGAGTTAGAATAAAATAAAAGACCATAATGGTCTTTTTTGGAGTATATATGGATACTATAGATTATAAATTATTAAGTTTATCTAAATCTAAATTTCGTAGTAGTTTTCATTTAAATCAAAAAATGAAAGATTATGTTAAAAAAAATGGAATGGAAAAAATAAAAAAAGATGCACTATTTTTTATAACTCAAAGAATTAGCCCTAAAGAACCTAAAAATGATGGGAAACAAACACCTATGAAACAAGTACACCCTGTATTTATAGCCCAACACGCATGTGCATGTTGCTGTAGAGGTTGTTTAAATAAATGGCATAGTATTCCTAAAGGAAAAGAATTAACAAGTGAAGAAATAAATTATATTGTGACTATAATTATAAAATGGATAAACAAAGAAATGGAGAAATAAATATATGAAAATTATTAATAATAAATTAAAATCAAATTTAAATTTAAGAACAGAAAAAGATTTTCCAGTAAAAGGAATAGAGTTTATTGATATAAATCCATTAATACTTCAAAAAGATTGCTTAAAAGAAATAGTTAATAAATTTGTTAAAGAATTAAAAAATAAAGAAATAGATTATATAGTAGCACCAGAAGCCAGGGGATTCTTATTTGGATCAATAATCGCAAATAGATTAAATATAGGAATAATACCAGTAAGAAAAAAAGGAAAACTTGCTCCATCTACTGTAGAATGTCAATTTGATTATATAAAAGAATATGGTAAAGATACATTAGAATTACCAAAATTAGTAAATGAAGAATATAAAAATAAAAAATTTTATTTAGTAGATGATATATATGCTACTGGTAATACTTTAAGAGTTATTAAAGAAGCAATTATTAAATTAGGAGGAATTGTTGTAGGAGAAGGAGTAGTATTAAATATAGTTGAATTAAATAATAATAAAGAATTATTTTCACTAATAGATATTAATGAAGAATAATTCTTTTTTTAATAAATAAAAGAATGAAATTAATCATTCTTTTATTATTTTATCTATACTATTAATAACAATTATAGCCATTTGTTCATAATTCATTTCACGATGTTTATGATAAACAATTTCTTGACATAAATTATCTATTAATCCTACTATAACATGTATTTTCTCTTTTAAATTTTCTTCATTAAAACCACTATTATATAGTAACTTATACAAGAATTCATTTAATTTTATTTCTCTACTATAAAAAAACTTTTTAACTTCTTTATCAGTAAAAACCATAGATTTTATTTCTTCATATGCAATTTTATTTTCTTTATGAGTTTTAATATACTCCGTAATAAACTTTTTTATAAAGCTAGAAAAATCTAATATTTTAAAATCATCTTTAATTTTTAACAATGGGAAAAAAATATTTTCACCATATTTATTTAAACCAACGATTAATATATCGTGTTTGTCTTCAAAATATTGATATATTATACCAACTGATACTCCGGCTTTTTTAGCTATTTCTTTAGTATTAGTATTTACATATCCTTTTTCCGTTATTAATTCCCATCCAGCTTTAACTATTTTGTCATACTTTTTAGTAGCACTTTTCTGCTTGGGTATTCTTGTTTTACTTTCCATCCAGTACACCTCAATTTTATTTTACCACATCTTATGAATTATAATTCATATTTTTAAAAAATAATTTCTTGACATAAAATAATTAAAAAATTATTATTGTGTTGTATAAGTAATACAACAAGAGGTGATTTAATGTTCAATAATAATAAGCCTATATATATACAATTTATGGATACAATTAGAGAATTAATTATAAAAGAAGAATATAAAACTGGTGAAAGATTGAAATCTGTAAGAGAATATGCTCTTGATTTTAAAATTAACCCCAACACTGTTCAAAAAGCATTAACTGAATTAGAAAAAGAAAAAATAATTGTAACTGACAGTACTAATGGTAGATATGTTACAAAAGATGAAAAAATAATAAAAAAAATGAAAGAAGAGTTAGTAAGTAATATAACAAAAGAATATATAAGTAATATGAACAATTTAGGAATAAATCTAGAAGAAATTAAAAAATATTTAGGAGGAATAAAATGAATCTCTTAGAAATAAATAATGTATCAAAGAAATATGAAGGTAAATATGTACTTGATAATATAAATATAAAAATACCTAAAGGAAAGATAATTGGTTTACTTGGTAAAAATGGAGCAGGTAAAACTACTTTATTTAAAATAATCAATGATTTAGCTGTACCTACAAATGGAGAAGTTCTATTTAAAGGTGAGAAAATAGGAATAAAATCAAAAAAAGATATAGCATATCTTCCTGAAATAAATTATTTAGATGAAAATCAAAAAGTTGAAGAAGTATTAAATTTCTTTAAAGAATTTTATGATAATTTTAATTTAAAAAAAGCTAAAAAATTAATTAAAGATTTAAATATAGATGAATCTATTACTATTTCTAAAATGTCTAAAGGTATGCAAGAAAAATTAAGATTAATACTTGTTATGTCAAGAGATGCTTCGTTATATATTTTAGATGAACCACTAGGAGGAGTAGATTCCGTTACAAGAGAATATATAATAGAAACAATACTATCTAACTATAAAGAAAAATCAAGTATTATCATTTCTACTCATTTAATAAGTGATATAGAGAATATATTTGATCAAGTAATATTTATAGATAAAGGGAAAATAGTTCTTAATTCATCTTGTGATGAACTAAGGAAGAAAGAAAATAAATCAATTGATGAAATCTTTAGAGGAATGTTCAAATGATAAAAAAAATAATTAAATATGATTTTAAAAAAATAAATAAGTTACTATTTATAATTTATTTAATATCTTTAACTCTTTCCATAATTAACTTGTTTTTTAAATATGGTACTAGTGATATATCAGTAGCAACTTTTCTTTTAACAACAGACTTTGCTTTTATCTTTGCTTTTTCATCATTATTCTTTTCTTTTATAATTCCTTTTACAAGATTTAGAACAAGTATATTTAAAGATGAAGCCTATTTAACTCACACGCTACCTATAGATAAAGGTAAATTATATGATGCCAAAATACTTGTATCTATTATTTCTATATTAATAGGTATGTTATTATTTGGAATATGCTTTGTTTATATATTTTCTCATACTTCAGTAACAGAATTCATAAAAGGAACAATTAAATTTGAAGAAAACATTAATATTGTATTAACTTTTTGTATAAATTTCATACTTCAAGGAATAATAATATTTCTACTTGCTATTAACTCATTAATAATTGCTAATAAATGTAATAAAAATAGAGATCTAATATGTTTCTTTTTATTCTTTATATTATTTTTTGGATTTTATTTATTAAATAACTTGTTAAATCTATTTATAAATTCAGCAACAATAATAATATTAATTTATATTTTAATAAATGCTATTTTATATACAACAGGAAGAATTATGTTCAAAAGAGGATTTAATATAGAGTAAAATGTGTTAAAATATAAGTATAGAGGTGTGTATGGAAAAATTACTTGGATTTGGATGTATGAGACTACCTATGAATGGTAGTGAAGTCGATTATGATATGTTTAATAAAATGATTGATTACTATATAGAAAATGGTTTCAATTATTTTGATACAGCCCATGGTTATTTAAATGGAGAAAGTGAAAAAGCCATAAAGAAATGTTTAACATCAAGATATAAAAGAGAAGATTATATTTTAACTAATAAACTTACAAAGCCATATTTTGATAAAGAAAACGATATTATACCATTCTTTGAAAAGCAATTAGAACTTTGTGGAGTAGATTATTTTGATTATTACTTGATGCATGCTCAAGATAAAGAAGTATATAAACATTTTATGAAAACTAATGCCTACGAAGTAGCAAAAAAACTAAAAGAAATGGGAAAAATAAAACATATAGGAATATCTTTTCATGATACAAGTGATGTACTAGATATGATATTAAAAGAACATCCTGAAATTGAAATCGTTCAAATACAATTTAACTATGCTGACTTCACTGATTCCGATGTTCAAAGTGAAAAAGTATATAATGTTTGCAGAAAATATAATAAACCAATTCTTATAATGGAACCGGTAAAAGGAGGAGGTTTAGTAAGATTACCTGATGAAGCTAAAAAAGAATTCGATAGACTTAATGATGGTAAATATAGTTATGCAAGCTATGCAGTAAGATTTGCAGCAGGATTTGATGGGGTATTTAAAGTACTTTCAGGTATGAGTGATCTTGATCAAGTAAAAGATAACGTTTCTTATATGAAGGAGTTTACTCCTTTAAATGAAGAAGAACAAGCTGCCGTAGAAAGAGTAACAAAAATATTAAAAGGCCATGGAGGAATTCCTTGCACTGCATGTCGTTATTGTACTGAAGGATGTCCTATGGGTATTCCTATACCTGATTTATTTGCATGTTATAACAAAAAGAAACAATTTAATGATTGGAATTCAAATATGTATTACAATATACATACACAAAATGGTGGAAAGGCATCTAGTTGTATAAAGTGTGGTAGTTGTGAAGCATCTTGTCCACAACACTTAAAAATTAGAGATTTACTAGAAGAAGTAAGAAAAGAATTTGAAGAATAGGAGGAAATATGAAAAAAGTTTTAACACTATTATTATTAGTATTTACAGTAGGTCTTTTAACAGGATGTGAAGAAATAGAAAATCCAACTATAAGAGGATATAAAGATTTAGGAGATAATAATACCGAAGAAATAGTATATGAATGGGATTATTATGAACCAGAAAGAATGATTAAGATAACAAAAATATTTACTTATAAAACGGCAACAAATACTATGTATAATATGAAAGCAATTGATTGTGATACATTTAAAAGACAAGGATCTTTATTTGATTGTAAAGTTGAAAGAACAAGTGGAGAAGTAATTTATAGAGAATTCTATTACAAAGATGAAGTTAAAACAGAAGAAGAAGCAAAACAAGAAATATTAAAATTAGGATATAAAATTAAATAAAAAAAGCCTCTATTTATGTTATAATAAATAACATATAATAGAGGTTTTTATTATGAAAATAGGTGATTATAAATATGCTGGTTGGTTTTGATTTATATAGTTTTACTATTATTTTAATTGATGGTACAATCATGAGTTTATTTTATTTTACATTTATGTATGCTATTGTAAAAGAAGAAGGAAAAAAGTTTGAATTTAAAAATTTTTTAATATTTAGAATATTATTTATTATTATATTTTATGGACTTCTTGATCCATTTGGTGCTTTCATTGACTTTATAATTCTTTGGTTATTGGGGATGATACCATCACTTCGTAGATTTTTAATATCATTATGTAAATTTAAACCATTAGATTTATCAAACGTAAATAGAGATGATTTTTTAAGATGTACAAATTGTTATCGCATAATTAATAATTATGATAGAGTGTGTCCAGGTTGTGGAACTCCTACAGATAATTATGAAGCTTTAGGTATATGTACTAAATGTCACAAACCAGTTAAATTAGGAGACGAGTATTGTGATAATTGTGGAAATGATTTAAAAGAACATAATTCTTTTATACCAATGAATCCAATTCCTACCAGTTTTGATGGTAATAGTAATATAACTACTGTACAATATGCTAAAAAGAATGATTTTAACAAAATGTTACTTGTTGATGATCAAACATTAATTAAAAATTTTATAACTAAAGAAATGAGTAAAGTTAAGTTTGATGAAGAAAAAGGAAAACTACCAAAAAAATTATGTAAAAGAAAAATAATATTAAATATATTATTTACAGTGTTACTATTTATTTCCATAATACTAATATTCTTCCATTTGGATTTTTGGGTATATTTAATTTCCTATATAGTATTACTAATAACATTTATGTTAGGAAGAAGATTTAGCCTAATTAATTATTTTATTAAAGAGATTAAATCTAGACCAAATGAAAAAATATCTAATATAGTAATAAACGCTAAAAATGATTTAGTAATAGATAAAAGCAAATATATATTAATAGTAGGAATAATACTTTCAATTTTAATACCTGTAATTTATTTTAAAGAACCAAGAATCTTTTATGAAGAAAGTGAAGATAAAACAGGATATATAATAAGATTTTATACTTTAGGAATTACTGATAATGATAAAGCAATAATTCCTGATAAATATAAAGATAAACCTATCGTTGGAATAAAAGGAAATGTTTTTAAAAACTTAAGATATCTAAAAGAAGTACACTTACCTGATACAATAACTGAAATTGGAGGATATGCTTTTGCTCATGATACAAATTTAAAAAAGATAAATATACCAAAGAACTTAACATATTTAGGTGGAGGAGCTTTCAAATATTGTGAAAGTCTTGAAAATATATATTTACCAGAAGGTATAACTGAAATTAAAGATGATACATTTAGAAATTGTACAAATTTAAGAACAATTAACATACCAGATAATGTAACAAGAATAGGAAAAAGTGCATTTAGAGAATGTAAAAACCTATCTGAAATAGCTACAACAGATCAATCTAGGCTTGTTGAAATTAGATCAAGTGCTTTTAGAAATTGTAACAACTTAATTGAAATAACAATACCTCAAAATACAATAGTAGATTCAAGCACATTTAATAATTCAAAAACTAGTGTAAAAAGATATAGAAAACAAGTTGATAATAATTTACCAACTGAAGAACAATTATCAACAAAAGAAATACCACATATAGAAGAAAATAAGACTCCAACCATAAAAACAAATAATACAAATGAACTATATAGTAATATTGAATATGGACAAATAGTTAATTTTAATAAATTAAATTTTAAATTTAATTATAAAAATCTAGATGTAAATAATAAAATAGCAACTTTAGTATTCACCAATAATGGACAAGAAAGAATAATTGAGTATGACTTAAATCTAAGTCCAAATCTACATTATGCATATGACAATTATGAAATATTTATAAAAAAATCTTACAAAAATTCAATGTTTATAGATATATATGAAATGGTACCATCATTAGATGGATACAAATATTATGTTAATCTTAATATAAGATATAATACTTTATATGAGATAAGATCAGATAAAATAAAAAGTATAATAGTAAAATTTGAAAACTTAAATAGAATTGATGATGAAAAATACTCAATGGATTTTGTATTAAGTGGAGACATTAATAAAAGAATAACTTTTACTAATAAAGATAATACTTTTGAAGGTAATAATTTTTTTATTAGAACATCAAGTCTTTGGAATGATAGCGGATATGGAGTAATATATCTAAATTAAGGAGTTGGAATAATGGATAAAGAACCTGAAACATATCAAGAATTAATACTACAAAAAAGATGTGTTGATTTACTAGGATATTATAATATGGAAAGAAGTGAATTAGATAAAATCTATAACTTCTTTATGAATCATACAGATGGAGTAGCAGATGGTAATAATAATGGTATAATACTTAAATATAAAAAAGGAAATGAAACTAAACAAAAAATAGTTAATTGTACTTTATTTAATCCTACTATAGATGGATTAAAAATGACTTTAGATAAATTAACTATTTATCCACATTATATAGCTCGTCATTCTAGCATAGAGTGGTAATAAATAGTAATCATTTAAAAAAATTAAAAATTATTGAAATAGTAGTTGACTTTAGAACACATGTTTGATATATTTTAATTGGTCAATTACTTGCCATGAGTTGACTGACAATTGAGACGATAGGGTGTATTTATTTAGGCAAGCAATAAGTATGCATGATGCGGAGATGACTTTTTAGTCATCTCCTTTTTCGTTAAAGGAGGTTTTATATATGGACGAAGAAAAAAACATCGAGAAGAAAATTTATGAAATAAGAGGAGTGGAGGTGATGTTAGATTCAGATCTTGCTAAATTGTATAATGTTGAGACAAAACGAATTAATGAAGCAGTAAAAAATAATCCATTAAAATTTCCACAAAGATTTTCTTGGAAATTAAATAATGAAGAAAGTGAAAAACTTTTGGTCGAAAATTTCGACCAAAAAATGGAAACACGTGGTGGCAAATATAAAAATCCAAGAGTATTTACTGAACAAGGTGTAGCTATGCTTGCAACAGTTTTAAAATCAAAAATGGCAATTTGTACAAGTATAGGAATAATGGATGCATTTGTACGTATGAGGCATTACATAAATTATGATAAAGAATTGTTACCACATAGAATGTTATTAATAGAAGATAAAGTAGAAACTAATTCAAAGAAAATTAAAGAACTATTTGATAAATTTAATCCAAATGTAATAAGTAAAAATTATTTGTTCTTTGAAGGAGAAATATATGATGCTCATTACACACTATTAAAAATATTTGAATCAAGTAAGGAAGAAATAATTATAATAGATAACTATATAGATAAAGAATTATTAAACATCTTAAAAGATATAAAAAGAAATATAACAATAGTATCTTCAAATATTAATCAAATTTTAAAAGAAAAATATGAAAAACAATATAACAAAATAACGTTTATTAATAATAATTCTTTCCATGATAGATTTATAATAATTGATAAAGAAAAACTATATCATTGTGGAGCATCCTTTAAAGATTTAGGTAAGAAATGTTTTGCAATAAGTGAAATAGAAAACATGAATGAATTAAATGAAATATTAAATAGTATTTTTAATAATAAAAATACAAATAAATCTTTATAAAAATAAGAAAATATGATAAAATTTAAAGAGCGTACGGAAATAGTATACTCTTTTTGTTTGACTTTTAAAAAAAAATGAGTATTATATAGCAAGATATAATTTATTAGTGGTTGGTGTAGTATTATGGTTAAAAATAGTAGTTTTTTAAATAGTAAACTTAATAAAATAATATTATTTTTATTAGTAGATATATTATCTTTAATAGCAGCTTCTTTATTAGCAGTATGGTTAAGATTTGATTTTGGGAGTGTTCCAGAATTATATTTTCTTAATTCATATCAATATTTAATTATAGACGGGTTTATATTAGTATTTATATTTTCTTTATTTAGATTATATACAAGTGTATGGAAGTATGCATCAATTACTGAATTATTAAATGTCTTTATGGCTTGCTTTTTATTTGAAACAACAACATTTACTTATAAAAGCTTCTTTGATATAAAACTACCTAGATCATATTTTATAATTCAATTTTTAGTATTATTTATATTAGTAACAGGATTTAGATTTTCTTATAGAATATTAAGATCTATTGTTACTCAAATAGAAGAAAAAAGTAAATCTGTTAATACAATGATAATAGGAGCAGGTTCTGCTTGTAGATTAATTATTGATGAAATAAATAATAATAAAGCAGACTTTAATAATAGAATACGTTGTATTATTGATGATGATAAGCAAAAAAAAGGAACATTTATAAAAGGAGTACCAGTAGTAGGAGATAGAAATGATATTATTAAAGCATGTAATAAATATGCAATTAATGAAATAATAATAGCTATACCTAGTGCTAGTAAAAGTAAAATAGCACTTATATATGAAGAAGCTCAACAATCTAAATGTAATATTAAAATAGTTCCTAAACTTGCTAAAAGTATGGGAGATAATGAATCTATTTTAGGTACATTAAGACCTATTAGTTATGAAGACTTCTTAGGAAGAGATCAAATAGTTGTTGATAATGAAGAAATTGAAAATAGTTTATTTAATAAAGTTTGTTTAGTAACTGGTGGTGGAGGATCGATTGGATCTGAATTATGTCGTCAAATTGCTAAAGCTAATCCAAGAAAATTAATAATATTTGATATATATGAAAATAATGCTTATGACATACAACAAGAATTAGTAAGAAAATATCCTAACTTAGACTTGGAAACAATAATTGGTAGTGTAAGAGATTATGATAGACTTGAAAAAGTATTTATAGAATATCATCCTGAAATAGTATTTCATGCAGCTGCTCATAAACATGTTCCATTAATGGAAGTATCACCTAATGAAGCAATTAAAAACAACTGTTTAGGAACACTTAATACCGCCAAGTTATCTGATATATACAAGGTTAAGAAGTTCGTTTTAGTGTCAACTGATAAAGCTGTAAGACCAACAAATATTATGGGAGCATCAAAACGTATTTGTGAAATGATTATTCAAACAATGGATAAGAAGTCTAAAAACACAGATTACGTTGCAGTAAGATTTGGTAATGTACTTGGATCAAATGGTTCAGTAATACCACTTTTCTTAAAACAAATAGAAAGTGGTGGACCTGTTACTGTTACGGATAAAGAAATAACAAGATTCTTTATGACTATACCTGAAGCTGTAAGCTTAATATTACAAGCTAGTGTTTATGCTAAAGGTGGAGAAATATTTGTTTTAGATATGGGTAAACCTGTTAAGATTTATGAACTTGCAAAACAAATAATTAGATATAAAGGTTTTGAGCCTGACGTTGATATAGATATAAAAATAACTGGATTAAGACCTGGTGAAAAACTTTATGAAGAGCGCTTAATGGATGAAGAAGGACTTAAGAAAACTCCAAATAAATTAATTAGTATTGGACAACCAATTAAGTTTGATGAAGATAAATTCTTAAAAGACTTAGATTCATTAATTAAAGAATCATATAAAAATGAAGGAAATATAAAAGATAAAGTAGCAAAAATAGTAACAACTTATACAGTTGATAAAAGGGAAAAGAAATAGCAATATTTCTTTTTTTATTTGACTATATCAAACAAATGTGCTATAATATGTAACATTATTGAGGGGTTGTTGGTAATATATGGGAATGGAAAATATTTATGATTTAGACTTCATAGCTAGTAAATCAGTAGCAAGAGGAAACTCTTATCCTAATCATGGAAAAGTATATTATAAAACTAATGAAGATTTAGTAAATACTGTTTTAGATGTTGATTTTAAAGATAAAGAAGTATTCTCTGTTTTATCAAGTGGGGACCATGTCTTAACAGCAAGATTTTTGGATGCAAAAAGAGTTGATGCTTTTGATATCAATAGATTAACTCCTTATTATTTCTATCTAAGATTATGGTCTATTAAATATAGAGGTGAATTATATCCAAATATATATCATAATAAGTGGATGAATGATTTGCTTTCTCAAGTTAAAGCAAAAACGCTACAAGAAAAAATGGCAGTATTCTATTATAAGAAACATTTAGCTAATAAAACACCATTAGATAAATTATTTTATGATGTTGAGTCTCAGCCAGAAGGTAATACGTTATATACAAAAGCAGAAGAATTAAAAGATGTAACAAGTCCAGTTATTGATTTTTGGACAGTTGATTTATTTAGTGAAATAAATATTCCAAGAATATATGATATTGCGCTTACCTCCAATACCTTTGATTGGGGAAGAAATGACAAAGATAAACTAATAAAAGCACGTAACAATTTATTAAAACTATTAAAAGATGATGGCGTGTGTATTGCAAGTAAAATAGTTAATTATAGTCAGAGTAACGAAAAGGATATATTTAAAGAATTTTTTGATATAGAAGAAACAAAAGGTGGAGTTATATATAGAAAAAGAATGTAGTATAAAATACTACATTTTTAGTAGTAAATAGTCTATTAATTGTTTATTAAAAAATAATTGTATGATAAAATATAATATAGTCAAAGGGGAATAAGTAGTATGATACTAGTATTTTTTGTTTGACTATTTTTTAAAAGAAAGTATAATAAAACAAGTAGTTGAATGTGGGGTATTTTATTATGAAAAAAGATATTAAACCATTAGAGAAAAAAGTTTGGCTTTCATCACCAACAATGCATGGTGAAGAAATTAAATACGTTCAAGAAGCATATGAAACAAACTGGATGAGTACAGTTGGAGCTAATATCAACGAAGTTGAAAGACTTGTTTCTGAGAAAACTGGAAGTAAATATGCTGTAGCACTAGCAAGTGGAACAAGTGCACTTCATTTAGCTGTTAAACTAGCTGGAGTAAAACCTGGGGACAAAGTATTTTGTTCAGACATGACTTTTGCAGCTACAGTAAACCCTGTAGTATATGAAGGTGGAGTACCAGTATTTATTGATACAGAATATGATACATGGAATATGGATCCAGAAGCACTTGAAAAAGCATTTGAAATATATCCTGAAGTAAAAGTTGTTGTAGTAGCACATCTTTATGGAACTCCAGGAAAAATTGATGAAATAAAGAAAATATGTGATAAACATAATGCAATTATTATTGAAGATGCTGCAGAAAGTTTTGGAGCTACATACAAAGGAAAACAAACAGGAACATTTGGTAAATATAATTGTATATCATTTAATGGAAATAAAATAATAACAGGTTCAAGTGGAGGAATGCTTTTAACAAGTGAGTTAGATGCAGCTAATAAAGCAAGAAAATGGTCTACTCAGTCAAGAGAAGCAGCTCCTTGGTACCAACATGAAGAAATAGGTTATAACTACAGAATGAGTAATGTAATTGCAGGTGTAGTAAGAGGACAATTACCTCACTTAGAAGAACATATTGCTCAGAAGAAAGCAATATATGAAAGATATAAAGAAGGATTTAAAGGATTACCTGTTAA